>NZ_JBELLZ010000092.1:0-12577 GCF_042096255.1 Sphingomonas sp. | reverse complement strand
CGGTGGTGCCCGCGCAGCATTACACCTGCGGCGGCATCGTCATCGACCGCGACGGGTGCACCGACCTGCCGGGGCTGTATGCGGCGGGCGAGTGTACCGAGAGCGGGCTGCACGGCGCCAACCGGCTCGCGTCCAACTCGCTGCTGGAATGTTTCGTGTTCGGCGAGGCGGCGGCGCGGCACATCGCGGATCATTGGGACGCGCTGCCGCCGGTGCCCGCCATTCGCGCCTGGGACGAGAGCCGGGTTACCGAGAGCGACGAGGAGGTGGTGATCAAGCAGAACTGGACGGAGATCCGCCGGTTCATGTGGAACTACGTCGGCATCGTCCGCACCACCAAGCGGCTGGAGCGCGCGCGCAACCGGATCGAGCTGCTGACCAAGGAAGTCGAGGACTATTACGGCAACTTCCGCGTCACCCCGGACCTGATCGAGTTGCGCAACCTGCTCCAGACCGCGGCGCTGATCGTTCGCTCGGCGCTCCACCGACACGAGAGCCGTGGGCTGCACTATACGCTCGACTGGCCCGAAACCGCGGTGGAAGCGGTCGACACGGTGCTGGTGCCATGAGCGCCGATTCGTTCCACCGCGCCACGGGCGCACTTCACCGCAAGCGCGGCAACCTGCTGTTTCGTATGGAGAAAGCCCCGTTAGGGTCGCCTTCATGGTCGTGGGGGCAAAAGGCGGGATGATCGGACGCGCGGGCAGGCTTGCAACGATCGCGGCAACATGCGCCTTGTCGTCCTGCGTCGCCCCCGAACAGCCGCCCCGTTCGGCGGTGCGTGCGCCCGAGCGTTCGCCCGCTTATGTCGTCTCGGTCCCCGTGCCCAAGCCGCGTCCACGGCCGGTGGATCGTGCGCCGGCGCGGCTACGCGCGCAGATCCAGTCGCTGATCGCGGGCTTTCCCGGCAAGGCCGGCGTCGCGATCCGTGCGGTGGATGAGGGCTGGACGATTGAGGCCGGCGGCCGCCTGCGCCTCGCCCAGCAGAGCGTCAGCAAATTGTGGGTCGCGCTCACCCTGCTCGATCAGCGCGATCGCGGCATGATCCGGCTCGACGATCCGATCACGATCACCCGCAACGACCTGACCCTGTTCCACCAGCCGATCGCCTATCTGGTCGCCAAGCAGGGGGCCTACACCACCACCGTCGGCGACCTCCTCACCCGCGCACTGACCCGTAGCGACAACACCGCCAACGATCGCCTGCTCACCCTGGTCGGCGGTCCCGCCGCGGTGCGCCGGACGATCGAGGACAAGCAGCTGGGCGACATCCGCTTCGGCCCGGGCGAGCGGCTGCTCCAGTCCGGCACCGCGGGGCTGACCTGGCAGCAGAGCTATTCGGTCGGCAACGGCTTCCAGCTCGCGCGTTCCCGCCTTGCACCGGAGGTCCGGCAGGCCGCTTTCGAAGCTTATGTCGACAACCCGCCCGACGGCGCCGCGCCGCTTGCCATCGCCGATGCGCTTGCCCGGCTGGCGCGCGGCGAGCTGCTGAGCGAGACCTCGACGCGCGTGTTCCTCGACACGATGGGCTCGACGGTGACGGGCCGCGCCCGGCTCAAGGCGGCGCTGCCCGCAGGCTGGCAGCTGGCGCACAAGACGGGCACCGGGCAGGAGCTCGGCCGCCGCAATGCCGGCTTCAACGACGTCGGCCTGCTCACCGCGCCCGACGGTCGCCGCTATGCGATCGCGGTGATGATCGGCGACACCAGCGTGGCGATGAGCACCCGGCAGGACCTGATCCGCGAGGCGGGCGCGGCGCTGATCAGCTATCGCAGCGCCGCCGCCGCCAACATCGCCGCGATGGAGCGGCTGGAGAGGGGCTCCTAGGCGCTTATTCGTGACCGCGCGTTGCTGGTGACGTCCCCCATGGCTTCGGCTAAGCCGCGCCGATGCCCCACCTCTACCTGGTCGACGGCTCCGGCTATATCTTCCGCGCCTATCACCGGCTGCCACCGCTGACCAACAAGCACGGCGAGCCGGTGGGCGCCGTCTATGGCTATACCACCATGTTGTGGAAGCTGGCCGACGCCTTGCACAAGGCCGATGGCCCGACCCACATGGCGGTGATCCTCGACAAGTCGTCGAGCACCTTCCGCAACGCGCTGTACGACCAGTACAAGGCCAACCGCCCACCGCCGCCCGAGGACCTCGTCCCCCAGTTCCCGATGATCCGCGATGCCACCCGCGCCTTCTCGCTGCCGTGCATCGAGGAGGAGGGGCTGGAAGCGGACGACATCATCGCCTGCTACACCCAGGCGGCGCTGGCGCAGGGCTGGCGCGTCACCATCGTCAGTTCCGACAAGGACCTGATGCAGTTGATGACCGATCCTTCGGTCGACATGCTCGACACGATGAACAACCGGACGCTCGGCCCCGAGTACGTCCAGGAGAAGTTCGGCGTCGGCCCCGACAAGCTCGGCGACGTGCTGGCGCTGATGGGTGATACGGTGGACAATGTTCCCGGCGTCCCCGGCGTCGGCCCCAAGACTGCGGCCAAGCTGCTGACCGAGCATGGCGACCTCGAAGCCGTGCTCGCCGCCGCGCCGACGATGAAGGCGGGCAAGCTGCGCGACAATCTGATCGAACATGCCGACAATGCGCGCCTCTCGAAGGTGCTGGTCACCCTCAAGTGCGACGGCGACATGCCCGAGCCGCTGGAGGACCTGGAGCTCAAGGGCATCCCCGAAGCGCCGCTGCGCGCCTTCCTGGAGCATCACGGTTTCAGGTCGCTGCTCACCAAGCTTGGCGCGGTCGCCGAAGCCCCGCAGCCGGAGCCCGCCGCCGGCGTGGTGCTGGAGGAGGACCCGCCCTGCGATCATGATGCCTATGAGACGGTGGTGGACGAGGCGGCGCTCGACCGCTGGATCACTGTGGCGCGGCACCAGGGCTGGGTGGCGATCGATACCGAGACCACGGCCAAGGACCCGATGCTCGCCGATCTGGTGGGCGTGTCGATGGCGCTGGCGCCCAATCTCGCCTGCTACGTTCCGCTGGGCCATGGCGGATCGGACATGTTTGCCGAACGGCCGCCGCAGCTTGACCGCGACGTCGCGCTGACCAAGCTGAAGCCGCTGCTGGAGGACCCCTCGGTTCTCAAGATCGGCCACAACCTCAAGTATGACCTGACCGTGCTGGCACGCTGCGGGATCGGCGTGGCGCCCTATGACGATACGATCGTGCTGAGCTTCGACCTCGACGCAGGTCGCCACGGCCATGCGATGGACGAGCTGGCTGCCACCCACCTCCAGCACAGCTGCATCGCCTACAAGGACGTGACCGGCACGGGCAAGAAGGCGATCGGATTCCACGAGGTCGATCTCAAGGCCGCCACCCGCTACGCCGCCGAGGATGCCGACGTGACGCTCAGGCTATGGAAGCGCTTCAAGGCGCGGCTGCCCGCCGAACAGGCCACGCGCGTGTACGAGATGGTCGATCGCGCGCTGCCCGCGGTAGTCAGCCGGATGGAGCGGCACGGCATCAAGGTCGATCGCGAGAAGCTGGCGGGCCTCAGCCGCGACTTCGACACCCAGATCGCCGAACTCGAAACGACGATCCACGGCCTTGCCGGCGGCCCCTTCACCATCGGCAGCCCCAAGCAGCTGGGCGACGTGCTGTTCGAGCGGATGGGCCTCAAGGGAGGGCGTAAGGGCAAGAGCGGCGTCTATTCCACCGATGTCACCGAGATGGAGCGGCTAGCGGCCGACAAGGATTCGCCCGGCGCGGAGATCGCCGCGCGCGTGCTCGACTGGCGTTCGCTCACCAAGCTCAAGAACACCTACACCGACACGCTCCAGGAGCAGATCAACCCGGAGACCGGCCGCGTCCACACCAGCTATTCGCTGACCGGCGCGCAGACCGGGCGGCTGTCCTCCTCCGACCCCAACCTCCAGAACATCCCGATCCGTCAAGAGGTGGGCCGGCAGATCCGCGACGCCTTCGTGGCGGAGCCCGGCAACGTCATCCTCGCTGCGGATTATTCGCAGATCGAGCTGCGCCTCGCCGCCCACATGGCGGACGTGCCGCAACTCAAGGAAGCGTTCGCACGAGGCGACGACATCCACAGCCTCACCGCGCAGGAGCTGTTCGGCGAGGTGACCCGCGACACCCGCGCTTCCGCCAAGACGATCAACTTCGCGATCCTCTACGGCATCAGCCGCTGGGGCCTTGCCGGTCGGCTCGACATCACCGCGGACGAGGCCCAGTCGATGATCGACCGCTATTTCGAGCGCTTTCCCGGCATCGACCGCTACATCGCCGAGACGCTGACGAGCGTGCGCGAGCGCGGCCACACCGAGACCTTGTTCGGCCGCAAGACCTGGTTCCCGCGCATCCGCAGCAAGGTGCAGCACGAGCGCCAGGGGGCGGAGCGCGCCGCGATCAATGCGCCGATCCAGGGCACCAGCGCGGATATCATCAAGCGCGCGATGGCGCGGATGGAACCGGCGCTGGCGCAAGCCGGGCTGACCGGCACGCGCATGCTGCTCCAGGTGCACGACGAACTGGTGTTCGAAGTGCCGGGAGGCGAAGTCGAGGCGGCGAAGCCGGTGATCGAGCGCGTCATGGCGACCGCCGCGGAGCCGGCGGTGGTGCTGGACGTGCCGCTGGCAGTGGAGATCGGCGTCGGCCCGAGCTGGGGCGCGGCGCACTGACGTGACCATCGACCACCTTTACGTCCCGGCGCTGCTCGGCGGCGGGCTGCTGATCCTGCTCGTCGCATGGCTGCCACTGGTGCTGAGTCGCGCGCCTTTGTCGCTGCCGATCGTCTGCGTCGCGATCGGCGCGGCGCTTGGCATGGTGCCCCAAGTCGCGCCGCTCGTGCCGCACCCGGTCGAGACGCCGATACTGGTCGAGAAACTGGCCGAACTGATCGTCATCGTCTCTCTTATGGGGGCGGGGCTCAAGATCGATCATCCCTTCTCCTTCTCCGGCTGGCGGCTGACCTGGCGTCTGCTGGCGGTGGCGATGCCGCTGGGATTGGTCGGCTTCTTTTTAGCCGGGCAGGCGCTGCTCGGATTGGCGATTCCCGCCGCGCTGCTGCTCGCGGCGGTGCTGGCGCCGACCGATCCGGTGCTGGCCGGAGACGTCCAGATCGAGCGGCCGGATTCGCATCGCGACGATGAGGTCCGCTTCGCGCTCACCAGCGAGGCGGGGCTGAACGATGCGCTCGCCTTTCCGTTTGTTCGCCTGGCGCTGGCGATCGCCGCGGGCGGGCTGACCGCAACGGTTTGGCGCGACTGGGCAATCGATGCCGTTCTGATCCGGCTTTCCGTCGGCGGCCTGGTCGGCTGGGGCGCCGGCTGGTTGATCGGCTGGGTGATCTACTGGGTGCCGAGCAACAAGAAGCTGTCCAAGACCGGCGATGGCTTTGTCGCCCTGGGCGCCACCCTGGCGATTTACGCGCTGACCGAGCTTGCGCACGGATACGGCTTCCTCGCCGTGTTCGTCGCCGGGCTGATGATGCGCCGCGCCGCGCAGGACCATGAGTTTAACGACCGGCTCCACGACTTCGCCGACGAGGTGGAACGCCTGCTGATGATGGTGCTGCTGGTGGTGTTCGGCGGCATGCTCACCGCCACCGGGCTCCTGACCGGCTGGACCTGGGCCACCGTCGGATTCGCGCTGATCGGCATCTTCGTCATCCGCCCGCTCACCGCCTGGGTGTCGCTGGCCGGCACCGGCAGGCCCTTCGGCGAGCGATTGATCGTGTCCTTCTTCGGCATTCGCGGGCTCGGCTCGGTCTATTATCTCGCTTATGCGCTCAACCACGGCGAGTTCGGCAACGCAGGCGTGCTGTGGGACGCCCTGGCGTTGATCGTGCTGATCTCGGTGGTGCTTCACGGCGTGACCGTCACGCCGGCGATGCGCTGGATGGATGCGCGGCGGGCCGAGGCGTGAGTACCGCAGGCGACCTCGCCACCTTGGCCAAGGGCGGGCGCACCAACGTCGCCGGCTTCATCCTGCGCCTTGCCGCACGCATCCCGTTCCTGTTCATCGCGGGCCGTCTCTACGGCCCGGACCTGGTCGGCCGCTTCGCCATCGCGGTGGTGGTCGTGGAACTGGCTGCACTGGTCGCCACACTGGGCCTCAAACGCGGGCTGGCGCAGGCGCTGGCGAATACAAAGCGGCCGCATGCCCATGTCGCGTGGGACGGCCTGGCGCTGGCCGGCGTGGTCTCACTGGCGGCAAGCGCGGTGCTCTGGGCCTTTCCCCAGATCCTGTATCCGAACACGCCGGTCACCGGGCTCGACCGCTATCTCTCGCTGATCGTCGTCGCGATCGCCTGGTCGGACGTGAGCCTGGCGGCGCTGGCCTATCGCCTCAACGTCAAGGCGGCGGTGACCGCGCGCGCGGTGGTGGAACCGTGGACGATCTCGATCGCCGCCTGGGCCTTCTCCTTCTTCACGCTGCGTGACGGTCTCGTTCTGTCCTACGTCGCGTCGATGACCGCGGCGCTGATCGCCAGCATCGTGCCGTTCCTGCGCAGCTACGGCCTGCCGACCGGCTGGTCGCCGCACCTTCGCGAGTTGTTCGCGCTCGCCCGCGCCAATGCACCGCTCGCCGGTGCGGACGCGATCGAATGGGGCACGCGCAACGTCGACCGGTTCATCCTGGGCCTGCTGTTCGCGCCCGGCGTGGTCGGCATCTATTACATGGCGCAGCAGGTCGCCTCGATCCCGCAGAAGCTGAAGACCTCGTTCGACCCGATCCTGGGCCCGGTGATCACCCGCAGCCTGGCCGAGAACAACCTGGCGGCGATCGCGACGCAGGTCCGGCAGGTCGCCTTCTGGATCATCGCCGCGCAGGGCGGCCTTGCGCTGATGGGGTCAATCCCCGGTGAGGCGGTGATGGGCACGGTGGGGCCGCAATTCGTCGCCGGCACTGCGGCGCTCGCCTTCCTGTTGTTCGCCGAGGTGCTCGCCTCGACCGGGGCCGTGTGCGAATCGGCGCTGGTCTATGTCGCGCGGCATCGCAACCTGATGATCTCGGCGGCGATGATCGCCTTCCAGGTGGCGTTGAGCTTCGCCCTGGTCTTCGCTATGCGCGTGCTCGGCTGGCCTGAGGCGTGGCAGGCGGCGGGCCCCGCGGTGGCGCTGATGGCCAGCCTGGCGCTCACCTCGATGATCAAGGCACGGGTGCTGGGGCGGCTGCTCGGCGCGCCGGTGTCGCCATGGCGCTGGCCTTTGGTCTGGGCGGCGGGGTCGGCGATGGCGGTGGGCTGGCTGTTCACCCTGCTGCCGCACCGGCTCGAATGGGCGGAGCTGCTGTTCGGCGAGCCCGCGATCCTGGTGACCTTCCTGTTCGTCCTCTGGCGCTACGCCTTCGGCCCCGCCGACCGCGCATTGTTCTCGAAGATGCCGCGCGCGGAAGAAGCGACGCTGCCGCATGAGGGCAGCGCCACCCGGTGACGATCAGTGCCGGAAGTGGCGCATGCCGGTGAACACCATCGCCAGCCCCGCCTCGTCCGCCGCCGCGATCACCTCGGCATCGCGGATCGAGCCGCCCGGCTGGATCACCGCGGTGGCGCCCGCCTCAACCGCCGCCAGCAGCCCGTCCGCGAACGGGAAGAAGGCGTCGGACGCGACCGCGCTGCCGATCGCGTGCGGCTGCGCCCAGCCGGCCTTCTCCGCCGCGTCCTTGGCCTTCCACGCCGCGATACGGGCCGATTCGAGCCGGTTCATCTGACCGGCCCCGATGCCGGCGGTGGCGCCGTCCTTGGCATAGACGATGGCGTTGGACTTGACGTGCTTGGCGACCGTCCAGGCGAAGCGGCAGTCGGCGAGTTCCTGCGCGGTCGGCGCGCGCTTCGTCACCACCTTGAGCATGTCGTCGGTGAGCATGCCGCCATCGCGCGACTGGACCAGCCAGCCGCCCGCGATCGTCTTGGCGACCAGCCCGTCGCGCGCGGGATCGGGCAGCGCGCCGGTGAGCAGCAGCCGCAGGTTCTTCTTCGCGGCGAACAGCGCCAGCGCCTCCGCGTCCGCACCGGGCGCCACCACCACCTCGGTGAAGATGCCGGTGATCGCGCGCGCGGTGGCAGCGTCGAGCGGGCGGTTGAGCGCGATGATCCCGCCGAACGCGGACACGGTGTCGCAGGCGAACGCCGCCTCATAGGCCTCGGCCAGCGTCGCGCCGGTGGCGACGCCGCAGGGATTGGCGTGTTTGACGATCACGCAGGTCGGCTCGGCGTCTCGGAACTCCGCCACCAGCTCCAGCGCCGCGTCCGCGTCGTTGAGGTTGTTATAGGAGAGCTCCTTGCCCTGCACCTGCCGCGCCTGGCCGATGCCTGGCGTGGACGGGCCGGCGTTGCGGTAGAAGGCGGCGTGCTGATGCGGGTTCTCACCGTAGCGCAGCACCACGGGCGCTTCGAGCACCTGCGGCAGGGTGGCGGGGAAAAGCTCGCCCTGATCGGCGAAACCGAACCAGCCGGCGATCATCGCATCATATTTGGCGGTGGCGGCGAAGGCCTTGGCGGCGAGGCGCTTGCGATCCTCCAGTGTCGTCTCGCCGCTGGCGACCAGCGGATAGTCCGCAGGATCGGTGACGATCGCGACATAAGCGTGGTTCTTGGCGGCGGAGCGGACCATCGAGGGGCCGCCGATGTCGATGTTCTCGATGATCTCGTCGCGTGCGGCGCCCTTCGCGACGGTCTGCGCGAAGGGATAGAGGTTCACGACGACGAGGTCGATCGCGCCGATGCCGTGCTCGGTCATCGCCGCGGCGTGGGCGGGATGGTCGCGCACCGCCAGCAGGCCGCCGTGTACCATCGGGTGCAGCGTCTTGACCCGGCCATCCATCATTTCGGGAAAGCCGGTGAGATCCGAAACGTCGCGGACCGGCAGGCCGGCGTCGCGGATCGCCTTGGCGGTACCGCCGGTGGAGACCAGTTCGACGTTCTTGTCGGCGAGCGACCGGGCGAGATCGACCAGGCCGGTCTTGTCGGAAACGGAAAGGAGGGCGCGGCGGATGGGGATGGTCGTCATGCGCGCGCCCCTTAGGCTAATTCGCCCGTTTGAACAGCCAGCTCGTCACCGCGCCGCCGGAGTCCGCCCGGCCGGTCAGCACGAGCTGCTGGGTAGCGAGGGGGCGGCCATCTCCATCGATCCACAGGCTGTCCTCGATCGCCAGCGTGCCGCCCCGCGTGCGGAACTGCCACAAGGCGCCGGTCGGCAGGCGCAGCAATGCGGCCTGGCCGTCCGCGGTGGGCGACGCCTCCACGCCCCGCCCCAGATGGAAGCGCAGCGAGAACGGCGTGGTGCCGATCCGGCGCCGCCGGCCGCGCGGCAGCAGCGAATCCTCGCCGTGCAGTTCCTTGCCGTCGCCCGAGAGGATCAGCTGACGGCGGTGGACGAAGCCGAAGCGTCGGGCATAGCCGTCGTGGCTCGATTCAATCCGGCTGGCGTTTTCCGATTCCTGGCGGCTCAGTTCCACCTCGCCGACGCCGCGCCCGAGCGTGCCATCGGGGTGGATGGCGGTGGAGTTCGAGTCGGCGATGGTCAGTGTCGAGTGCGCGGCGGTGGTGCGCAGGCCCTGCACCAGCGCGGGCGGCAACTGAAGCGATGCCGCATCCGCCCCTCCGCAATTGACGACGATACGCGCCTCGCCTTCTGACAGTTCGAAGGCGAGGGTAGAGGCGCAGCCGCCGTCCACCACGCGTGCGACCGGCGGTGGCGCCGCATCCATGATCGCCACCGTGCCGCCCGCGGCGAGCCGCTGATACCCCCAGTCGCGCGCCTGGCGGAGCGGGCGGGTGCGGATGCCGCTCGCCGCGATCAGGTCACCGAGCCGCTCGGCGTCGAGCGGCGCGCTGCCCTGCCAGCTCGACAGGCTGCGATCGGCATGGGCGACGCCGAGCAGGGCGGGGATCATGCGGGCCAGCGCCGCTGCAACGAACTCGGGCAGGTCCAGCCGGCGCGCCGCATAGCCTTCGCGCAGCATGGCGAGCAGCGCGACCATGTCGGCGAGCGCGCCAGGCGCGCGGCTCACCGCGCCGCCGTCCTCGAACAGGCCGGTGGCGAGCGCACGGGCGAGGCCCGCCTCGCCGAACGAACGCCGGGGGTCGCCGCCAGGGATCAGCAGCCCCGCCGCGACCACGCCCGCCCAGGCTGCCACCCGCGCCGGGCCGGGCGGTGCCTTGTCCGCGCTGCGATCGATGTGGCGGGCGCCGCGGGCGAGCGCGTTCAAGACCTTGGAGCGGTAGATCAGGTCCGCCGAGGAGAGGATCAGCGGCGCGTGCGCGGTCCAGAACAGGATGCGCCGGCCCCACAGGTCGGCGCGCCACGCATCGCCCGCCACCTTTTCGCCATGCGCGGCGATCCAGCGCGACATCAGGTCCTCGGCGATCGGCGCGCCCTGCGCGCGGGTGGCGACGGTGGACAGGTCGCGCAGCCAGGCGAAGGAATGGAGGTGGTCGGTGAAGGCGCGCGGCGCCTCCAGCGTGCGCAGGTCGAGCCCCTCGATCGCGCGCCGTTCGCCGCGAAAGTCGAGATGGCCGGCGAGCAGTGCCTGGCCGCGCCGCACGTCGCCGAGCAGAGGATCGTCGGGCACCGCGATCAGCTTCAGGGGATGGCGACCGCGCAGGTGCAGGGTGTGGAAGGGGGTGCGCCAGGTGAGCCGGTGCAGCCGTTCGGACAGGCGATCGGCGAGCGACAATCCCTTGTCGCCGCCGACGCGCATCAGCCGCTTGCCTTCCTCGATCCCGTCGGGCGCGAGCTCGCCGGCGTCGTCGCTCATCCGCCGCGGATCGCCCGGATGTTGGCGGCGTAGGCGTCGGGGCCGCCGCGGAAGGTGGCGGTGCCGGCGACGAGCGCGTCGGCGCCGGCGTCGATGGCGCGGCGGGCTGTTTCGGGATCGACGCCGCCGTCCACCTCCAGGTCGATGTCGCGGCCGACCTTCTCGATCATCGTGCGTATCGCGGCGATTTTCCTGAGCTGGCCGTCAAGGAAGTGCTGGCCGCCGAAGCCGGGGTTGACGGTCATGACCAGCACGAGGTCGACGATTTCCAGCAGGTAATCCAGCATCTTGGCCGGAGTGCCGGGGTTCAGGACCACGCCGGCGCGCTTGCCCAGCGACTTGATGTGCTGGAGCGTGCGGTGGATGTGCGGCCCCGCCTCCGGATGCACCGTCAGCGTGTCGGCGCCAGCCTCCGCGAAGGCGTCGAGATAGGCGTCGACCGGCGAGATCATCAGGTGGACGTCGAACGGCTTGGCGGTGTGCGGGCGCAGCGCCTTCACCACCGCGGGGCCGATGGTGATGTTGGGCACGAAATGGCCGTCCATCACGTCGATGTGGATCCAGTCCGCCCCCGCAGCATCGATCGCGCGCACCTCCTCGCCCAGCCGGGCGAAGTCTGCGGACAGGATCGAGGGGGCGATGCGGACGGGCTTCATGGGGAACCGTTATCGAAGGTTGGCGTCAGGCGGAAGCACGCATGAGCCGCGCGACGAAGAAGCCGTCGCAGCCGCCCTGCTCCGCCAGCGTGCCCGGCAGCGTGCGCACCCAGCCGCGCGGATCGGGGGTGATGCCCTGCGGTAGCTCGCCTGCCTGTGCGGGGCGGAGCGCAAAGTCCGGCCGTGCCGAGAGGAACGCCTCGATCTGCGCCTCGCCTTCTTCGGGTTCGAGCGAGCAGGTGGCGTAGACCAACGTGCCGCCCGGCGCGACCCATTCGGCGGCGCGGGAGAGCAGGGCGCGCTGGAGTTCCGCCATTTCGGACACGATCGCCGGCCGGGCGCGGTAGAGCACATCGGGATGGCGGCGGAAGATACCGGTGGCGCTGCACGGCGCGTCGAGCAGCACCGTCTGCGCCGGCGCGGCGGGTGCCCAGTCGCGCACGTCGGCATGGATCACCTGCGCGTCGAGGCGGGTTCGCGTGAGGTTCTCGCGCAGCCGCGCCAATCGCGGCTCGGACGAGTCGACCGCGGTCACCTGCCAGCCGGCGGCGGCGAGCTGGAGCGTCTTGCCCCCCGGCGCTGCGCACAGGTCCAGCGCGGTGCCCGCGTCGCGGCCGATCAGCCGCGCGGGGATGGAGGCGGCGAGGTCCTGCACCCACCATGCGCCCTCGGCGAAACCCGGCAGGTCGGGAACGCTGCCGCCTCCGTGGAGGCGGACGTGGTTGGGGGCGAGCCGCTCGCCTTTGGGTGCGGTCACATCGGCCCCCGCAAGCGAAAGGTCGAGCGGCGGTGGCGCGGCAATGGCGCGGGCGGCCGCCTCGGCCACCGTCTCGCCCCATGCCGCCCGCCAGCGCTCCGCCACCGTGGCGGGCAGTGCCGGCAGCTCCGGCAGCGCGGCGCCCTGCCGCATCAGCGTGCCGAACACGCCATGGACCAGCTTGCGCGGACCGCCGTCCACCAGCGGCAGCACCGTCGCGATCGCGGCGTGCGGCGGCGTGCCGAGCGCCAGCGCCTGGACGAGCGCGATGCGCAGCGCGAAGCGCGCCTTGGCGTCGTCGGGCAGGCGCAGGCGCGTCGCCGTGTCGATCAGCGCGTCGAGGTCGGTGAGGCGGCGCAAGGTCTCGGCGGCGATGGCATGGGCGAGCGCGCGATCGGACGGCACCGGCAGCGCGCGCGTGGCGGCAGGGAGC
>NZ_JBELLZ010000091.1:0-12665 GCF_042096255.1 Sphingomonas sp. | reverse complement strand
GGCCCTCGGTCTTGCCCTGCCCGCGCACCAGTGCGGCGGCGACGATGGTGAGGCCCTCGGCGGCATCCGCGGCGTCGAGCCGGGCGAGCAGGGGCGGGGCGATCCGGTCCCGGTCGAGCAGCTGCGCCATCTGGCGATAGCCGAAACCTGCGCCGGTCGGGGTGTGGCTGGTGGTCGCGTCCGCCTTCACCGGTGCCCAGGGATCGCCGGTGCGGCCCTTGAACTCGGCGGCGGCGACCCGCGCGACCTTTGATCCGGCTGCCCGCGCCGCGAGGCCGCCCGGTGCGCGTTCGAGGCGGATGCGGCGGCAGACCTCGACATAGAGTTCGTCGAGCGCGGTGAAGTCCAGCGCGCGGCTGCCGTCCCACGGCTCGGTCCACAGCAACGCGAGGCCGGTGCGGCGGTCCGGCCTGGCGCGTGCGTCGGCCGCCAGCCGGGCGACATCGCGCCGGAAGGCGTCCGCCGCGCCGCCGGACGGGCGCACGCCGAAAGTCATGCGCGTGGCGAAGCCGCCGTTCATGCGACTGATCCCGTAATTGCCGGCGCCCAGGAAGCCTTCGTAGGTCTGGAGCGTGACCAGGGCGAACAGCCAGTCCTGGTCGGCGGCGGCGGCCATGCGCTCGGCCTTGACGTCGTGGTTCTTGGCGGTGACCAGCATGTCCAGCGCGTCGGGCGTGGGCAGGCGGTTCTTGTATTGCGCGCGATCGCCCGCGGCGACCACCGGCGGCTGGAGCAGCGCGGGCTGTGACCAGTCTTCGACCACCAGCTCCCAGGCGGTGGGGTGATCGGGGGTGAGGCCGCGGAGCAGGCCTTCCCACGCCTCCTCCGTTTCGGGCACCGTGTCCGCTCCGGCGCGGATCAGCGCCAGGGCGGCGACCTGGACGGTGAAGGCGTGCCAGGGTTCGCGCTGGTGCGGGCGCAGCGCGGGGAAGCTCCACGCCTCGCCACGCGCCAGCGCCGCGAACGCCGCGAACAACGAACCCCGGTGGAGCCCGTCGGCCCCGTCGCGCCACCCGATCATATTATCCCCGTCCCGAGTGGGAAGCTGTCGCGGATAGGTTCGACGTGCAACCGTGACTTCGTCCGTTTCGGACGATCTTGCCCCACGGGCGGGCTAGAGTCGCGCGATCCAGCGTTCCAGCCGCTCCGCTACCTCCGCGCGCGCGGGCGCCATGTCGGGCCAGCCGGCGAAGGCGAGCGCGATGCGCCGCGCGGTGGTGAGCGCGGACAGGCTGGAGAGCAGCAGCAGCGCGTCGGCGCGGTCCTCCGGCAATGGCGCGGGGCGATCCCGCGCGGCGGCGACCAGCGCGGCGACCAGGGTCAGGCCGGGCGACCAGAGCTCGGCAAACAGGCGCCCGTGCGCGGGGCCGGGCTGCGCCATCTCGCGCAGCATGAACGCGAACCAGGGGGCGCCCTCGCCGGCATCGTGGACCATGGCGAGCAGCAGGCGGACGATCTGCGCCAGCGCCTGCCGCGCCGCGTCGGGCGTCATCGCGGGCAGCGCCTGCGCCATCGCCTCCAGCGCCGGGCCCATCCGCTGGCGGTAGCGCGCGACGATGTCGTCCGCGCAGGCGAGGTAGAGCCCTTCCTTGCCGCCGAAGTGATAGGCGATCGCGGGCACCGCCACCTCCGCCTGCGCGCAAATCTCGCGCGTGGCGGTGGCGTCATAGCCGTGGCGCCCGAACAGCAGCAGTCCCGCCTCGACGAGACGGCGCCGCGTGTCCTCCCCGGTGCGGTACCGGCCGCGGACCGCACCGGCATTCCTGGCCTGCTCCATGGTCCCTTCCTAGCGGCGGTCGCCGTCTTGCTTAAGCCCCGATGTTCCAATATCTATCGTCCGATACACATTGGAGGCCGACATGAGCGCACCCGCCGAGAAGGGCTATGCCATCGATTATCTCCACCCCGCCGGGGAGCCCGCGCTGGTGCCGCCGGACTCGCCGCAATGGCGCGTGTTCAAGAACCCGATCGCGATGGCGGTGGGCGGCGTGGCGGCGGTGCTGCTGGAGTTCGCCGACGCGCGCATCCGATCGGGCGTATGGGACCATTCGATCTACAAGATCGACCCGATCGGCCGCTCGCGCCGCACCGGCATCGCGGCGATGGCGGGGGTCTATGGCCCGGCGAGCGCGGCGCGGCGGATCATCGGCGGGGTCAACCGCATGCACCGCAAGGTGGTGGGCGAAACGCCGGCGGGCGAGGCCTATCGCGCGCTCGATCCCGAACTGCTCGACTGGGTGAGCGCCACCGCGGGCTACGGCTTCCTGGAAGCCTATCACCGGTTTGTCGCGCCGGTCTCGCCGGCCGATCGCGCCCGTTACTATCGTGACGGCGAGGCGGTGGCGCGGCTGTATGGCGTGCAGCGGCCGCTGACCTCCGACGCCGATTTCCATGCGATGCTGGAGACGCTGCTGCCGCGGTTCGAGGCGCATCCGATCAATCTGGAGTTCCTTGAGATCATCATGTCCGGCCGGGCGGCGCCGACGATCCCCAAGGTGCTCCATCGCGCGCTCGCCCGCGCCGCGGTGTCGATCCTGCCGCCGGCGGTGCGCGCGCGGCTGGGGCTGGGCACCGCCTTCGACCTTACCGCGATCGACCGGCTGATGCTGCGCGCGGCGGGCAAGCTGGCCGACCGGGTGCGCGACCGCAATGCGCCCGCCTGGCAGGCGGCGGTGCGGCTGGGCCTGCCCGGCGATTTCGCCTGGCGCTCGCCCGCGGCACAGCGGCGCTGGTTCGCGCAGCGCGGGATGCAGCCGAACGCGGTGGGCGTGGCCGCGACCTGACACAGATGTCAGGCGGTCCGGCCTGCCGCCGCCTGCTACCGATCGATAGGACGAGCCGCCGCGAACAGGGGGCCGTCGACAAGGGAGAGGGATCAACATGCAGGCATTCGCCCGCCGCACACGCGCCGCCTTGAGCCTGGCGGCCGGCCTTGCCGCCATCGCCGCCGCGACGGCCGCGCACGCCCAGACCGTCGATGCGTCCGCCGGCACCCCTGCGTCGACCGCGCCGCAGGGCCAGCCCGCCGCGGATCAGGGCGCGATCGGCGACATCATCGTCACCGCCCAGCGCCGCGAGGAATCGATCAACCGCGTCGGCCTCTCGATCCAGGCGCTCTCGTCCGACACGCTCCAGGAACTGCGCGTCAACAACGTGCGCGACCTGACCGCCGTGGTGCCGAGCTTCACCGTGGCGCAGAGCTATCAGGGCGTGCCGACCTATACGTTGCGCGGCATCGGCTTCAACACCATCAACCTGTCGTCGACCTCCACCGTGGGCACCTATACCGACGAGGTCGCCTACGCCTATCCGATCATGAACACCGGCCCGCTGATCGACATCGAGCGGGTGGAGGTGCTGAAGGGTCCGCAGGGCACGCTCTATGGCCGCAACACCACCGCAGGCCTGATCAACTTCGTCACCGGCAAGCCGAGCGAGACGCCCTCGGGCGCGATGAGCGTGGACGTGGGCAATTACGAGACGTTCAACGTCGGCGGCTATGTCACCGGCCCGATCGCCGAGGGCATCCAGGCACGCATCGGCTATCGCGCGGACCTGAGCAACGACGGCTGGCAGATCAGCAACAGCCGGCCCGACGAACGGTTGGGCAAGGTGAAGCGCTACGGCGTGCGCGGCTCGCTGGCGTTCCAGCCGGGGCCGCTCAAGATCGACCTGTCGGCGACCTATTGGGTCAACAAGTCCGATACCGTTTCGGGCCAGGGCATCGGCTTCACCCCCGCGACCACGCCGGGCAGCGGCCGCAACGCCCCGTTCAACGCGCCGGGTCTGGCAGATTATATCAGCGCCAACCTGCCGACCAAGGGCAGCCAGGCCGATTGGGCGCCTTTCGGCCAGCGCAGCGCCGACATCGGCCGCGGCGCCGGCATCAGCGAGCCGCTGCGGGAGGACAATTGGTTCCTGGGCCTCAAGGGCCGGGTCGAAGTCGACTTCAGCGACACCGTCCGCCTGATCTCGCTGACCGGCTACAACGAGTTCGACCGCGACGCGACCTTCGACTGGTCGGGCGCGCCCTACGAAGTGCTGATCCAGCATGCCGAGGGACATATCGAGAGCTTCGCCGAAGAACTGCGGATCGAAGGGAATACCGAGCGACTGAACTGGCTGGTCGGCGGCTATTATGCCAAGGACACCATTTCCGACACCAACCGCACCCTGCTGGGCCAGAACGCCAATGTGGGGCTGGTCCGCGCCGGCGCGCTGTCGCTGCTCGGCACGCCGTTCAACAGCCTCGGCTATACCGTGGCGGATGCGGCGACCTCGTTCCGCACCTATCGTGACGTCGGCGACATCGAGACCGAGACGTGGAGCGTGTTCGGCAATGCCGATTTCGCCTTCTCGGAGCTGCTGAAGCTGACGCTCGGCGCGCGTTACACCCGCGATCGGCAGGATTTCGTTGGGTGCTCGCGCGATTTCAACGGATCGATGCTGCCCAACGTCAATGTCGCCAACCGGGCGCTGTTCTTCCAGCTCTACGGCCAGCTCGCCGCACCGATCAGCGCCAACGAGTGCAACACCTACAATCCCGAAACCAACACCTTCGGGCTGGTCACGTCGAAGCTGGACGAGGACAATTTCGCCTGGCGCGTCGCGCTGGACGTGACGCCCTCGCCGACGACCTTGCTCTATGCCTCGGTGTCACGCGGCTACAAGTCCGGCACCACGCCGATCAACGCCGCCAACATCGCACGGCAGAACTTCCCGGTGACGCAGGAGAAGCTGACCGCCTATGAGATCGGCGCGAAACTGGGCCTGTTCGACCGGCACGTCCAGTTCAACGTCGCCGGCTTCTATTACGATTACGCCGACAAGCAGATCAGCACCTATTTCGCCGACCCGATCTACACCGCGCTGTCGCGGCTGGACAATGTGCCCAAGTCCAAGGCCTATGGCGTCGAGGCGGAACTGACCATCCGCCCGGTGCCGTCGCTGACGCTGATCGGCAACGGCCTGTGGCTCAAGACGCGGATCGACAGCTATGTCGGCACCGATGCCGGCGGCCTCACCCAGGACTTCGAGGGTGCGCGCTTCATCTACAGCCCCGAATGGACCCTGTCGGGCACGGCGCTGTTCGACCAGCCGGTGTCCGACGCGGTGAGCGTCACCGCCAACGTCAACGTCCGTTACCAATCGCGCCAGACCACGATCTTCGAGGTCAATCCGCTGTACGACATCAAGGCCTATGCTTTGCTCAACGCCGGCATCGGCATCAAGGCGCCGGACGACCAATGGTCGTTCAACATCTGGGCGCGCAACCTGACGGACGAATATTACTGGAATGCGGTGGCCAGCAACGCCAACGTGGTGGTGCGGTTTCCCGGACAGGTGCGCACCTTCGGCGCCACCGCCGCCTTCCGTTTCTGAGAGGAGGACGAGCTGACCAGTTTCGTGCGCACCGACGAGCAACGGATGCTCGCCGAAATGCTGGACGCGCAGCTCGCCGGGGGGCCGCTGCCCTGGACGGAGGTGATCGACGCGACCGGGCTGGCGCTGCTGGGCGTCCCCGAAGCCGACGGTGGCCTGGGTACCGAGCTGCGCGATGCGGCGGTGGTCGCCGCGGCGCTGGGGCGGGGCAATGCCGGCCTGCCCTGGCCGGAGCATTGGGCGGCGACGCGCGGCCTGGCCGGTGACGACGCGTCGGACGCGCTGGCGCTGCTCCACTGCGCCGAACTGGTCGGGCTGTGCCGGACGATGATGCGCGACACCGCCCGCTTCCTGCACGAGCGGCGCCAGTTCGGCGTCGCGATCGCCAGTTTCCAGGCGCTGCGCCACCGGATGGCGGACATGGCGATGGCGCTCGAACAGGCGGAGGCGATGGTCGACCTCGCCCTCGATGGTCAGCGCCCGCAGGCGGTGAGCGCCGCGCGCGTGCTGGCGGAGGATGCAGCCCGCGCGGTGGGCGAGGGCGCGGTGCAACTGCACGGCGCGATGGGGCTGACCGCCGAGCTGCGGCTGGGCGGCTACTTCCGGCGGACGCGCGTGCTGATGCAGGCCGATGGCACCGCCCGCGCGCACCTCCGCCGCTACGCCGCGGCCTGATCCACCACGCCGCGCGCGATCAGGTCGCGCTGGATCTCGTTCGAGCCGGCATAGATGCTGCCCGCGCGGTTGTTGAGGTAGCGCGGCATCGCGACGGCGATCGCATCGGGCGCATTGTCCAGGTCACCCTGCCAGTCGGCGGCAAGTTCCAGCGCGAGGAGGTCGATCCGCTGCGAGGCCTCGGTGCCCAGCACCTTGAGCATCGATGGACGCACCGCATCGGCAGGGCCGCGGCCGGCGAGCGCGGCAAGCTCGATCGCGCGCAGCCCCTCGACCGCGATCGCCTCGCGCGCCAGTCGCTCGCCATTGCCTGGAAGCTCCAGCCAGCCGGTCGCCTCCGCCGCCTCGCGCACCGAGGCGAGATGCGCGGCAAGCGCGGGGGCGTAGCGGCCGCCGCGCTCGAACGTGAGGAGGTGCTTGGCGACCGTCCAGCCGTCGTTCTCGGCACCCAGTCGGCCGGAGACGGGTACGCGCACGTCGTCGAAGAACACCTGGTTGAACTCATGCTCCCCCGCCAGCGTCGGGATCGGCGCCACGGTGATGCCGGGGAGGGCCATTTCGAGGAGGAGGAAGGTGATGCCCGTCTGGGGCCGGCCTTCCGCATTGGTGCGGACGAGGCAGAACATCCGCTGCGCGAACTGCGCATGCGTCGTCCAGATCTTGGAGCCGTTCAGCACGTAATCGTCGCCGTCGCGCACGGCGCGCATGCGCAGCGAGGCGAGATCGGAGCCGGCGCCCGGCTCCGAATAGCCCTGGCACCACAAATCCTCACCCGAGAGGATGCGCGGCAGCAGCGTCGCCTTCTGTTCGTCGCTGCCATAGTGCATGATAACGGGCGCGACCATCTTCAGGCCCTGCGGCGCAAGCGAGGGCGCGTGCGCGGCGGCGCTTTCCTCCGCCCAGATGTAGCGCTGGACGTCGCTCCAGCCCGCGCCGCCATGCTCCACCGGCCAATCGGGCGCGGCCCAGCCGCGTTCGTGCAGAATCCGCTGCCAGGCGCGCGTCACTTCCGGAGGATGGAAGACGCTGGTCGCGCGCCGCGCGGCGCGGCGCAATTCCGGGGTCAGCCGTTCAGCAAGGAAGGTGCGCACTTCGTCGCGGAAGGCGAGTGCCTCGGCTGTGGTCAGCAGGTCCATGCCGGCATCATGCGCGCGTTCGCTACGCTGTCCACCTGACAGGCCGGTCAGGTCAGACGTGCGAGCCGAGATAGCCTTGGCTGGTCGCCGCCTGGATCATGCGCGCGCGGGTGGCGGCGCCCAGCTTGCCCGCGGCGTTGCGCAGGTGGAAGCGCACCGTGGAGACCGACAGTGACAGGATCACCCCGATCTCACCGTTGGTCTTGCCCGCCGCCGCCCAGCGCACGCATTGCGCCTCGCGCGGCGAAAGCTGCGCGCTGACGGTGGTGCGGCACGGCGCGACCTGCTCGGCATGCGCGGCGAGGAAGCGGAAGGCGAGGGTGAACATCGCCTCGGCATGGCGGGCGAACAGCGCGGCCATGTCGATCGGCCGATCGGTGACCCACACCACCGCGCCCACCTGCCCGGCCGGCAGGTGCACGGGGGCGATCAGCGCGCCGGTGAAGCCGAACTGTGTGCCCACGTCCGATACGTCGATCGCGTCGAGCAGCCGGGTCGGGCGCCACGAGCCCAGCCGTCCGTCCGCATACCAGATCGGCTCGGCGAAGATCCGAGCGGCGTGGAGAAAGGTGGAGCGCAGCGCCAGCTGGCGATTGTGCCAATAGCCGCTGCCGACCGCGGGCCAGGGAAAGCGCTCCGCATAAGGGCGGCCGTCGCGGTCGGTCATCGGCGCGGGATCGCCCAGGTCCGACTGCGCGGCGACGCAGGGCAGGCCGGCCGCGGCGCCATCGGCGACGATCCTGGCGGCCAGCGCCTCCACCGCGTCCCACCCGTCTTCCACGATCTCTCCGCCCCCGCTTCAGGCCGAAGGCTGGCGCCGGGCCCGGGGAGACGCGTCCACCGGCTCCCCGGCGGCCTGCGCCTGCCCGCGCGCCACCCCGACCAGCGTGCGACGGGCGGAGCGGATGTGCGCGGTCATCACCGCGCTCGCCCATTCGCCGTCGCGCGCGGCGATCGCCTCGACCAACTCGCGGTGCTGTGCGGCGCTGCGCTGGAGCTCGACGCGGGAGTAATTGCGGAAGGTGCTCATCACCAGCGGCATCTCGGTGAGCGAGCCGAGCAGGTCGCGCAGCCGCCCGTTGCCGCACGCCTCCAGGACACTGCGGTGGAAGTCGGCATTGACCACGGCGACGCGGTCACGATCGATCTCCGGCTCGGCGACGATCGCGACCATCTGCTCGGCAAGATCGCGCAGATCGGCGGCTTGCTCTTCGGTCGCGCGCTCCGCCGCGGCGCGGGCGGCGAACGCCTCCAGCATGACGCGCAACTCGTAGATCTGCTCGATCTCGCCCAAAGTCCAGCGCGCGACGAAGGCGCCGCGGTTGGGGATCAGGCTGATCAGCCCCTCCGCGTCCAGCCGGCGCATCGCCTCGCGGATCGGCGTTCGGCTGAGGCCGCTCACCTCCGCCAGCTGCTGCGCGGTGAGGTGCGAGCCTTGCGGATAGGTGCCGGCGATGATCCCTTCGCGGATCGTCCGGTAAGCATTGTCGACGGCCTTGCTCATGGGTGCATGCGATCCGCGGTTGCGTCCTGCACAGGTCATGAATGGCTTGGCGCGCAGGGGCAAGGCGGGGCTGATCGGGGGCGATCGCAATCAGGTGCGGGGCGGCGAGGCTGGGAATCGAAGTGGATGCAGATGACACTTGGAAACTCGACTATTCGCACGAACTGTGACACGACCGCTCGTATGACATCGAAGATCGCTGCTAATCTGCATGCAATGAAGCAAAGGGCGCCGAGGTGAGCGCCTCGCTGGAGCTGGTGGAAGTGTCGCCGCGCGACGGCCTCCAGAACGAGCGCGCGATCCTGCCGACCGCCGACAAGGTGGAGTTGATTGCGCGGGCGGTCGCGGCGGGCGCGCGCCGGATCGAGGTGGCGAGCTTCGTCAATCCCGCGCGCGTGCCGCAGATGGCCGATGCCGAGGCCGTGATCGCCGCGCTGCCGCGGCGCGCGGACACGATCTTCATCGGCCTGGCGCTCAACGCGCGGGGCGTTCTGCGCGCGCTGGACACCGCGATCGACGAGATCGGGCTGGTCTGCGTCGCCTCCGACACGTTCGGCGCGCGCAACCAGAAGCAGAGCAGCGACCAGTCGGTCGACATGGCGTGCGAGTCGATCCGTCTCGCGCGCGAGGCCGGGCGCCGGGTGCAGGTGACGATCGCGGTGGCGTTCGGCTGCCCGTTCGAGGGCGCGGTCGACCCCGCGCGCGTGGTGGCGATCGCGCGCCGGCTCGCCGCGGCGGGCCCGCGTGAGATCGCGGTGGCGGACACGATCGGCGTCGCGCGGCCGGACGAGGTGGCGCGGCTGGTGCGGCTGGTGCGCGAGGCGGTGGCGCCGCTGCCGGTGCGCGTCCACCTCCACGACACGCGCGGCATGGGCGTCGCCAACGGGCTGGCGGCGATCGAGGCAGGCGCGCGCACGGTGGATGCGGCGATCGGCGGCACCGGCGGCTGCCCGTTCGCGCCGGGCGCGGCGGGCAACACCGCGACCGAGGCGATGGCCTATGCACTGCCCGAGGCGTTCGGGCTGGACCTGCCGCGGCTGGTGGAAACCGCGCGATGGCTGGATGCGCGGCTCGGCCGCACCCCGACCAGTGCGGTGGCGCGGTCGCTCGGCTAGGGCCGGGGGGTCAGGCGCCCCGCCAGGCCGACACGAACGCGCGGGCGCGCGCGCCCACCTCTTCCGCGCTCAGGCCGGTTGTGTAGAGCGCCGAGCCGAGCCCGAACCCCGCCGCACCCGCGGCACGCCAGGGCGCCATCGTGTCGGGGGCGATGCCGCCGACCGGCAGCACGCGCGTGCCGGTGGGGAGCACCGCGCGCATCGCCTTGAGCACCGCGGGCGAGGCGGCCTCGGCGGGGAACAGCTTGAGCGCGTTCGCGCCGGCCTCCAGCGCCGCAAACGCCTCGGTCGGGGTGGCGATGCCGGGCAGCGAGACCATGCCGGCCGCCGCGGTGGCGCGGATCACCTCAAGGTTGGCGTTGGGCGAGATCACCATCGTGCCGCCCGCCGCCTCCACCGCGGCGACGTCCGCGACGCGCAGCACCGTGCCCGCGCCCAGCACCGCGCGCCCTTCCAGCCGCCGCGCCAGCCGCTCGATGCTGACGAGCGGGTCGGGCGAGTTGAGCGGCACCTCGATCAGCGTGAAGCCAGCCTCCACCAAGGCCTCGCCCACGTCCTCCGCCTCCTCCGGACGGAGTCCGCGCAGGATGGCGATCAGCGGCAGCTGCGCGAAGGCGGCGTCGAAGGGGGTCATGTCAGGGCTCCGATGGCGGTGATGCCGGCGATGAAAGCCGCCTCGCTGTCGACACGCTGGACGGTGCGCCCGTGCGCCGTGGTCGCGGCGGCATAGAGCGCGCCGAGCGCCGGATCGGCGAGCAGGTGGACCTCGCGATGCACAAAGGTGCGCAGCGCGGCGTCGACATCGGCGCCG
Source organism: Sphingomonas sp. (assembly GCF_042096255.1). Classification (GTDB taxonomy): domain Bacteria; phylum Pseudomonadota; class Alphaproteobacteria; order Sphingomonadales; family Sphingomonadaceae; genus Sphingomonas. Next base: position 2,042 of record NZ_JBELLZ010000091.1, on the reverse strand, counting down.
ATCAGCAGGCCGCTGGTGTAGGCGGCGGCTTCGGTATCGTCGCGCAGGCCCAGCAGCCCCGCGGCGCGGACACCGAACAGCGCCGCGGCCAGGCCCTGGTCCCGCGCCGCGGCGACGCCATCCAGGAATGCCGGCCCGGCCGTCACCGCACCGCCCAGCTGCGGCGCCAGGATCGACTGGCCGCGCAGCAGCGCGAACAGTTCGCCCGTCATCGCGGTGGTGAAGCGCGCGATCCGGCCCGCCGCCATCTCCGCCCATTTGCAATGCGTTCCCGGCTGCACCAGCAGCGCGTCAGGCGGAGCCAGTCCGGCCGTCACCGCGCCGAACAGCTGCACCTCCTCGCCACGCATCACGTCGCCGCGCCCGTTATCGACCACCGAGACGCCGGGCACGAGCGCGGTGCGCGCGTCGATCCAGGCGAGGCCCGCGGCGATCGCCTCCAGCCCCGCCGGCGCCGCCACATAGCCCGCATCGCGCCAGCCGATGCTGGACCCCACCATGCCTGCCATCAGCACCGGCAGGTCGCCGAAGCGCGTGCGCATCGCGGCGATCTCGGCGGGATAGGCGTCGCGCGCCACCGATTTCACGCCGCGCGCGTCGTGGAGGCGATCGGCGATCATGCCGTCCTCGATCCGATAGATGCGGCGGTTGGTGGTGCCCCAGTCCACCGCCAGGAAGCGCGCGCCCAGGCTCATCTCGCGCCGTCTAGAGGATCACCGGCGACAATCCAACCGGCCGGTAAGGGGAATGACAAGGCCGGCGTGGGGATCGCAACCATGCGATGTCGTGCCCGCTTGGCCGGGCAGCTAGTGGCAAGACTCTGCGGTGGTCGAGGTTCAGTACCGCGGCGGCCAGTCGGAAGCGGCGGCGCGCGCCACCAGTGCGTGTGGCTCGGGGAAGGGCTCGGGCCAGGCGAGCGCGCGGGCGCGGGCGAGCAGGCGTGCCTGTGCCGATGCCTCCGCGGGATCGTCGCCGACCATTGCCGTTGCCGCCGAGGTGGCGAGATTGGCGCCCGATGCGTCCAGCGCGAACGGATCGGCGCCGCGATCGAGCAGCAGCTCGGCGATCGCGAACCGCTCCATGTCGAGCGCGAGGTGCAACGGGCGGCGGCCGAGTGGGCCGATCGTGTCCGGATCGGCACCGCGATCGAGCAGCAGGCGCACGCCCGCCGATGAACCCAGTGCGATCGCGGCGCGCATCGGCTCCAGCGGCGCGGCGCGCGGGGCGGACGAGGCATCGTGATCGAGCAGGATCAGCGCCAGCTCGGGCCCGCGCGCGTGCAGCGCCAGGATCAGCGGGGCGCCGTCTCCGGCGCCGTCGGGCGCCGCGCCGCGGTTGAGCACGGCCGTGAGCAGGATCTGGTCGCCGGTCGCAACGGCGATCTCGGCGAGCGACAGCCCGGCCACACTGGTGCGCGCCAGCGCGGGGTCGCGCGCGAGCAGGTCGTCGAGCCGGTCGGCATCGCCGGACAGCAAGGCTTCGACCAGCGCGCGGCCGCTCTCGCCGAGTGCCGGATCGCGGCGGAGCGACTCCGCGTCGGGCAGGTCCGCTCCGGGGACGAAGGCGTCGGTGGCGATGCCGTGCATGGCGGTGTCAGTCTGCCCGCGCGTGCGGGCTGTCAAGCTAGCGCCCCGCCGTGCTCGCCAGCACCCAGTCCATCATGTGGCGGTTGATCGGTGCCATCGGGCCATATTGCGACAGGAAGCTCGATCCCTCGGGCGCGAGGCCGGAAAGGCGGTGGGTGGTGCCGAAGGCGTTGGGCACCAGCGGCAGCGCTTCCTGCGCGGTGGTCAGGAACTCGCCGGGCACGCTGAAATTGTCCGCGCTGCCGGGCAGGCGGCCCGCCTCGGCGGCAACCGAGCGGCCCTGCCATTGCGAGATCAGGTGGAGCCCCGCGGCGTTGAAGGTGATCGCCTCGCGGCCGGACGCGTTCGCGGCATGCGAGGCGAGCCCGCCGCCCAGCGAATGGCCGACGAAATCGACGTCGATCGCCGGATCGACGCGGCTGATCGACCGGCCGATCTCGAGTGCACGCGCATAAT
>NZ_JBELLZ010000090.1:0-12691 GCF_042096255.1 Sphingomonas sp. | reverse complement strand
AACCCCCGCTGAAATGTTCGCCAAAGCCGTTGCGACCACCGATTGAACCCACCCCCAAACTCGGACATACACAGCCCTGCGCCGCGGCAAAGCCGCGTCGTCAGACGGCGCTTTCCGCGCCGCTGGCCTGCCGCGCTACATATTCGGGTAATTCGGCCCCCCGCCCCCCTCCGGCACCACCCAATTGATGTTCTGCGTCGGGTCCTTGATGTCGCAGGTCTTGCAGTGGACGCAATTCTGGGCGTTGATCACGAACTTGGGGTCGCCGGTGTCCTCGCCGACGATCTCGTACACGCCCGCGGGGCAGTAGCGCTGCGCAGGTTCGTCGTACATCGGCAGGTCGTATTCGACCGGCACCGCCGGGTCCTTGAGCGTCAGGTGGACCGGCTGGTCCTCCTCGTGATTGGTGTTCGAGAGGAACACGCTCGACAGGCGATCGAAGGTCAGCACGCCATCGGGCTTGGGATAGACCGGCGGCTTGACCAGGTCCTTGCGCCACAGGGTCTCGTGGTCGGGATGGTGCTTGAGCGTGAACGGCCATTTGAGACCGAGATATTCCATCCACATCGCGACGCCGGCGATGCCCGACCCCATGAAGTCGCCGAACTTCTTGACGAGAGGCACGACGTTGCGGACGATCGACAGCTCCTCGCGGACCCAGCTCGTCTCGAACGCCGCGGGATAGGCGGACAGCTCGTCGCCCTGACGCTGCGACAGAATCGCATCCGCCGCCGCTTCGGCCGCGAGCATGCCGCTCTTCATCGCGGTGTGCGTGCCCTTGATACGGGGCACGTTGAGGAAGCCGGCGCTGTCGCCGATCAGCGCGCCGCCGGGGAAGACGAGCTTGGGGATCGACTGGAGCCCGCCGTCGCTGATCGCGCGCGCGCCATAGCTGACGCGCTTGCCGCCCTTGAGCAACGCCGCGATCTCGGGGTGGGTCTTCCACTTCTGCATCTCCTGGAAGGGAGACACATAGGGGTTGGTGTAGTTGAGCCAAGTCACGAAGCCGATCGAGACCTGGCCGTTGGCCTGGTGATAGATCCAGCCGCCGCCGTTGGTCCCTTCGGTCTCGCTGATCGGCCAGCCCTGCGTGTGGATGACGCGACCGGGCTGGTGGAGCGCGGGGTCGATGTCCCACAGTTCCTTGACGCCCAGGCCATAGACCTGCGGGTCGACGCCGGCGCGCAGATCGAAGATGCGCTGGAGCTCCTTCGAGAGGTGTCCGCGGCAACCTTCTGAGAACAGAGTGTATTTGGCGTGGAGTTCGAGGCCCGGCTGCCAGTCCGGCTTGCGGGTGCCGTCGCGCGCGACGCCCATGTCGCCGGTGGCGACGCCCTTCACCGAACCGTCCTCGTTGAACAGGATTTCCGCCGCGGCGAAGCCGGGGAAAATCTCGACGCCCAACTCCTCCGCCTTGCCGGCGAGCCAGCGGCACAGGTTGCCGAGGCTGCCGGTATAGGTGCCCTTGTTGTGGAGGAACGGCGGGGTCCACAGGTGCGGCAGGTTGAACTTGCCCCTGGCGGTCAGCACCCAGTGGAGGTTCTCCGTCACCGGCACCTCGGCGAGCGGGCAGTCGGTGCGCCAGTCGAGCAGCAGCTCGTCGAGCGCGCGCGGGTCGATAGTGGCGCCCGACAGGATGTGGGCGCCGACCTCGCTGCCCTTCTCCAGCACGCAGACCGAGAGGTCGGCCTCCTTCTCGGCCGCGAGCTGCTTCAAGCGGATCGCCGCCGACAGGCCCGCCGGGCCGGCGCCGACGATCACCACGTCATAGGGCATCGATTCGCGTTCGGTCATCACACTCTCCGGGCATGCCGCCGTTACGGCATGCGATGATCTCGCCGGGCGGCGGCCGGACGCAAGCCGACAACGCCCTGTCGCCCGAGGCTTTCGGGTAGATTGACGCGCACGTCAACCGCGGGAACCAGATAGGGCGTGGGGGCAGATCAGACCATAGACTGGGCGAAGGAAGCCGTGAGTGCGCTGACCTGGTGGCAGGACGCGGGCGTCGACGTGCTGGTGGAGGATGCGGCGGTGGGGTGGCTGGATGAGACCCCCCTGTCCCACACCGTTCGTGGTGAGGAGGGACTGAGCGGAGCGAAGGCCCGTTTCGAACCACATGTCCTTCGAGACGCGTCTTCGCCTTCGCTCAGTCGCTCCTCAGGACGAACGGATGATGCATGGGGCGTTCCCCTCCCCACCGCCCTTCCCGCCTTTCTCAACTGGCGCGCGAGCGATGCGGCGCCCGAGTTCGGCTGGCACGGCGCCGCGATCGCCGCTGCCGGGCCGGCCGATGCCGCGGTCATGGTGCTGGTCGACTGCCCGGAGCGGGACGATCGCGACCTGCTGGGCGGCGCCGCGGGGCGGCTGTTCGATCGGATGCTCGCCGCGATCGGGCTTTCGCGCGATGCGATCCACCTCGCCGCGGTATGCTGGAAGCGGCCGACCGCCGGGCGGGTGCCGCGCGACGTGGAGGCGCGACTGGGCGCGATCGCGCGCCACCATGTCGATCTGGTCGCGCCCGAACGGCTGATCCTGATGGGGAATGCGGCGAGCCGTGCCGTGCTGTCGATGGATTTGACGGAGGGCCGCGAGCGTTTACGCGCACTTAACCATAGAAACAGGACAGAGGGCCATGCGCTCGCGACCTTCCATCCCCGCTTCCTGCTGGAGCGGCCCGAGATGAAGGCGCAGGCGTGGAGGGACCTCATGTTGATCGGGGGTAATCGATGATCCGCACGCTCGCTGCCGCCGCGCTCGCGATGATGCCCGCCGCGGCGTTCGCCGATGCGAAGCCGGCCGGCATTCCAGCGCAGCTTTCCGCCGAGCAGCGCACCGCTTATCGCGCCGTCTTCGCCGCGATCCGCGACAGCCGCTGGCAGGAGGCGCAGATGCAGCTCGACGCGATGGCGCCGGGCCCGCTCCACGCCTTCGCGCGTGCCGAACTCTATACCGCCAAGGGCTCGCCACGAGTCGAGATGGAGCCCCTGGTCAAGCTGCTGACCGAGGCGCCCGAGCTGCCGCAGGCCCCTGCCCTCGCCCGGCTCGCCCGGATCCGCGGCGCCAGCGAGCTGCCGCCGCTGCCCAGCCAGCAGCGGCTGATCTGGCAGGACGGTGCGCCGATCCGCGTCCGCGCCAAGGCGGTGAAGAGCGACGCGATCGCCGCCGACCTGGCGGTGAAGATGCAACCGTTCGTCAAGGCGGACATGGGCCGCGATGCCGAGGCGCTGCTGGACGAGACCGACGGTCTCTCGCCCGAGGCGGAGACCGAATGGCAGGCGCGGGTCTCGTGGATCTACTTCCTCCAGGGGCTGAACACCGATGCGCGCCGGCTCGGCGACAAGGCGGCGAACGGCAGCGGCGAATGGGCGCTGCAGGGCCGCTGGACCTCCGCGCTGGCGGCGTGGCGGCAGAACGACTGTGCCGCGGCCAGCGCCGGCTTCGAGGGCGTGGCGGCGCGCGCCACCGACACCACCGACCTGCGCTCGGCCGGGCTCTATTGGGCGGGCCGCGCGGACATGATGTGCGGCCGCCCCGACAAGGTCGAGGCACGGCTGAAGAATGCCGCGCAATATGGCGAGACCTTCTACGGCCAGCTCGCACGGCAGGCGTTGGGAATGCGCGTCGCCAAGGTATCGCCGCAGAAGGTGACGGGCGACTGGTCGGCGCTGGAAAATCGGCCCAACGTGCGCGTCGCCGCCGCTCTGGTCGAGATCGGCGAAGCGGACGAGGCGGATCAGGTGATCCGCCAGCAGGCCCGCATCGGCTCCCCGCGCGAGTTCGCCAGCCTGGTGCGGCTGACCGAGCAGATGGACCTGCCCGCCAGCGTCGTCTGGCTGGCGCACAATTGCCCGCAGGGGGTGAGTGCCACTGCCGAAGCGCGCTACCCGACGCCGAACTGGACGCCCGAGAGCGGGTGGCGAGTCGACAAGTCGCTGGTCTACGCCCACGCGCTGCAGGAATCGGGCTTCCGCTCCAAGGTGGTCTCACCCGCGGGCGCCTATGGGCTGATGCAGATCATGCCCGCCGCCGCGACCGATTTCGCGCGCGAGCGGGGCATGACGCTCAACCGCGATTCACTGACCAAGCCGTCGGTCAACATGGACGTCGGCCAGCGCCATCTGGAGCGGCTGCGCGACATGGGGCTGACCGGCGGGCTGCTGCCCAAGGTGATCGCCGCCTATAATGCCGGGCCCAAGCCGGTGGGCGAGTGGAACGCACTGGTCCGCGACGGCGGCGATCCTTTGCTCTACATCGAGAGCATCCCGTATTGGGAGACGCGCGGCTATGTCGTGACGGTGCTACGCAACTATTGGATGTACGAGGGTCAGGCCGGCAAGCCGAAGAGCGCCAGCCGATCGGCTCTGGCGCAAGGGATGTGGCCCAGGTTCCCCGGCCTGCCCGGCGCGAGCGCGGTACGGATGAACGCCCGGCCGAGCGCGACCGCGACGGCGAGTGTGGGTGGCGGAACGCCGGTGATGGCGGCACGCGCGGCGGATTGAAACTCTTCTCTCCCCTCCCTGGAAGGGAGGGGTCGGGGGTGGGTCGCGTCCTGGTGATATGGCCAGATCGACGCTTGAGCTTCCGGTATCGCCAAGCCTCCACCCACCCCTGCCCCTCCCTTGGAGGGAGGGGAGAGCTACCGGGCCAGCGTGACGAAGCTGTAGGCGGGGCGATCGCCTTCCGCCGGATGATCCTCCCGCGCCGTCTCGCGCCAGCCTTCCAGCGGCGGTACCACTGCGTCGCCCTCGGGCTCCGCATGCACCTCGGTCAGCTCGATCCGCCCGGCTCGGTCGAGGAACAGCGCGAACACCTCCGCCCCGCCGATCACCGCCGCGTCGCCGCCGGCGAGCGCCAGGGCATCGTCCACCGAATGCGCCACCTCCGCGCCCTCTGCGCGCCAGGCCGGATCGCGGGTCAGCACGATGTGGCGGCGGCCCGGCAGCAGGCCGGGCAGACTCTCGAACGTCCGCCGGCCCATGATCATCGCGCGGCCCATGGTCTGCGCCTTGAAGCGCTTGAGGTCCGCCGGCAGGTGCCAGGGCAGCGCGCCGTCCCGCCCGATCACGCCATTGTCGGCGCGCGCCAGGTGGATCGAGATCACACCGCCACCGCCGCCTTGATGTGCGGCTGAGCGGCATAGTCGCGGATCACGAAATCGTCGTACTCATAGGCGTCGATCGCTGGCGCCTTGCGGGCGATCTCCAGCCGCGGCAGCGGGCCGGGCGTGCGACCGAGCTGCTCGCGCGCCTGATCGAGGTGGTTCGCGTAAAGGTGGCAGTCGCCGCCGGTCCAGATGAACTCGCCCGGCTCCAGCCCGCATTGCTGCGCGAGCAAATGGGTGAGCAGCGCGTAGCTGGCGATGTTGAACGGCACGCCCAGGAAGATGTCGGCCGAACGCTGGTAAAGCTGGAGCGACAGCCGGCCGTTGGCGACATGGGTCTGGAACAGGCAGTGGCAAGGCGCCAGCGCCATGGCGTGGATATCGCCCGGGTTCCAGGCGGTGACGATCTGGCGGCGGGAGGCGGGCTGGGTGCGGATCTGGTCGATCAGCTCGCGGATCTGGTCGATGTGGCGGCCGTCCGCGGTCTCCCAGTCGCGCCACTGCTTGCCATAAACCGGGCCGAGCTCGCCCGCCTCATCCGCCCATTCGTCCCAGATGCTGACGCGCTGGTCCTGGAGCCAGCGGACATTGGTGTCGCCGCGCAGGAACCACAGGAGCTCGATCAGGATCGAGCGCAGGTGCAGCTTCTTGGTGGTGAGGAGCGGGAAGCCATCGGCGAGGTCGAAACGCATCTGGTGGCCGAAAACGGAGAGCGTGCCCACGCCCGTCCGGTCCTCCTGTCGCGCCCCCGAGTCGAGCACGCGCTGCATCAGGTCGAGATATTGCCGCATCGCTCGTGACTAGCGCGGCAGAGCGCTTGCGCAAAGCCGCCGCCGAGCTATCGCCCCCGCCGATGAACGATCCGACCACGATCCGCCGCCTCTACGGCCGCCGCCAGGGGCACAAATTGCGCGAAGGGCAGGCCGCGCTGGTCGAGGACTTGCTGCCACGCCTGTCCGTGCCGGCCGAGGGCGCGCTGACCGCCGAACGGCTGTTCGGCGACGACCGGCCGCTCCAGGTGGAGATCGGCTTCGGCGCGGGCGAGCATCTCGCCGGGCAGGCGGAGGCGGCGCCTGACGCGGGCTTCATCGGTTGCGAGCCGTTCCTCAACGGCGTGGTCGGCGCGCTGGGACATGTCCGCGACCGGGGGCTCGACAACGTCCGCCTCCACATGGGCGACGCGCTGGAGGTACTGGAGCGGCTGCCGGACGCGAGCCTCAGCCGTGTCTACCTGCTCCATCCGGATCCCTGGCCCAAGGCGCGACATGCCAAGCGCCGGATGATCAACCACGGCCCGATGAACCTGATCGCCGCCAAGCTGAAGCCGCGCGCCGAATTCCGGCTCGGCACCGACGACCCGACATACTGCCGCTGGGCGATGATGATCATGGGCCAGCGCCGGGACTTCGTCTGGCAGGCGCGTACGCCGGCCGACTTCCTGGAGCGCCCTGACGACTGGCCCGAGACCCGCTACGAGCGCAAGGCCCGGCGGCAGGGCCATGAGGTGTGGTACTTCCGCTACGTACGTATCTAGGCAAACGGCCCAGCGGATCATCATAAGGAATACTAGTAACTTACGCCGAAGCGCACCGCCGCCTGCCGCCGCCCATTTCCGGCTTGGTGATTGCTAGGTGATTACTTTTTTGGGTACATGAGGTTCGTCATGGCCACAGGGAAGATCTTCAAGCGGACCCTCGACGCGCTTCAGGCAGGCGGTGTTACCGACTTCCTTTAGGACGACGAATTAATGAGCTTCGGGGTGAAGATTAGCGCTGGTGGCTCTGCGTCCTATGTCGTCCAGTTTCGTGTGGGCGGCCGGGAAGCGAAGACACGTCGCTACACGATCGGCGGACATGGCTCGCCTCGGACGCCATTCACCGCTCGCGAGGAAGCGACAAGACTTCTCCGCCTCATCGCCCAAGGCGTCGATCCGGTTGAAGCTGACAAGCAGCGACGCCGCGAGGCCGTCGATCTCGCATTCTCAAACTACGCGGACCGGTTCGCAGCGAGTTGCGAGGGCAAAGGGTGGTCGACGCTCGTCACGCGATCGCTGCACCTTCACGTCAAACCGGTTCTGAGGGACAAGGTTCTCCCCCGCCATCACCCGTGTCGACGTCGTTGCCGTTTTCGATCGCATGCCGCGTGAACAGGCAGCCAATCGCCGCAACGTTTTTGCCGTACTGAGGCGTCTGTTTCGATGGGCCATAAGCCGCGGAGACATCGGCAAAAGCCCAATGGAGGGAATGGAGACGCCCAAAGCGGTCAAGGCTCGCGAACGGTGGTTGAGCGCGACGATAAGCTCTGGCCAGCCGGGCAGCCTATTCCGCACCTTCAGCGGCATGTTTGTCTCGCGGTCGCGCAGCAACATGCCGGTGTGCGCTGTTTGATGGTGCGGTTAGCTTGCACGAGCATTGGCGCCTACCTGGGCCTGTCCGGCACAGGGAAGGAGACCCGCACGATCGTTCCGCCGTTTGGAGCGTCGGCAATCGTCACGCGACCACCGTGACGCTCGACGACCTGCAACACCAGATTTAAGCCTAACCCCACGCCCGACGATCTTGGCTTAAGTCGGTGGAAGGGTTCGAATACGCGATCGTGCTCGTCGGAGGGGATACCCGCCCCATTGTCCTCGACCTCGAGCGCGGTGCCATCGATCCGGACCGTGACCTGATCGCCGCCGTGCTCGACCGCGTTCTGGATGAGGTTGGTGAGGGTGCGCTCGATTGATCCGCTGTTGCCCTCGATCGAACCCGGCTGTTCGGCCAGGACCTCGATGGTCTTTTCCGCCGCGATCAGGATCGGTGCCAGATCGGCGGCGACGCTCCGCGCAAGCATGGCGAGGTCAATAGTCTCTGTCGGAGCGCCGTCGTCCAGGCGGTGAAGATCGAGGAGCTGCTCGGACAAGTTGGAAAGGCGCGCCACGTCGGACGACAGCGCACGCACGGCGCGGTCACTCGCGGCGTTCACCTTCATGCGCAAGATTGCAATGGGTGTCCGTAATTCGTGTGCGGCCGAAGCAATGAAGCGGCTTTGACGCTCGTAGAAGTCGTCTAAACGGCCCAACGCATCGTTCACCGCGCGTACGAGCGGGACGATTTCTCGCGGGATATTCCCCTCCGACAGCCGCATCCCGCGTTGCTCTGCATGGATGTTCTCCGCCTGGCGCGCGGCGTTGATGACGCCGGCCAGCGCACGACGAACGATGAGGGGAATGGCGATCACCGATACCAGCGCCATTACCACGAAGAACGTCGCGGCAACGATGTTGGATGCGGTGGTGATCAACACCGAGAATGGCTGTACGCGACCATGCGCTAGGATCTTCATTCTCCCCGCGGGTCCTGTCGCGCTACGTACGACGGCGGAAAGCAGGTATGGTGGCTTTTCCCCGCGCAGATCGGCGGAAGCGAGCTGATCGACTCCGCTCGCGAGGTGCGCAAAGGCGGCGGGCACCTGGCCGAAGGTGACCTCGGCGCCGTCTTCGAGACGCGCGGTGAACCAAAGATCGGGAGCGTCCTTGCGCAGCTTGGCCAGATCGGGGGTCACGCGAATTACCGGCTTGCCTGCCTGATCCCGTACGATCGCTTCGGCAGCAACATGCACGACCGCGTCTTCGGCGTACATACCATCGAGGTTGGATCCGTAGAAGAAGCTGATGAAACCGAGCGCGGCGGCAGCGATTGCGAGAAACTGGAAAAGCAGCGGTCCCACTATGAGGCGAGCCTTCAGCGAAGGCCGGCCGCCAATCATGACGCCGCCTTAAGCAGATAACCTACGCCTCTGATCGCATGAATTTCGACGCCGGCACCCGCGTCGTTCATCTTGCGACGGAGCCGCGAGATATGGGCGTCGAGTGAATTCGACTGGATCTCGTCGTCGAAGCCGTAGACCGCTTCCTCTAAGGACTCGCGTAAAACGGTCCGTCCCCGGCGCAGGATGAGTGCCGAGAGAACGCTCATTTCACGTCGTTGCAGCTCCAAGGTGGAGCCGTTGACCTTGGCCTCGCCGAAGGCAGTGTCGACGACCAGAGCGCCGACTGTGACCTCGTTAGGCGCGAGTTCGTTCGGGCGTCGCTGTACCGCGCGGATACGGGCCAGCATCTCTTCGAGTTCAAATGGCTTAACCAAATAGTCGTCGGCACCTCGATCGAGGCCGCTCACCCGATCGGTAAGCTCTCCACGAGCACTGAGGACAATGATGGGGACTCCCGGCATGTCTGCGCGGAAGCGCGGTATGAGACTGAGGCCATCTCCGTCGGGCAGGGTCAGGTCGAGCAGGATGAGATCGTGGACCGCCGACCGCGATGCCTCGTTCGCGAGGGAGATCGTGTCCATCCAATCCACAACGAAGCCTTCCTGCTCGAGTGCGGACCGCGTTACCGTGGCGAACTCCTTCTCGTCCTCTACCAACATGATTCTCACGCGATCAGTCCTCCATCCCGGACCGCTCTGTTGTGCCCCGGCCATTGTCCCAAGATTGCCTGATCCGCGTGCGTGGCTGGCGCGGCATGACCTCCGCGATCGTCACGCTATCGGCGAAGGCCGAAGATGTTCGTCGTAGAGAGCCGTCAGACTGCTGATCGCTTCGTCGACATATTCCGGCACGTCATACATGTCGTAGTGGTCGGCTCCTGCGATCACGACGAAGTCCTTGCGGTTCCGCGCCCGCTCCCAAAGCGACTTCCCAGCCTCATGCGAAAAGGTAGTTCCTAGCTTGCCGCCGACGATCACCTGAAGGGGTTGAACGAGCAACTCCTCGACGAGGTGAAAGCCGTCGTATCCGAGCAGGAGCGCGTCGGTCACCAGCAGCCGCTGATTGGTGCGACGGGCGCTCTGGCCCCGGGATGTGGCGTAGTAGTCTATCGCGTTAAGGAGGGTCGGATCGTCAATGCCGGCGGTCTCCGCTTCGGCGAGGCTGGGCAGCCAAGCCACGCGCTTCTCCGCCGCTCCCCTCGCTTCGGCGGTGCGCTGCGCGGCGACAGACGCTAGCAGGTCCTCAACAGCCGAGGCTTGCGGCTGCATGCGCCGAAAGGCCGTTCCGATGTCATTCGCAACGACGGTTCCGACGGCCTTGAAGCGACGCTCAACCAGCGCGGCGTTGACGGCGTAGCCGCCGCCGGCGCAGATCCCCAACAAGCCGATCGCATCCTCGTCGACGAAAGGAAGTGTGACGAGCAGATCGACCGCACACCTGATATCTTCGACCCGGACGGCCGGATTCTCTGCGTCGCGCGGCGTACCTTCGCTCTCGCCCTGGTAGGAGGGATCGAAAATCAGCGTCACATAGCCCTTCGCCGCCAGCTTCTCCGCGTAGACTGCGCCAGCCTGCTCTTTCACGCTGCTGCCAGGTCCGACGATGACTACCGATGCATAGCGTGCTCTTTCGGAGAAGCCCTCCGGCACCCTCAAGTCGCCGACCAGCGTGCGATTGTCGTTCTTGAACGTTACGCGTCGCCTATCGATACGCATTTTATTCTCCAAAGGATCGGGCCTGCTCATCAGGCGCAGAGCAGCGCGGTCTCCACCCGCGGCAGGCTTCGCGAAGGCCAGGCATCTCCGGCCTCACGACCGACTAGATTGGCCTTTCAAGCATCAGCGCTCGATACAAAGCGAACGATCGGGATAATTGAATGTAATCACCGCATCCTTCCAGAACGGTACACCAAGGGAGCCATCCACCGCGCCGGCTTCAAAAGCACTGGCTTCAGAAGAAAGCGCCACATCAAGGTCAGCCACGACTGCCTGCCCCAGGCGAAGTTCGGCCACCCTGGCGATGGTACCCCGTACGCCACCCCCGATGCCATGCCCGACCTTCTGGGCTGTGCCCGATCGTATCAGAGACTGACCGACCGCGCTGCGAACGAAAGGACCGCCGATCGCAACGGACTGATGGCGCGTGCCGAGGTCGACGATAAGCTTCAACGAAACCGTAGCCGAGCCCGCTTTGGGTTGCAGCTGAGCTGTAACAACAGGAACATCGTGGATGATCTCGAGTGGTATCGGTTTGGAGCATCGTGGAGCGCTGCCGATCGGTCCAAAAGTAACGCGATGTCGCTTGTAGTCGATGGAGACAACGCCGTGTTTGAAGGCTGGTGCTCCAACGAGCAGATCGACCGGGAAACCGGCAGACGCTGATAACTGACTAAGAGTGGTCGAATAGCCAGACAGCTTCGCAAAGCGGAGTGGTCCGACGACGAGGCTCGCCAGTTGCACCGGGCGCACTTGTTGGGCTTGCCCGCCGCCAACGGCGACATCGCCACCGTCAAGATTCTCGACGAGGTTGTACCTACGGGCGAAGGCTTGGTCCACGATGATGCCCGACGCGCCGCTGTCGAGTACAACCTCGTGCTCCCGGCCATCGATCATGGCTATGAGAGTCACCAGATTGTCGCGAAGCTTGAAGTCGACGGAGACCGGTGCGCGGGGCATCGAGACAGGCCTATCGCTGATGTCCAACGCTGGGCCCTCGCTGGCAGAGTGGCCGCTCTGTGCAAGGAGCGGCGTGCCCCAGGTAAGGATTGCTGCAAAGGCCAACCAAATCTGTCTGCTTCTCATGTGCGACGCTCGTTCGCTTCCAGTCATGCGCGGCGAAACTGCCTGCTTTCGTTTCAAGACGTCGGCTTCAGTGATCCAATGAAGCGGCCAGACGCACTTGGCGCTCGCCAGCATCGATCAACTGCTCGGCACCCACCCCGACTACCCGGTTGTGCTATCAGCCTAGATAACGCTGAGGTAGCTTCGCCTGGCGTGGAGCTGTGTCTCGCCTAGCGGAACGCGGTCGGAGAAGTCTCGAGACCACGGCCCAGCGACCTAGCTGATCAAGCTCGGAACCGTGATGAGAACCGATCGACGGCCCGCCACACCGCCATCGATGTTCGACATGCTCCTGAGTGTTCCTGTTTCGGCGACACAGTTCCCCAGCGTTCGACACTAAGCAAAACGTTGATCGGCACTAAAATCAGGGCGTCAGACGCCGGCACGGCGATTGTCTCTCGAACGGGACGCCGTGCTCAGGAGCATTTCGTCAGAGAAGGATAGGGCCATGATCGATTTGAGCGGCAAGCGTGCGTTGGTGTCGGGTGGGTCGCGCGGGATCGGCGCAGCGATCGCTCTAGCGCTTGCCGAGAACGGTGCCGACGTCGCATTCACGTTCCAGAACTCAGCCGAGAAGGCCGAGGCTGTTGCACGGTCCATCGAGGCAACTGGTCGCCGGGCGACGGCCATTCAGGCCGACAGCGCTGATCCCCAGGCGATCGTGCGAGCGGTCGAGGAAGCGGTGCTGGCGCTTGGCGGCCTCGACATCCTGATCAACAGCGCGGCAATCGGCGCTTACGGACCTGTCGCCGAGCTCGATCTCGATAGCTATCAGAAGATGATGGACGTCAACGTCCGCGCGCCGATGCTGTTCGCCAAGGCTGCTATCCCGCATCTTCCCGCGGGCGGGCGCATCGTGAGCATCGGCTCGGGCCTGGGCGAGCGCGTCCCTTTCCCCGGCGTGACGGCGTATGCTGTGTCCAAGGCGGCGCTCACATCGTTTGTCCGCCGTCAGCACCAATGGCACAGATTTGAGGTTGTGATTTAAGGAGGATCT
>NZ_JBELLZ010000089.1:0-13125 GCF_042096255.1 Sphingomonas sp. | reverse complement strand
GCCGTCTGCTCGACCGCGCCGGCGGCGACGTGGCGGGGCAGGATCCGGGAGAGGAAGGCATTGCGCCTTGGCCAGCGCTGCCGCCGCGCCTTCATCGCGGCGTCAATCTCACCGACGGTCAGGGGCGGGAAGGCGCCGGGAAAGCTGGACGTAGCGCGCGCGGCGAAGGCGAGTTCGGCCGGATCGGCAAGCGAGTCCACCGGCTGCCCGCGATCCGAGAAGTCGATCACCACCCGATGTTCGGTCTCCACCACCTCCGGCGGCGAGTGGAGCTTTAGCCGCTCGGGATGGCCGGTAAAATCGGTGACGGTGACGAACAGATCGAGCGGCTGGCGCGCGGGCAGCAGGCGGGGGCCGCGTTCCGCCGCCGCCATCGCGGCGAACGCGTCGAGGAGCATGTTGGTGAAGCCGGCGCCGCTGAACGGCGGCTCGAACCAGCGAGAGCGGATGAAGTGGGAGAGCTTGCGACGGACCTCCTCGCGGGTCGTCTCGTCCGCGTCGTCCAGCGCCGATTCGCTGCGCCCCGCTGCCATCCAGGCGAGTGGCAGTGCCCATACTTTGGAAAAGCGCGATGGCGGCGCGGCCGAAGGATCGATCAGCGCCTCGACATCCGCCGAGTCGAGCCATAGCTCGGTGAGCGGTTCGAGCGACTGGCCCGACGCGATCGCCTGGCCCAGGAAGATACCATTGATGCCGCCGGCGCTGGCACCCGCGACGATGTCGATAAGCACGCGCAACAGGGTGTCGCTGCGGCCTGCGATCTCGTTCAGCAGCTCGGCATAGACCGTGGCGGTAGGAGAGGGCGGGGCGGTGCCGGCGTTCACCGCGCAGCTCGCGCGGGCGAGGTGCCACAGCTCCTTGGTGATGCCGTGCATGTAGACGGCAAGGCTGATCCCGCCGTAGCAGACCAAGGCCAGCCGGAGTTCCGCCTCCCGGACCACGCTCACGCCAGGTCCGCCCAGATCGGCAGGTGATCCGATGCGGTGCGCGAGGCCGGAGAGGCGTGGACACCGCACGCGGCAACGCTGAGGTCCCGCGAGACCATGATCCGATCCAGCCGGCCAATCGGCCGGCGCGCGTGGAAGCTGGGACCGGTTTCTGCATAGCAGAAGCCATGGCTGAAATCGCGCAGGCAACCGCCCGCGCGGGTCCATTCGTTGAGATCCCCCATCATCACGGTGGGATGCCGTTCGACGCAGCTGTCGACGTGCGCGAGAATGGTGGCGGCCTGGCGCCGACGCCAGAGGCCGGACAGATCGAGGTGCATGCCGACGATGCGCAAAGTGCGGCCGTTCACCGAAACCTCCGCCATGACCGCGCCGCGCGGCTCCAGCGCGGGGAGGTGGATCACCTCGCAGCCCAGTACCCGCGCCGTCTTGCGGACCAGCAGCACATTGCCGTGCCAGCCCATGCTGCCGGCGCGAACGCCGAAGGTGACCGGCTTCCAGTGGCCATGCTCGTCGAGCAGATGGAGCGGCAGCACTGCCTGCCGCGCGCCGAAGCGGCGATCGGCTTCCTGAAGCGCGATCACGTCCGCATCGATCTCGCGCAGCACCTCCAGGATCCGCTCCGGATTGCGGCGGCGGTCGGTGCCGATGCCCTTGCGAATGTTATAGCTTGCGACGCGGATGGTCATTCCGGTGGCGCAACGCTGTGGGGGTGGTGCCGGTTGCAGGGATCGAACCCGCGACCTTCGGTTTACAAAACCGCTGCTCTACCAGCTGAGCTAAACCGGCGTGGCGATGGCCGATAGCGACGCGGTTCGTCCGCGCCAAGACCATGCCGATCAATCCGCTGCCGCTTCCTGCCAGTGCGGGTAGGTGACATAGGCGGTGACGGCGCCCGCATCGTGCGCGCGGATCGTGACCTTCGCCCCCTTTGGCATGTAGACGAACTCGCCCGGCCCGGCGGTGACGGTGCCGGCATCGGTGGTGACCGACAGCTGCCCCTCCAGCACGATCATCACGTCGTCCACCGCCATTGTCTCGTCGAGCGAGGCTCCAGGACCATAGCGGCCGTAACCGATCGTGATCGGGCCACCGTGCCGCTGGTCCACGACGTTGCCGGTCCAGACGTCGCCCTCTTGGCCGGGAGAACGCTCGAAGCTGGCGTCGGCGAGGGCGAGCTTGCGGACGGTCATGGGGATTCCTCCTGAGCTGGGGGCGAGATGCGAGGCGAATACGCTTCAGCGGACGCCGAAGGTCCAGCCTTCGGTGCGCGCGATGTGCGGCGTGAGCGCGGCAGGGTGCCAGAGGGCGGGATCGTGCGCGACGGTGCGCAGCCAGGCGGCGGTCAGCAGAACGTCGGCCTTGTGGTCGTCCACTGGACCGCGGCGGCCTGTGATTGCGCCGCCGAGAGACGCGAGCGCCGCATCCACCTCTTCCCAGCTCCGCATCTTGGCGCGCCCCTTGCGGCGGCCCGCAGCGATCGCGGCGATCGTGGTGTAGATTTCCACCACCATCGAGCCCTGCCGCGGTAGCGAATCGAACGGCCAGATTGGCAGCCGGCCGTCCAGCCGCTGAAGCACGCGCATGCCGGTGAGGCTGGACTTGCCGACCTGCGCCGCACCGACAAGATTGAGGTTGCTGTAGGGATTGAGCCCCTGTTCGCGCTGCGCCTGTTCGGTGACGCGCAGACGGCCACGGCCGCTGAAGAACTCGCCCTTGCGACCGGCGTGACGGCGGAAGTGGCGGGCCGCTTCGGGATGATCGACGAAGCTGGTGGCGGAGAGGTGCGGATCATCGCGACAGATGCGCTCTACCATCTGCCAGAGCGTACGGGCGTCCGGCGGCGTGTCGCTCCAGCCCGGAAAGAAGGCACCCTCGTCGACGAAGGGGAGCGCAGTGCCGAGATCGAAGCCGATCAGAGTGTCGTCCGGCATGTCGCCGAGCAGCCAGTCGAGCACCTCCTGACGCGACCAGACGTGATCCGGACGAACCAGCGCCGGCGCGCTGGTGCCGATAGCTGCAATAGCAACGGCGATGCCGCGCTGACGCTCGCCGACTGCGCCCGACCAGTCGATCGCGGCGAAGTGGCGAAAGGGGCCGGGGACGATCACTCGCCGCTGGCGCGACCTTCGCGCTGTTCTGCCCACCAGGCCATCCGCTCGCCGATGCGCTTCTCAAGCCCGCGCTCGCTGGGCTCGTAGAAGGTCTGTGGCGTCATCTCCTCGGGCCAATAGTCCGCGCCGGAGAAGGCGCCGGGCGCGTCATGGTCATATTCGTAGCCGCGGCCATAGCCCAGGTCGCGCATCAGCCGGGTGGGGGCGCCGAGGATGTGCTTGGGCGGGGAGAGCGAGCCGTGCTCCTTGGCCGCGCTCCACGCCGTCTTCTGCGCCAGAAAGACCCGGTTCGATTTGGGCGCGGTGGCGAGATAGAGGCAGGCCTGGACGATCGCGAGTTCGCCCTCGGGCGAGCCGAGGAAGTCGTACGCTTCCTTGGCGGCGATGCACTGCGCCAGCGCCTGCGGATCGGCGAGACCGATGTCCTCCACAGCGGCGCGGGTGAGGCGGCGCAGCACGTAAAGCGGCTCCTCCCCCGCGGTGAGCATGCGCGCGAGATAATAGAGCGCCGCCTGCGGGTCCGAGCCGCGGATCGACTTGTGCAGCGCGGAGATGACACCGTAATGGCCCTCGCGGTCCTTGTCATAGACCGCCACGCGGCGCTGGAGGAAGGCGGAGAGCCCGGCTGGGTCGAGCGGTGCGGGCAGGTCGCTCGCGAACAGGGTCTCGGCCTGGTTGAGCAGGAAGCGGCCGTCGCCATCGGCACTGGCGACCAGTGCGGCGCGGGCCTCCTGGGTGAGCGGCAGCGGCCGCTCCAGCAGCGCTTCCGCGCGCTCCAGCAACTGTTCCAGCGGCTCGCGGCCGAGCCGGTGGAGGACCAGCACCTGCGCGCGGCTGAGCAGCGCGGCGTTGAGCTCGAAACTGGGGTTCTCGGTGGTGGCGCCGACCAGAACCACGGTGCCATCCTCGACGAACGGCAGGAAACCGTCCTGCTGGGCGCGGTTGAAGCGGTGGATCTCGTCCACGAACAGCAATGTGCGCTTGCCGATCCGCGCATGGTCGCGTGCCTCGGCGAACACGCGCTTGAGATCCGCGACGCCCGAAAAGACCGCCGAGATCGAGGCGAAGCGCAGGCCCACCGCATCGGCGAGCAGCCGCGCGATCGTGGTCTTGCCGGTGCCGGGCGGGCCCCAGAGGATGATCGAGGACAGGCGCCGTGCCGCCACCATCCGGCCGATCGCTCCCTCCGGTCCGGTGAGGTGTTCCTGGCCGACGACCTCGGCGAGGCTGGCAGGGCGCAGGCAGTCCGCAAGCGGCGCATCGGGGGGTGCAGCGGGCTCGGGGGGAGCGGGTTCGAAGTCGGCGAACAGATCGGCCATCCTGGCAAGATAGGCGCCTTCGCAAGAATGCACACGCGGGCTCTTGCGCCCGGCCAGTCGTGATATATCTTGGATGCATCACGACAGGAGTTCGCATGTTTCACCATCATATGCACGGCCGCAGCTGCGGCCCGCGCGGGGGCGGCTGGAGCCGTGGCCCGTTCCACTTCAGCTGGGATGGCGACGGCAGCCGCAGCCGGCGCATGTTCGACAGCGGCGAGTTGCGCTTCGTGCTGCTGCGGCTGATCGCCGACCAGCCGCGCCACGGCTACGACCTGATCCGCGCGATCGAGGAGATGACCGGCGGGCGTTATGCGCCGAGCCCGGGCGTGGTCTATCCGACACTCTCGCTGCTGGCCGAGATGGGCCATGTTGCCGAGCAGCAATCCGACGACACGCGCAAGCGCTTCGCGATCACCGACGGTGGCCGCGCCCATTTGGAGGAGAACCGCGACATGGTCGACGCGCTGATGGCGCGGCTGACCGATCTCGGCGCCGAGGCCAAGCGCACCGACGGTGCGCCGATCCGCCGTGCGATGACCAACCTGGGCGTTGCGGTGCGCGAGCGACTGGCGCGCGGCGACTTCTCCGAGGACACGCTGCACGATGTCGCGGCGCTGATCGACGAGGTCGCGCAGAAGATCGAGCGGCTGCGGTGAGCGTTTCGATCGCACGGGTGCCGACCCGCTCGGCCAGCCGCTACCTTCAGCAGCTCGCCAAGCACTGGAGCCACAAGATGGCGGTGCGCTTCACCGAGGAGGAGGCGGAGATCGAGTTCCCGAACGGCGCGCGCTTGGAACTGAAGGCAGACAGCGAGACGCTGGACGTGGCGCTGACCGTGCCGGAGGGCGAAGATGACGCACGGATGCGACAGGTGGTGGCAGAGCACCTCGACCGCTTCGCCTTCCGTGAGGCGCCGCTGACTTTCGACTGGCGGTAGGGTCGGTCCTCAGCCGAGCGTCAGGTGGGCGTCGAGCACCGCCTGGTTGACGCGGTCCCACACATAGCCGGCCGCCTTGTGGTGGCCGGCCTCGCCCAAGGTCCGCCGCAGATCCGGTGCGCGGGCGATCCGCTCGATCGCATCGGCATAGGCGGCCACGTCACGGGACGGGACCAGGAAGCCGGTCCCTCCCTCGTCGACCAGGTCGATCGCGCCGGTGGCGCGCGCCGCCACCACCGGCACGCCGGCGGCCATCGCCTCGAGCGTCACGTTGCCGAACGTCTCGGTGACCGACGGATTGAAGAACACGTCCATCGACGCGACCGCGCGGCCCAGGTCGTCGCCCGACTGGAAGCCCGCGAACACCGCGCCGGGCGCCTCGCCAGCAAACCAGTCGCGCGCCGGGCCTTCGCCGATCACCAGCACCTTGTGCGGCACGCGGCGGCGGGAGAGCTCGCGTACCACCTCGGCGAAGATGTCGAGGCCCTTTTCCTTCACCAGCCGGCCGAGGAAGCCGATCGCCGCAACGTCGTCGGCGATGCCGAGGCTGCGACGCCAGGCGAGGTCGCGGCGCGCCGGGGTGAAGCGGGCATGGTCGATCCCGCGCGACCAGATGCCGACCGGCGTGGTGACCCCCCATTCGTGCAGCAGCGCCGCCATGCTGCCGCCGGGCACCATCACGCGATCGACCCGATTGTAGAAGCGGGTGAGCAGGCGGATGATCAGCGGCTCCGCGAAGGCGAGGCCGTAATAGCGCGGGTAGGTCTCGAAGCGGGTGTGGAGCGAGGCGACCACCGGGATGCGGTGCTTCCGTGCCCAGGTGACCGCGCGGTGGCCGAGGATATCGGGCGCGGAGACGTGGACGCGGTTGGGTGCGAACGCCTCCAAGTCGGCGCGGACGGTCGCGGGCAGTCCGCGCGCGATCTTATACTCGCCACGCCCGCCCGGAACCGGCAGCGCGGGCACGTCGACGAGGTCGCCGGTGGGCGCGAAAGCCGGCTTGGCGACCGTGGGCGAATAGACCCGCATCGCCGCGCCCTGCGCCAGCAGGTGGCCGACGAGAAGGTTGAGCGCCTGGTTCGCCCCGTCGCGAACATAATTGTAGTTGCCGCTGAACAGGGCGATGCGGAGGTCCGAGGGCTGCATGGCCGCCGCCTAGCGGCCGATTGGGGCGGGAAAGCGGACGCTCAGCCTGCGACTTCGCCCTTCAGGCGGACGCGGCGGATCCGCGGCTCGCGATTGAGCTTCGCCTCGCTGCGGATCGCCTCACGCAGTTCGTCGCGCTTGTCGTGGATCGAGGCGATCACCGGGCCCATCGCGACGCCGAGATCGACCAGCACCGCCTCCGACAGCTGGAGCGAGCTTTCCAGCGTCTCCGGCACCGCATCGGTGACGCCGGCGCGATAGAGTTCGGCGGCGTGGCGCGGATCGCGGGCACGCGCGATGATCGGCAGGTCGGGCGCGAGCGCACGCACGCGACGGGCGAGGCGGACCGAGAGGACGGGATCGTCCATGGTGAGGATCAGCGCGCGCGCATTGGCGAGATCGAGCCGGTCGACCAGTTCGTTGCGCACCGCGTCGCCGAACAGCACCGGATGGCCAGCGGCACGGGCGGATTTCACCGAATCGATGTCCGCCTCGACAGCAAGATAGGGCTGATTGTGGGTGGCGAGCATGTCCGCGACCATGCGGCCGACACGGCCGAAGCCGATAATCACAGTGCGTGCCTCCGCGGAGGCAGGCTCCTCAGAATCGGGCTGCGCCTCCAGCTTGCGCGACAGCGCGACGCCCGCCTTGGCAAGCAGGGGCGTGATGGTCAGGCCGATCGCGGTGACGGTCTGCCAGAAGGCGACGGTTGAGGACTGGATCAGCTGCGCCTGCGCGGCGACACCGAGCACGATCAGTGTGGTCTCGGACGGGCTGCCCATCAGCAGGCCCGTCTCCGCCGCCACCCCGCGGCGAGCGTTGGCGACACGCAGCAGCAGGTAGGTGACGATCGACTTGACCGCGACCACGCCTGCCACCGCGGCCAGGAGGGAGGGCCAGCTTTCCAGGATCGAGCGCAGATCGACGCTCATCCCCACGGTGATCAGGAACACACCCAGCGCCAGGCCCTTGAATGGCGCAGTCACCACCTCGACTTCGCTGTGGTACTCGGTCTCGGCGATCAGCAAACCGGCGAGCAGCGCGCCGACGATCGGCGACAGGCCGGCGGCAGTCGTGGCCACCGAGGCGACGATCACGACGAGGAGGGCGGCGGAGAGGAAGAGTTCGGGGCTTTTGGTGCGCGCCGCCTGCGCGAACAGGCGCGGCAGCAGCAGGCGGCCCAGGCCGTACATCGTGATGACCGTCACGCCGCCCGCGAGTGCGACGCCGGCGATCGCCTCCCAACCGCCTTCGGCGGTGGGGGCGAGCGCGCCCAGCGCGAAGATGATCGGGACGAGCGCGAGATCCTCGAACAGCAGCATCGCGAACGCCGCGCGTCCCACGGCGCTGTGCGTGCCGGCGAGCGGAATGACGAGGGCAGTGGAGGACAGCGCCAGCGCTAGGCCCAGCCCGATCGCGCCGGGCCAGCCCTGCCCGAGCATGTGGAGCGCTATGCCGATGATGAGGCCGGAGCCGATTAGCTCGGCCGCACCGGTTCCGAACACCAGCCGGCGCATCGTCCACAATCGCTTGAACGACAGCTCCAGCCCGATCGAGAAGAGCAGCAGGATGATGCCGAACTCGGCGAACGGTTCGATCACGTCCGGGCGCGAGATGGTGACATAATAGAGCCACGGTGCTTCGCGGACCAGCGTCCCGAGCCCGTGCGGGCCGACCAGCATCCCGACCAGGATGAAGCCGATCACCGGGCTGATCCGGAAGCGCGCGAAAGCCGGGATCACGAGTCCCGCGGCGCCGAGAACGACGAGAGCGTCGGAATAGCTGGGATTGTCGAGACCGAGCGCCATGCGCCCAACTAACGAGAAGCGTGACCGCTTGTCAGCCCCGTGACGGCGACGAAATGACTTGATCGCCTCCGCTCGAACCTCAAGCCGAGGCTCTCAGGCGCTCCGACCGGGGCGGCGGTCCCGCCATGTCGCGACCACGCCGGTGAGCAGCACCGCGACCACGGCCAGCAGATAATAGAGCGCGTGCCCGCCGCCGACGCGATCCCAAACGAGAGCGAGCATGTAGGTGATCACCACGCCGGCGGCGAAACAGTCAAGGCTGTGGCGGCCGATCGTGCCGATCGCGCGGAATGGCCGTAGGCGGAGCAGGGGGCCGGCGATCGTGAGAAGGCTTGCATAAAGCAACAGCACCAGCAGCGCATGGCCGAGCCGCAGCAGGTGGAGGCCGTGCCGCGGTGAGAACAGCGTCGGCTCGACCTGCCAGATCTTGGCGAAGGCGGCGACGACGAACAGGCCGATGAGGATGGCGAGCGCCGCCCAGTTCCGCTCCAGCCAGGCGAAGACGCGAGAGTGGACGCGCCAGGCGCCCAGCGCCATCGGCACGAAGAACAGGGCTTGCCAGCTGAGCAGCTTGAGCAGGCCATCGTCCCTGCCGTCCGGATCGAGCGCAATCCGACGGATGATCAGCACCTGCGCGGCGACGTAAAGCAGCAGCGAGAGCGCGACCATCAGCGCGGGCGAGCGGCGGTGCAGCGCGATCGCCACCGGCGCGGCGAGCATGAGGATGATGTAGAGCTGGAGGATGTCTAGCAGGCGCGGCGCGTGCTGGAGCGTGGCGAAGTCGATCGCCGCCTGCACGGGCGTGGTGAGGAACGGCGTGAGCTGCCAGAACGCCAGTTCGGCCGGCGTCATGATCGCGGCGAGCGGCAGCACCAGCGCGAGCAGCGCGAGATCGTAGAGCCACAAGGTACCGGCGCGGCGCAGGATGGCGCGGATGGGTGCAGGCCGGGCGAGATAGACCAGCCCGACCATGTAGCCGGACAGGAAGACGAACAGTTCGGCCGCGGTGGAATAGCCGTAGCGCGTGGGCGTGGGGATGAAGCCGCCGCGCAGTCCGCCGGCCTCGACCGCCTGGGTCAGGTGGTTGAGGACGATGGTGAGGATCGCGAAGCCGCGGAGAATGTCGATCCGCGGCTCGCGGGGAACGGGCGAGGCCCCCTTCATGCTGTGGGGGGCCCCGCCGCGGGCTGGCCTTAGGCCCAGCTGGCCATCTTGGCTTCGAGGTTGACGCGGATCGCCTCGAAGAACTGCTCGGTGGTCATCCACTTCTGGTCTGGGCCGATCAGGATGGCGAGGTCCTTGGTCATGTCGCCGCTCTCGACGGTCTCGATGCAGACCTGCTCCAGCGTCTCGGCGAAACGGGTGACGTCGGGCGTGTTGTCGAAGCGGCCGCGGAACTTGAGGCCGCCGGTCCAGGCGAAGATCGAAGCGATCGGATTGGTCGAAGTCGCCTTGCCCTGCTGGTGCTGGCGGAAGTGGCGGGTGACGGTGCCGTGCGCGGCCTCCGCCTCGATAGTTTTACCGTCCGGGCTCATCAGCACGCTGGTCATCAGGCCGAGGCTGCCGAAGCCCTGCGCCACCTGGTCCGACTGGACGTCGCCGTCATAGTTCTTGCAGGCCCAGACGAACTCGCCGTTCCACTTGAGCGCGCTGGCGACCATGTCGTCGATCAGGCGGTGCTCGTAGACGATGCCCAACTCCTTGAACTGGTCCTTGAACTCCGCCTCGTACACCTCGGCAAAGATATCCTTGAAGCGGCCGTCATACGCCTTGAGGATGGTGTTCTTGGTGCTGAGGTACACCGGCCACTTGCGGTTGATGCCGTAGTTCAGGCTGGCGCGAGCGAAATCGCGGATCGACTCGTCCAGGTTGTACATGCCCATCGCGACACCGGCGGCGGGGAAGTCGAACACCTCGTGCTCGATCTCTTGGCCGTCCTCGCCCGTCCACTTCATGGTCAGCTTGCCCTTGCCGGGCACCTTGAAGTCGGTGGCGCGATACTGGTCGCCGAAAGCGTGACGGCCAACGACGATCGGGTGGGTCCAGCCGGGGATGAGGCGGGGAACGTTCTTGATCACGATCGGCTCGCGGAAGACCACCCCGCCCAGGATGTTGCGGATCGTGCCGTTGGGCGACTTCCACATCTTCTTGAGCTTGAACTCCTCGACGCGCGCCTCGTCCGGGGTGATCGTGGCGCACTTCACGCCGACGCCATACTTCTGGATCGCCTTGGCGCTGTCGACCGTCACCTGATCGTCGGTGGCGTCCCGATGCTCCATGCCGAGGTCGTAATAATCGAGGTCGATGTCGAGATAGGACTTGATCAGGCGCTCGCGGATCCATTCCCAGATGATCCGGGTCATCTCGTCACCGTCAATCTCCACGACGGGGGTCTTCACCTTGATCTTCGCCATGCTCGCAAGTCCTTCGGATGAGGAGGGGTTGCTGGCGGCGATAGGCAGGATGGGGCGGGGGATCAACCGCGCCGGCTGCGTTGTGCGCGCGGCGCGGGCGCGCTACACGGGGGCGATGACATCGCTTCATCCGCGCGGCGAGGCGCCGCTGCCGACCACCACCGTCAAGTGGCGCTTTCCGGCGATCCATCCCGAAGGCATGAAGTTCGGCGCGATCGCCTTCGGGCTCACCCTGCTGCTCACCCTTGTGTCCAAGGTCCTGTTCTGGCCGATGCTGGGGGTGACCGCCTGGGTGTTCACCTTCTTCCGCGATCCGATCCGCGCGACGCCGGTGGGCGAGGAGCTGATCGTCGCGCCCGCCGATGGGCTGGTGACGATGATCCAGCGCGTGCCGGTGCCGCGCGAACTGGCGAGCGAACTGGGTGCGGCGCCGCTGGTGCGCGTGTCGATCTTCATGAGCGTGTTCGACGTGCACATCAATCGCACCCCAATCGCGGGGACGATCCGCCAAGTGGTCTATATATCCGGCAAGTTCCTCAACGCCGATCTCGACAAGGCGTCGGAGGAGAACGAGCGCCAGCATTTCGTGGTGGAAGGGTATGACGGCCGCAAGATCGGCTTCACCCAGATTGCCGGGCTTGTCGCGCGGCGGATCGTCGGCTTCGTCAAGGTGGGCGACATGGTGGCGGTCGGCCAGCGCGTCGGCCTGATCCGCTTCGGCAGCCGGGTGGACGTCTATCTGCCCGACGATTGCGTGCCGCAGGTGGCGTTGGGGCAGCGCTCGATCGCGGGAGAGACGGTGATCGGGCGGGTCGGCGGCGTGCCGGTCGCGGCGATCACGCAGTGAGGCCGCCGCGCCGCCCGGTGCGCGGGCTACCGCTGCGTGCGGTGGCGCCCAATGCGGTCACCGCGCTGGCGCTGTGTTCCGGGCTGAGCGGCGTGCGCTTCGCCATCTCGGGCGAATGGCAGACCGCGGTGGCGATGGTGATGGTCGCCGGCGTGCTCGACGGCATCGACGGGCGGATCGCGCGGCTGCTTCACGGCGAGAGCCGGTTCGGGGCCGAGCTCGATTCGCTGTCGGACGCGATCTCCTTCGGCGTCGCGCCCGCGCTGATCCTGTACCTCTGGTCGCTGTCGTCGCTGCCGCGGTTCGGCTGGGTGGCGGCGCTGATGCTGGCGGTGTTCTGCGCGCTGCGGCTGGCGCGGTTCAACGCGCAGATCGATGCGGCGGAGCAGCCGATGAAGACGGCGGGTTTCCTGACCGGCGTGCCCGCACCTGCAGGAGCAGGCCTGGCATTGCTGCCGCTCATGATCTGGATGTGGGCGGACGTGCCGATGCTGGCCTCGCCGCTGGTGATTGCACCCTGGACCGCGTTCGTCGCGCTGCTGATGGTCTCTCGGGTGCCGACCTACAGCTGGGCTTCACTGCGGCTGCGCCGGTCGATCCGCTTCGAGGCGCTGGCGGGAGTGGTGCTGTTCGGCGCCGCCCTTGTCTCCGCGCCGTGGCAGACGCTGAGCCTGCTGGCGCTCGCCTATCTCGTGCTGATGCCGTTCAGCGCGACCAGCTGGGCGCGGGTCAAGCGGCTGCGCGCGACGGTGACGCCGGCCGCGCCGGCGCCACCTGCCAGTGCCTGACCAGACGGCGACGAACAGGTGCGACATCCAGCGGGGCGAAATGGCCGCTGCGCCCGGCAAGGGCGTCGGCCACCCTATCCAGATTGGGCAGGATGGTCGCCAAGATCGCGAAGATCGCGCATGCAAGCGCGAGACCGAACAGAAGAATTCCAAGCATCGTCATCACGTTCGCCTCCAAATCTCACGCGAACCTGCAGCGGCAACCCGTAAGTGCGACGCCCGTTCCATCCGGATCGGGTCTATTCGTCACATTTCGTCCATGTTTTCCGTCGCTTGATCGCCAGACACGTCAAGTTCATGCTCTGTTCTTTCACTTGTTCCACATCCGTTCCGCACGGTCAACCGTTGCGCGCGGAAAAATCTTCCGCTAAGGGCGCGCGCTCAACCCGCATGGGAAGCATCATAGCCCGGTGCCAGGGATCGTCCCCGGTCATCCGCTTCCCAGAGGCATAACCGGAAAGGAATGATCCTATGGCGGCTCCCGTCGTCACCATGCAGCAGCTCGTCGAGACCGGCGCGCACTTCGGCCACCAGACCCACCGCTGGAACCCGAAGATGAAGCCCTACCTGTTTGGCGAGCGCAACGGCGTTCATATCATCGACCTCAGCCAGACCGTGCCGCTGTTCGCGCGCGCGCTGGACTTCATCAGCTCCACCGTCGCCGGCGGCGGCAAGGTACTGTTCGTCGGCACCAAGCGCCAGGCGCAGGATGCGGTGGCCGATGCCGCCCGCCGTTCGGGCCAGCATTTCGTCAACCACCGCTGGCTGGGCGGCATGCTCACCAACTGGAAGACGATCTCGA
>NZ_JBELLZ010000088.1:0-13746 GCF_042096255.1 Sphingomonas sp. | reverse complement strand
AACCCCCGCTGAAATGTTCGCCAAAGCCGTTGCGACCACCGATTGAACCCACCCCTAATTGCGGACATAACCTCGCGTATGGCCTTGCTTCGCGATAACAGGAAGACGTAGGACGAACTCGATGATGCGATGGCGGCGCTTTCTTGCTTGGATGGATCAAGACATCGGTGAACGGGGCTGGCCCAGCACAAACTCGCTCTCGTCTATTGTGCCGGTGTTGCCATATGTTCTGATCTTGCCCCCGCTTTGGTACTTCGATCCGCCCGCAACGATCCGCTATTGGATCGTTGGCATCGCCTCGATTCCGGTAGCTTTTCTGTTCGGCATTTGGGGATGGCGTTTGTTTATAGCCGGGCGACGCCAGGTTCGCGACATGCGAAAAGCGAGGCGCTAACCCCGACGACTGCTATCCCCCATGTTCAGATATCCCCGCGACTCCCCCTCCCACCTCCGTTCCGCTAATGTTCCCCGCACCATGCGCCGCCCCGAGTCGCCCCGCCCGGCTCCAGCCGCGCCCGACCTCCCGCCGCGGCCGCTCAGGTGGCTGTTCCTCGACCTGAACTCCTATTTCGCCAGCGTCGAGCAGCAGCTCCAGCCGAGCCTGCGCGGCAAGCCCGTCATCGTTGCGCCGGTGGGCAGCGACACCACCGTCGCGATCGCCGCGTCGGTGGAGGCGAAGCGCTACGGCATCCGTACCGGCACGCCGGTGTGGGAGGCGAAACGGCTGTGCCGCGAGCTGGTGGTCACGCCCGCGCGGCACAAGCGCTATGTCGAGTTCCACGATGCGATCGTCGCGGAGATCTGGCGGCACATTCCCGTCACCCGCGTCTGCTCGATCGACGAGGTCGCCTGCCGGTTGCTCGACAATGAGAACGCGCGCGACCACGCCACCGCGCTCGCGCACCGCATCAAGGCGGGGATCTGCGCAAACGTCGGCAGCTGCCTCACCTCCTCGGTCGGCATCGCGCCCAACCGGTTGCTCGCCAAGCTCGCCTCGGACCTCCAGAAGCCCGACGGGCTGGTGGTGTTCGAGGATCGCGACCTGCCGCATGCGCTCTACCGCCTGCACCTGCGCGACATCGCCGGGATCGGCGCGAAGATGGAGGCGCGGCTCGCGCGTGACGGGGTCAACGACATCCGCCAGCTCTGCGAGCGGCGCCCGCGCGCGGCCGGCCACGCCTGGGGCGGCACCGATGGCGACCGGCTCTGGTATCTGCTCCACGGCGTCGATCTGCCCGAGAAGCCGACGCGCACCCGCACGGTCGGCCACAGCCATGTCCTCTCGCCCTCGAAGCGCGGCTACGAACCCGCGCGGCTCACCGCGCGGCGGCTGGCGCTCAAGGCGGCGAGCCGGCTGCGGCGCAAGGGCTATCGCGCCCGCCTGCTGGTGCTCCACGTCCGCTTCGAGACCGACAGGGCGATGTGGCGGACTTCGATCCGCCTACCCGCCACGCAGGACAGTTTCGTGGTGCTCGACCGGCTCGATGCGCTGCTGCCGCGATTGCGCGAGGCGGCGCAGGCGCGCGGCGGCGGCTTTGCGGTGCGGATGATCGGCGTCACCCTGTCGGAGATCGAGCCGGCGGAGGGCGACCAGCCCTCGCTGTTCGCCGCGCTCGACCCGTCCGATCCGCTCGCCCGCGAGACCCGCGGGCTGGCGCTGTCGTGCGCGATGGACCGGATCAACCAGCGCTTCGGCAAGACAGCGGTGTCGGTCGGCGCGCTGCATGGCGGGCGGCTGGATCACGTCGGCAGCAAAATTGCGTTCGGCCGCATCCCGGAGCTGGACGAATTTCATGAATGAAGGGGCAGGCAATCTGTCGCGTTCGGCTTGACGATCCATGCTGCATCGGCGAAATCGCACCGCGGTATGAAGACTCTCCTCCCCATCGCCGCCGCCGCACTTCTCGCGGCCTGCAACTCGCAGAGCGAGCCGGAAGTGCTCGACTCCAACCCCGATCCGATGGCGACCGAACTCGCCAATCGGGCGCCCGTGGAGCTTCCGCCCGCCATCAAGGCGGAGAAGTCGCTGCGCTGCAAGGACAACAGCCTCGTCTATGTCACCTTCTTCCAGGGCGACAAGCAGGCGAATGTCCGCACGGAGAAGGGCGGCACGCCCACCGTGCTCAAGGCGCCGAACGCGGGCGAGCCGCTGGTCGCCGAGGGCGGCTGGTCGATGACCGGCACCCCCGACGAGATCACCCTCACCCAGCCCGGCAAGAGCGCGGTCGTCTGCCACGGCTGATCCCCTCGGGCGCCGGGGCATGAGCGCACGGATCGAGGCACTCGATCCCGCGCTGGTCCTCGGCGCCTATTCGGTCGGCGTCTTCCCGATGGCCGACCATCGCGACGCGGACAGCGTCTATTGGGTGGAGCCGCGCCGGCGCGCGATCCTGCCGCTGGACGGCTTCCACCTCTCCCGCTCGCTGCGCAAGACGATCGCCGCCGACCGTTTCCGCGTCACCGCGGACACCGCCTTCGCCGAGACGATCCGGCTGTGCGCCGAGAGCGTCGACGGCCGCCCGGAGACCTGGATCAACCATTCGATCGAGCAGGTCTTCCTGCGCTTCCGCGGTATGGGGCTCGCGCATTCGGTGGAATGCTGGCTGGATGACCGGCTGGTCGGCGGGCTCTACGGCCTGGCGCTGGGCCGTGCGTTTTTCGGCGAGAGCATGGTCAGCCGCGTGCCGGATGCGTCGAAAGTGGCGATCGCCTGGCTGGTCGCGCGGCTGCGCGCGGGCGGCTTCACCTTGCTCGACTGCCAGTTCATGACGCCCCACCTCGCCAGCCTGGGCGCGATCGAGGTGGACCGGGCGCGCTACATGGCGTTGCTGGCAGACGCGCTTTCCGATTCGCCTTCGGCTGCAGCCGGTTCCTCTTCCGCCCGCGCGGCGGACTTCCGCGCGCTCGACGGGACGGCGAGGCTGACCGTATCGGGGCCGGTCGCCGGGAAGGATGTGGTGCAGCTCTTGACCCACACGTCATAGACGGGGTGCAGCACGACGTTGAGCTGCGGCCGTTCCTTGTAGAGCCAGCCCGAGAAGGCGCGCCGCCAGTTGCGGTCGGCGCCCTGCACGTCCAGCTGGACGAACGCGCCGGTCAGGCGCTGTTCCTCCCAGGGCGCGGTCTGCTCGCAGGCGCGCAGACGGACGATCGTGTCGCCGACGCGCATCGCCTGGCCCGGCCGCATCGCGAGATCGCGGCTGACGCCGTTGCGCTTGTTGAGCAGGCCAAGGTGCGCGACGCGCTGCGCCATCGGCGTGGTGCCGGCATCGGTCGGCGCCGCCACCTCCTGCACCGCGACGACATCACCGCCGGTCTCCGGCTCCGCCGCGGGCAGCTCGCGGCTCACCGTCGCACGCGCAGGCGCCGGCGTGTCATCGCGGCCGTAGAGGTACCAGCCCCCCGCCCCGACCAGCGCCGCGGCAGCCACCGCCCCCGCGACCCAGGCGGGCTTCACCCTTCGGGGCTCCACGCCTCATAATCGCCGGTGGCAGCGGCGCGGCGGCCGCCCTTCTCCAGCGCGCCGGACGGGCGATAGGCGAGCGCGGTGCCGGTGAGGTTGGGCAGCGCGGGCTTCTCCCAGCGCCGCTCGGGCGGCAGCGCACGATCGGGCACGTCGTCGATCTGGTGGTGCAGCCAGCTGAACCATTCGGGCGGCACGCGGCTGGCATCATTGGCGCCGGCATAGATCACCCAGCGCCGCGGTCGGCCGGCGGTGTCGCTGCCGCCCTCATAATAAACGTTGCCGAGCGCATCCTCGCCGACCTGCGCCTTGCCGCGCAGCCCGAACCAGGTGCCGATGGTGGCGCCGTTCCACCAGGTGAACGGATTGAGATTGATGCCCATGTCGCGGCCGCGCTTACCGCGAGATCAATGCACCGTCCAGCGGACGCGATCGCCTTCGGCGATGCCGAGCTCGCCCGCCCGGCCGCCGCGGATCTCCAGCACCGCCGCCACCGGTTCTTCGGAAGGCACCGGCGCCTCGGAGAAGGGCACGGTGTTCTCAGCGATCCGCGCGATCGTGCCATCGGCGCGGATGAACAGGATGTCGAGCGGGCTGGGCGTGTCCTTCATCCAGAAGTTCGCCGCGCGCGGCCCGCCGCCCTCGGCCGGATAGGGGGCGAACAGCATGCCGCCATCGGGCGCGATATCCGTGCGGAACTTCAGCCCCTGTGCCTGCTCGGGCACCGTATCGGCGAGGTCCACCTCGAACACGCGCGCTCCGGCGGCCGATGCGACCGTGACCGTCGCTTCGCTCTTCGGGGCCGCGGCCTCGTTCGCGCCGCCGCAGCCGGCGAGCAGCAGCGCGCTTGCGATCAGCCACCTCATGCCGGATGCGCCACCGCCACCGCCAGCGGCCCCTTGTCGCGCTCGATGATGCGCGCGCGCAGCGGCTGGTCTGGCTCCACCTCCAGGATCTCGGCGCGGCGCAGCGTCTCCATGTGGACGAACACGTCGGTCGCGGTCTCGCCGCGAATCAGGAAGCCGTAGCCTTTAAGGCGGTTGAACCACTTGACCCGTACCGATTCCCAGTCGCCGGCATCGCCGACCAGCATGGCCGGGTCGATCCGGCCGGGGCGCAGGTCACGGACCGGCTCCACCGCCTGGCTGGTATCGATGCTGAGCACCTCGCGCGCCTGGAAGCCGCGATCGCGCCGCACCGCGATCACCTCTAGCCGCGCGCCTTCGGGCACGCTGCGCCGGCCGAGCGGCTGGAGCACCGAGAAATGCACGAGGATGTCGCCGAACGAACCGTCATCGGGCACAAGGAAGCCGAAGCCGCGGGTCACGTCGAACCACTTGACCATCCCTGCGACGTGCACGGCTTCCCCCCCGGCGAAACCGTCGCCGGCAACGAGCCTGCTGTCCGCATCGTCGAGCGGATCGTCGCGCATCATAATCCCCCAGAGGCGCATAGCTAGCAGCCCTGACGCGGCGCACAACTGTCCAGATCAACTTGCCGCTTATTCCAGTTCTTCGGGGGTCGGCTCGGTGCCGGGCGGCCATGCGGCGATGCGTCGCGCAAGGTCGGGCGGATGGCCCGCGCGCAGCATCTGCGCCATCTGCCGGCGCCGGGTGTCCGGATCGGCGGCCTCGGCGGCATAGGGGCCGATCCGGCGGCGGCGCGCGAAGGCGAGCGCCGCGGCGGCGGCATCGACGCGCGCGACCGCCTCGTCGACCTGCGCGGAGTCGATCCGCGCATGCCGCAGCGCCGCAACCACGCGCTGGCGGCCATAGCCGCGCCGCGCCAGCCCGGCGGTCTTCGCCTCGGCAAAGGCCGCGTCGTCGACATAGCCGCGCGCCACCATCGCCGCCGCGACCGCGGCGGGATCGACCGCGCCCTCGCCGCCGCGCTCGCGCAGCTTGCGCTTCAGATAGTCCTCCAGCTTGCCCCGGCTGGTGGCGAACCGCTCCACGTAACGCAGCGCCAGCCGCTCCAGCGCGGCCTGGTCGATCGGCGGGGGCGGAGACGATCGGCGGGGCTCGCGCGGCATGCGCCATGTTTGTGCCACAGTGGCAACCGAATTTGAACGCCCGGCGCAGGCAGGGATGCTGGTTTACACGTGCCTGTGGGTACGACCTCGTGAGAAGGCCCTAGATGACTGACCCGACCGACCGGTCCGGCTACACCCCCAGCGTCGATGCGCTGCCCCGCCGCTATGCGGACTTCGCCACGCTCGGCGAAGCGCTGGACTATGCCGCGCAGGGTTTACGCGGGCTGAACTTCCACGACGCGCGCGGCCAGCTGGCGCGCGCCTATCCGTTCCGCGAGATGCGCGACGACGCGCGCGCCGCCGCCTATCGGCTGAGCGCGCTCGGCGTGCGCGCGGGCGATCGCGTCGCGCTGGTCGCCGAGACCGGACCGGAGTTCGCGCAATTGTTCTTCGGCGCGGTCTATGTCGGCGCCTGGCCGGTGCCGCTGCCGCTGCCCACCTCGTTCGGCGGGCGCGATTCCTACATCGACCAGCTGCGCGTCCAGCTCGACAGCTGCGATCCGGTGATGCTGATCTACCCGGCCGAGCTGGCCGACATGGCGGGGGCCGCGGCCGCTGCGGCGGGCACCGCCGGTCACGACTGGGAAGCGCTGCTCGCGCAGCCCGCCGTTTCCTGCCCGCTGCCGACCCAGGCGGCGACCGACATCGCCTATCTGCAATATTCGAGCGGCTCGACGCGCTTCCCGCATGGCGTCGCGATCACCCACGAAGGCCTGCTCAACAATCTCGCCGCGCACAGCCACGGCATGAAGATCGACGGCGATGACCGCTGTATCTCCTGGCTGCCCTGGTACCATGACATGGGCCTGGTCGGCTGCTTCCTGTCGCCGATCGCCAACCAGGTCTCGACCGATTACCTCAAGACCGAGGATTTTGCGCGGCGCCCGCTCGCCTGGCTCGATCTCGTCACCCGCAATCCCGGGCACACGCTCAGCTATTCGCCCACCTTCGGCTACGACATCTGCGCGCGCCGCATGTCCAGCCAGACCAAGGCGGCGGACCGGTTCGACCTGTCGCGCTGGCGGGTCGCCGGCAATGGCGCGGACATGATACGGCCGGACGTGATGCAGAACTTCGTCGACGCCTTCGCCGATGCCGGCTTCCAGGCATCCGCCTTCCTGCCCAGCTATGGCCTCGCCGAGGCGACGCTGGCGGTGACGCTGATGCCGCCGGGCGAGGGCATCCGGGTCGAGCTGGTCGAGGAGACGCAGCTGTCCGGCGTGCCGGCCGGAGAGGATCGCCCGCAGCGCTACCGGGCGATCGTCAACTGCGGCAAGCCAGTGCGCGACATGGCCGTGGAGATCCGCGACGAGGACGGCCGCCTGCTGCCCGAGCGCGCGATCGGGAAGGTGTGGTGCGCGGGACCATCGGTGATGGTCGGCTATTTCCGTGACGAGGCGGCGACCGACGCGTGCATGCGCGATGGCTGGCTGGACACCGGCGACATGGGCTATCTCAGCGATGGCTACCTCTACATCGTCGGCCGCGCCAAGGACATGATCATCGTCAACGGCCGCAACCACTGGCCGCAGGACATCGAATGGGCGGTGGAGCAGCTGCCCGGCTTCAAGCAGGGCGACATCGCCGCCTTCGCGATCACCACGCCCGGCGGCGAGGAGACGCCGGCGGTGCTCGTCCAGTGCCGCACTTCCGACCAGGCGGAACGTCAGCGCCTCCTTGAAGAGATCCGCGACCGTGTCCGCGCGGTGACCGGCATGAACTGCGTGATCGAGCTGATCCCGCCGCGCACCCTGCCCCGCACCAGTTCGGGCAAGCTGAGCCGCGCCAAGGCGCGCAACCTGTATCTCGCCGGCGAGATCAAGCCCTACGCCATTGCGGCGTAGGGCCCGCCTGTTCGTACCGGAACCCTCTTGTCATCGGGCGTAATCCCGCCCGACACAAGGAAGAGGGGTCGCCATCGTCAACAATTCGTTCACCGGCCGCGCCGGGGAAGTGCGTTACGACGCGGACGCGGTGGAAACCCGCATCCAGGCCGACATTAATGGAGATGGCCAAGCCGACCTGACAATCATGCTCGACGAGCCGATGTACGTGCGCGGCGCGGACTTCATCTTCTGACACCGACCCGACCCGCCCCTGATCCTATCGTGAATCAGGGCGAGCCATCGACACGTTGCGCCTGTTTCCGACATGCCATCGCTTGACACCCATGCCCGCGGGCGCCACAGCCGCGCCCCGAGCACAGGAGTGTAGCTCAGTTGGTAGAGCATCGGTCTCCAAAACCGAGGGCCGTGGGTTCGAGTCCCTCCACTCCTGCCATTATCTGGTCTTTTCGTTCAGCCGCTTGATCACCGCCTCCAGGTTCCCCTCGACCTGGAACTTGGTGCCGCTCTGCATGATCACGATCACGCCATCGCCCGGATCATGGGCATGCTCCACGAACGCAGGGTTGATGGCGATCTCCGCGCCGGTGCTCTTGCGATTGAAGACCTTGATCATGCGACCTCTCTCTCAAGCCGGCGTCCGCGATCGACACGCCGTGTCTTTTATCGTCTGAAGGGAAGCGGTCGGGCCTGGAAGATCAGAACCCGTTCCACCAGAACAGCAGCAGCAGCGCCAGCGCGGTGAACACGTAGAGAAAGTGACGCTCCGGCCGCTCTGGCGGCGGTTCCGGAGGCAGTCGCATCGGCGGGTCGTCGTGCATGCCGGCCAGCCTAGCGCGCCGATTAACCAACGCAAGTCGTTGCGGAGGGGCACAGAATCGACGTCGAGCGGCGGCCCCGCCCGCCAGTCTTGCGCGCCGGGACGCCTGTCGCTAGATGCAGGCCCCATCCGACATCGGAGACGGGCTCGGCCGCTTCCCACTTGCGGGATAGCGGTAGCGGGCTCATGCCCCGATTGCGTGCGAGGCGAAGCGAAGTGGCGAAGACGTCCCCCATCGAGTTCATCCAGCAGGTCCAGGCCGAGACCCGCAAGGTCGTGTGGCCGACGCGGCGCGAGACGATCATGACCGCGGTGATGGTGGTGATCCTCACCACGGTGCTGGCGGTGTTCTTCCTCGCCACCGATTCGGTGTTCGAACTCATCGTGCGTGGCCTGTTGAGCCTCGCGAAGTAAGGAACTGACGACAATGTCGCGCTGGTACATCATCCACGCCTATTCGGGCTTCGAGGGCAAGGTGCGCGACGCCATCATGGCGGAAGCGAACCGGCTGGGGCTGGAACAGCTGGTCGAGCAGATCGAGGTGCCCACCGAGACGGTGACCGAGGCGCGCCGCGGCAAGAAGATCGCGGTCGAGCGCAAGTTCATGCCCGGCTATGTCCTCGCCAAGCTCAACATGAACGATGACGTCTATCACCTCGTCAAGAACACGCCCAAGGTCACGGGCTTCCTCGGCTCAAGCGGCAAGCCGCAGGCGATCTCCGACGCCGAAGCCGCGCGGATGCTCAACAGCAAGGAAGAGGCCGCCACCGCCGCGCCGCGCCAGAAGGTCAAGGTCGACTTCGAGATCGGCGATGCGGTGAAGGTGCTCGACGGGCCCTTCGCCAGCTTCAACGGCACGGTCGAGGAGCTCGACTTCGACAAGAGCAAGGTCAAGGTCTCGGTCAGCATCTTCGGCCGCGCGACCCCGGTGGAGCTCGACTTCGAGCAGGTCGAGCGCGCCAAGTAGGGCGCCGGCGCGATGGACCTCGCCCAATCGGGCCTGCCCGGCCCGGCCGGCATGACCTTCAGCGGCCATACGGGCGCGCTCGGCATGCGCTATCACGCGCGCGGGTCCGACTGGGTCGAGCTGATCATGCCGTATCGGGCCGAACTGGTCGGCGACATCGGCTCGGGCGTGCTCGCCTCCGGGCCGATCGTCGCGCTAATGGATGTCGCCACCAGTCTCGCCATCTGGTCGAAGCGGGGGAAGTTCGTGCCGCATGCGACGCTGGACCTGCGGGTCGATTACCTGCGCCCCGCCAGGCCCGGCCATGACGTGATCGG
Source organism: Sphingomonas sp. (assembly GCF_042096255.1). Taxonomy (GTDB): domain Bacteria; phylum Pseudomonadota; class Alphaproteobacteria; order Sphingomonadales; family Sphingomonadaceae; genus Sphingomonas. The sequence continues at coordinate 4,303 of NZ_JBELLZ010000088.1, read as the reverse complement.
CCATGGCGAATGCTATGCGCTCAAGCGCGCGATCAGCTTCATCCGCGGCTATGCGCATGACGGCGACCCGGACGATCCGATCGCGCATGTCGCCGGCACCTACATGAACCTCGACGCGTGATGACGCTGCCGCCCTATGCCGCGCTGATCGGCGCGACTCTGGAATGGGACGAGGGCACGCCGGTGCTGGCGATGCCGTTCGCCGATGCGGTGCTGGGCCGGCCCGGCTTCCTCCACGGCGGCGCGATCGCGGGGCTGATGGAGATGGCAGCGATCGCCGCCCTGCGCCACGCGCTGGCCGACGAGACTGCGCGGATCAAGCCGGTCAATGTCACCGTCGATTTCATGCGCGGCGGTCGCGACAAGATCACGCGCGCGGCAGGCATCGTCACACGGCTGGGCAACCGCGTCGCCAATGTCGAGGCGATCGCCTGGCAAGACGACCGCGCCAAGCCGATCGCGGCGGCGCGGATGAACTACCTACTGGCGCGGGAATAGGTTTGCTCCGTTCGTCCTGAGAAGCCGCTGAGCTTGTCAAAGTGGAGTCGGGTCGGCCCGCGTGAACTCAACCGTTCGTGCTGAGCGAAGTCGAAGCACATGCGCAACGTTCGCCCATGCCCTTCGACTTCGCTCAGGGCGAACGGAGGTGGTCCAGGACGGTCGAAACCGCTTCAGGTGCACGCCGACCGCCGCTCACCCCCGCGGCGTCAGCTTGATCAGCCGGCCCGGCGCGCCCTTGCCGCCGTCCTCCAGCAGGTAGATCGCACCGTCCGGCCCCTCCTCCACCTCGCGGATGCGCGCGCCCATCGACCATTGGTCCGCCTTCTGGGCCTGCGTGCCGTTCAGATCGACATGGACCAAAGCCTCGCTGGAGAGGCCGCCGATGAAGGCGTCGCCCTTCCATTGCGGGAACAGCTTGCCCGAATAGATCATCAGCCCGCCGGGCGAGATCACCGGGTTCCACCACACCTTCGGCGCCTCGTATCCGTCGCCCGGCTTGTGATCGGGAATGTCGCGGCCATCATAGTGCGAGCCGTTCGAGGCGTTGGGCCAGCCGTAGTTTCGGCCCGGCAGCACCAGGTTGAGCTCGTCGCCGCCCTTCGGCCCCATCTCCTGCTGCCAAAGGTTGCCCTGCGCATCAAAGGCGATGCCGAGCAGATTGCGATGGCCGTAGCTCCACACCTCGGGCGCGAAGCCCTGCCTGGCCAGCGGATTGCCGGGCGCGGGCTTGCCGTCGAGGGTCAAACGCAGCACCTTGCCGAGCGTCTGGTCCTTCGCCTGCGCGGGGGTGAACTTCTGGCGCTCGCCATTGGTGAAGAACAGGAACTTGCCGTCGGGCGAGAAGGCGATCCGGCCCGAATAATGGCCGTTCCCCTCCACATAGGGGCGCGCCTGGAACAGCCGCTGGATATTTGCGAGCGTTCCGCCCTGGAGCGTGCCGCGCGCGAGCACCACGCCCTTGCCGCCCTGCCCGGTCTCCGAGAAGCTGAAATAGACGAGGCGGCTGGTCCGGAAATCGGGCGCCAGCACCACGTCCATCAGCGCGCCCTGCCCGGCGGAGTCGACGGTCACCGTCGCGACTACGCGGCGGTTCTTGCCGTCCGCCGAGACGAGCAGCATGCGCCCGTCCTTCTCGGTCACCAGCATGCGGCCGTTCGGCAGGAAGGTCATCGCCCAGGGCGCGTCGAAATCGGCGACCACAGCGCGCTTGAACGGCGCACCGCCTGCCGCGGCTGAGGCTTCGGGGGCTTGCGCGGAGCAGGCACTGGCGGCGAGCATGACGGGGGTCAGATAGCGGAGCACGGGCGGTTCCTGTCGCAAGGGCCTGCCTCGACATACCCCGGCGCGGCCTGTTGGTTCCGCCGCTTGTGCGCGCCGCGCCGCTCGTCTATATGGCTCGTGCTTTCTCTACATCGCCAGGTGAAGAGGCTGCGGGGCCCGCCTCGCGGCGCCGATCTCCTGCATCCGGACGACCTGTTTGAACGACATCGACGCCCTCTTCCGCCTGATCGACCCCGAAGCCCGTGCGCTGGGGTTCGACCTCGTGCGCGTGAAGCTGTTCGGGAAGGGCGACGAGCGCACGCTCCAGGTGATGGCCGAGCGGCCGGACACGCGCCAGCTGACCATCGACGATTGCGCCGACCTGTCGCGCCGCCTGTCCGACCTGCTCGACCGGCTGGAGGAGGAAGGCCGCGATCCGATCGAGGGCGCGTACCGGCTGGAGGTCTCCTCGCCCGGCATTGACCGCCCGCTCACCCGCCTCAAGGACTATCAGGACTGGGCCGGGCATGAGGCGCGCGTCACGCTGACCGAGAAGCAGGACGGGCAGCGCACCTTCAAGGGCGATCTCGCCGGCGTCGAGGGCGAGACGGTGCTGATCCGCTCCGCCGGCGGCGTGGTGAGCACCCTGCCCTTTGCTGCGATCGACGACGCCAAGCTGGTCTTCACCGACCGGCTGCTCGCCGCCACCCAGCCCCTCTCCGCAGAGGGCGCCGAAGATTACGAAGAAGTACCGGCCGAAGACGCCGAAGAAGAGGAAACGAACTGATGGCTACCGCCGCCACCGCCAACCGCGCCGAGCTGATCGCGATCGCCAATTCGGTCGCCAGCGAGAAGATGATCGACAAGGCGATCGTGATCGAGGCGATGGAGGACGCGATCCAGCGCGCCGCCAAGAACCGCTATGGCGCCGAAAACGACATCCGCGCCAAGCTCGATCCGATGACCGGCGACCTCAGGCTGTGGCGCGTCGTCGAGGTGGTCGAGGCGGTCGACGACTATTTCAAGCAGGTCGATGTTGCCCAGGCGCAGAAGCTCCAGGCCGGCGCGGTGGTGGGCGATTACATCGTCGATCCGCTGCCCCCGATCGAGTTCGGCCGCATCCAGGCGCAGGCCTCCAAGCAGATCATCTTCCAGAAGGTCCGCGATGCAGAGCGCGAGCGCCAGTATGAGGAGTTCAAGGACCGCGCCGGCGAGATCATCACCGGCGTCGTCAAGCGCGTGGAGTTCGGCCATATCGTTGTCGACCTCGGCCGCGCCGAGGGCGTCATCCGCCGCGACGCGCAGATCCCGCGCGAGGTGGTGCGCGTCAACGACCGCATCCGCTCGCTGATCCTCAAGGTGGTGCGCGAGAACCGCGGCCCGCAGATCTTCCTCAGCCGCGCACATCCAGACTTCATGAAGAAGCTGTTCGCGCAGGAGGTGCCCGAAATCTACGACGGCATCATCGAGATCAAGGCGGCGGCGCGCGATCCGGGCAGCCGCGCCAAGATCGGCGTCATCTCGCATGACTCCAGCATCGACCCGGTCGGCGCCTGCGTCGGCATGAAGGGCAGCCGCGTCCAGGCGGTGGTGCAGGAGATGCAGGGCGAGAAGATCGACATCATTCCCTGGTCGCCCGACACCGCCACCTTCGTGGTCAACGCGCTCCAGCCTGCCAACGTCAGCCGCGTGCTGATCGACGAGGAGGAGGAGCGGATCGAGGTGGTGGTCCCCGACGACCAGCTTTCGCTGGCGATCGGCCGCCGCGGCCAGAACGTGCGCCTCGCCAGCCAGCTGACCGCCAAGGCGATCGACATCCTCACCGAAACCGACTCGAGCGAGAAGCGCCAGCAGGAGTTCGTCAAAAACTCCGAGACCTTCCAGAACGAGCTCGACGTGGACGAGACGCTGGCGCAGCTGCTGGTCGCAGAGGGTTTCACCGGCCTTGAGGAGGTCGCCTATGTCGAGCTCGACGAGCTGGCGCAGATCGAGGGCTTCGACGAGGACCTCGCGCAGGAGCTGCAGAGCCGTGCGCAGGAGGCGCTCGACCGGCGCGAGCAGGCCAACCGCGAGGCGCGCACCGCCTTGGGGGTCGAGGATGCGCTCGCCGAGCTGCCGTACATGACCGAGGCGATGCTGGTCACGCTGGGCAAGGCGGGCATCAAGACGCTCGACGACCTCGCCGATCTCGCGACGGACGAGCTGATCGAGAAGAAGCGCGCCGAGCCGCGCCGTCGCAACGAGGATGCGCCGCGCCGGCCCGAGCCCAAGGGCGGCATCCTCGCCGACTATGGCCTGAGCGAGGATCAGGGCAACGAGATCATCATGGCCGCACGCGCGCACTGGTTCGAGGACGAGGACCAGGGCGAGGCGGCGGACGCCGGGGAGGACGCGCATGCGGACCCGGCACAATGAGGCGCTAGACCCCGACATTGATGGCCCCGTCCGCTCGTGCGTGCTGACGCGCGACCGGGCGGCGCGGGACCGGCTGGTCCGGCTGGCGCTGGCGCCCGACGGCGCGGTGCTGCCGGACGTGCGCGCC
>NZ_JBELLZ010000087.1:0-14170 GCF_042096255.1 Sphingomonas sp. | reverse complement strand
CTGGCGATGCCGGTGGCGCTCGATGGCTGGCGCGTGGTGACGTTGCGGCCGGTGCCGCAATCAAACGAGGAGGCATAGATGGTGGAGAAGGGATCGGCGTTCCTGCTCAAGATCGGCGACGGGGCGGCGACGCCAAGCTTCGCGACGGTGGCGGGGATGCGCACCACGCAGCTGTCGGTGAACGGCGAGGCGGTGGTGGTGACGCACAAGGAATCGGGCGGGTGGCGGACCCTGTTGTCGGGCGCGGGGGTGCGGCACGTCAGCGTCTCGGCGGCGGGGGTGTTCACCGGTTCGGCGGCGGAAGCGCGGGTGCGCGCCAATGCGCTGTCGGGCGTGCTCGACGATTATCGGCTGACCTTCGAGGGCGGCGAGACGATGACGGGCAGATTCCTGGTGACGCGGCTGGACTATGCCGGGGATTACAATGGCGAGCGGAGCTACACACTGGCGCTGGAGAGTTCCGGCGCGGTGGTGGCGGGGTGAGCTGCTGCATACGCAGACGAGGAATCATCATCCGTTCGTGCTGAGCGAAGTCGAAGCACATGGGCTGGCGTTGTCGCGTGCCCTTCGACTTCGCTCAGGGCGAACGGAGGTTGGAAGGGGAGGATGGGAGGATGAGCAGGACGGGAGTGCCCAATCCGGTGCGGGGCGAGGCGGGGGTGCGGGTGGCCGGCGAGATGCTGGTGCTGCGCCCGAGCTTTGCGGCGCTGGTGGCGGCGGAGGGGGAGCTGGGGCCGCTCTTCGCGCTGGTAGAGCGGGCGGCGGAGGGGCGGCTGGCGCTGGGCGAGCTGGTGGCACTGTTCTGGCACTGCCTGGCCGAGCGGCCGGCGGGGCTGACGCGCGACGCGTTCGGCGAAGCGGTGGCGGCGGGGGGACTCGCCGCGGCGACGCCGGCGCTGGGGGTGCTGCTGCGCCAGATCGTGGCGGGGCGGTGAGGGGTGCTGCTCCCCTCCCTGGAAGGGAGGGGACGGGGGTGGGTGGCGTGCTCGTGATGCCGAAAGGTGAGGGCTTGGCGAGCCGTACCACCCGGCCTCCACCCACCCCCAGCCCCTCCCTTCCAGGGAGGGGAGATTTTGGTGCCGCAGCCGCGCGGCTCGCCGGGCTGGCCGGCGTCGCGTTCGGGTGGAGCCCGGACGCGTTCTGGCGGGCGACGCCGGCGGAGTTGGGCGCCTTGGTGCGCGCGATCGCGGGGGAGGACGTGGCGCCGCCCGATGCGGCGGCGATCGCAAGGCTCAAGGAGGCGTTTCCCGATGGATGAGGAAGTGGAGCGGCTGGTGATCGGCGTGCGCGCCGACGCCAGCGGGTTGCAGCAGGACGTGGCGGCGATGCGCGCGGGGCTGGAGGGGCCGCTGGCGGCGGGCTCGGAGCGGGCGGGGCGGGCGATCGAGGCGAACCTGTTGCGCGCGGTGCGTGGCGGGCAGATCGGCTTCGAGGAGCTGCGCCGCGGCGTGCTTTCGGTGATGGACTCTATCGCGGCGGCGTCGCTCCGGACCGGGGTGGAGGCGCTGGTCGGCGGCGGTGGCGGCGGGCTCGGGAGCGTGCTCACCACGCTGCTGGGCGGCGCACCGGGGCGGGCGACGGGCGGGCCGGTCTCGCCCGGGCGGCCCTATTGGGTGGGCGAGCGCGGGCCCGAGCTGTTCGTGCCGACCGCGAGCGGATCGGTGATGGCGACGCCCCAGGGCGGGCGCGAGGTGCGGGTGTCGATCACGGTCAATGCGCCCGCAGGCGCGGCGCCCGAGGCGATGGCGCGGAGCGGGCGGCAGGTGGCGCGGGCCGTGCGCCGCGCGCTTGAGGAGGCGTGAGATGGGCTGGTGCCTGGTGGACGAGCGGCGCGCCGAAGGGTTCGTCGGCCGGTTCGACGCGCGCTTCTGGACAGTGAACTTCCCGCGGCCGATGATGGCCGCCGCGACCAATCCGGCGCCCGATGCGGTGCGGGTGGATTGCGTGTTCTACCGGCAGAACGACCTAGCCGGGGTGATCTGGGAAGCGGAGGACCGGCACGACCATCCGCTGCTGCGCTACGAGACGGCGCGGGACTTTCGCGGCTGTCGGCTGAGTTTCCGCTGGCGATCGGCGGGGGTGCGCGCGCTGGATGCGGTGCATGGCCCGGTGCTGACGATCGAGGGGCGCGATGCCGAGGGGAGTCCCCGCAGCTGGTACGTGCGGCTGTGGAACTATGCGGTGGGTACGCCCGAGGACGCCGAGGTGGCGATCGACTTCGCCGCGGTGGCGGGCGGGTTCGTCCATCCCGACGAGGCGGTCCCGGTGTGGGCGGGCGACGTGGACCGGATGTTCGTTTCGCTGGTGCCGCCCGGCTATACCGAGGCCGATGCGCCGCTGGCCGCGGCCGAGGAGGGATGGGCGGAACTGTCCGCGATCCGCTGCGATGGGCCGGGCGCGGTGCTGGCGATCGGCGAGGCGGTGCTGCCCGAACATGGGCTGGGGATCGCGACCGGCTATGATGACAGCTACAACCTGACGCCCGCGCGATTGCTGCGCAACATGCTGCACCTCGGCTATCGCGGCACGATCAACCATTATGTCGGGATGAGCCATTACTTCCGGCTCGACGGCGACGGGCTGGCGACGCGCACCGGCGGGGCGATCAACGCCCCATGCGCGGCGTGGCACCGGGCATTCGCGGAAGGGGCGGCGGCGCTGGGGCTGGGGGTGATCTGGTCGCTGTCCTACGAGCTGTTCGACGCGCATTGCCCGGAACGGTGGAAGCAGCGCGCGGCGGACGGCACGCCGGCGCTGACCGGGTGGGCGCCGCCTTCCACCCTGCTGTCGCCGAGCAACGTTTCGGCGATGACCTTCCTGCGCCAGGTGGCGCGGCGGTTCGTCGGGATCGGGGTGGCGGCGGGGCTCCAGCCGCGGTTCCAGGTGGGCGAGCCGTGGTGGTGGACGCGCGCCGACGGCACGATCTGCCTGTACGATGCGGCGGCGGAAGCGGCGTTCGCGCCGGTGCCGATCGCCAGCGTGCGCGGCGCGCTTTCCGAGGCGCAGCGGGACACGCTCGATCGCGCGGGGGCGGCGCTGGCTGAGTCCACCGCGGCGCTGGCGGCGGCGGTGCGCGCGGACCATCCGGGCTGCGAAACCTACCTGCTCGCCTATCTGCCGACGGTGCTCGACCGCGCCGCGCCCGAGCTTTGGCGCGCCAACCTGCCGGTCGGCTGGGCACGGCCGGCGTTCGACGTGCTCCAGCTGGAGGATTACGACTGGGTGACCGCGGGGCGGAGCGCGGACACCGCGGCGGGGGTGGCGGCGGCAGAGGCGCGGCTGGGCTATCCGGCGAGCGAGCAGGAGTATCTCAGCGGCTTCGTGCTGAACGCCGCCGACCGCGCGCAATGGCGCGAGATCGACGCGGCGGCGGATGCGGCGCGGAAACGGGGCGTGCGCCGAACCTATGCCTGGGCGCTGCCGCAGGTGCTGCGCGACGGATATGTGCATTGGGACGGGGAGGGCGAGGTGGAGGCGTTCGACGACGTGCTGTTCCCGCTGGCGCTGGGGCAGGAAGCGGAGGTGTCGCCCGAATATGCCACTGCGGTGGTGGCGAGCGCGGGCGGGCAGGAGACGCGCAACGCGCGCTGGGCGGCGGCGCGGACCCGCTACGATGTAGGGCCGGGGGTGCGCAGCGAGGCGGACATCGCGGCGCTGCTGGCGTTCTTCCGCGCGCGGCTCGGGCCGGCGCGCGGCTTCCGGCTGCGCGACCCCTTCGACAGTGTCGGCGCGGGCGAGGTGCTGGGCAAGGGTGACGGCGTGCGGCGCAGCTTTGCGCTGGTGCGGCGTTATGGCGCGACCGAGCGGCGGGTGACGCGGCCGGTGGCGGGCAGCGTGCGCGTGTTCGTGGACGGGGTGGAGACGGCGGCGTTCGTGCTGGAGCCGCTGGGGATCGTGGCGATGGAAGCGGCGCCGGCGGCGGGCGCGGTGGTGACCGCGAGCTTCGCCTTCGACGTGCCGGTGCGCTTCGCCGAGGACCGGCTGACCGTGACCCGCGCGACCTTCCTGGCGGGCGCGGCGGCGAGCGTGCCACTGGTGGAGGTGCGGGAGGGGTGAGGTCCTCCCCCGCAAGGGGAGGGGGAGCGCCGCCGAAGACGGTGGGAGAAGGGCGGTGCGGCCGGCGGCGCCGCTTGGGGTGGGCGCCCCTCCACCATCCGCGATGCGGATGGTCCCCCTCCCCACTGCGTCGGGAGGATTGCATGAACGACCAGCTACACAGCGTCGCGCTCGCCTGGACGATCGCGCGGCGGGATGGGGTGACGATCGGGCTGACTGATCACGATCGCGACCTCGTGATCGATGGGCTGCTTTACGCGGCGGCGCCGGGGATGACGCCGTCCGCGGTGAAGCGGAGCGGCGACCTGGAGGCGGACACGACAGAGATCGCAGGGGCGCTGACCGGCGCGGCGATCGGCGAGGCGGACCTGCTCGCGGGACGGTGGGACGGCGCGCGGGTGCGGGTGCGTGCGGTGGACTGGACCAGTGGCGACGTGCGTGCCGAGCTGGGCGGCGGCACGATCGGTGCGGTGGAACTGGGCGAGAGGGGATTTACCGCCGAGCTGCGCGGTGTGGCGGCACTGCTCGACGCGCCGATGGCGGAGGCGACCAGCCCCGGCTGCCGCGCCGAGCTGGGCGACCGGCGCTGCCGGGTGGCGATGGCGACGCGGCGGCGGTTCGCGCGGGTGCTGGCGGTGGTGGAGACGGTGGTGACGCTGGATACGGCCGAGCCGCTGGCCAATGCCTATGGCGACGGGCTGCTGCGCTGGTTCGGTGGAGCCAATTGCGGGCTGGAGAGCGCGGTGGCGCGATCGGCGGACGCGACGGTGACGCTGCGCGCGCCGCCGCGGCTCGCGGTCGATCCGGGCACTTTGGTCGAGCTGATCGAGGGGTGCGACAAGACGATCGCGACCTGCACCGCACGGTTCGGCAATGCGGCCAACTTCCGCGGCGAGCCCTATCTGCCCGGTATCGACCTGTTGACCCGGTATCCGGGCGCATGAGCGCGGTGGCGCGCGCACGGGTCCTTCTGGGCGTGCGGTTCCGCGCGCACGGGCGCGATCCGCGTTTCGGGCTCGACTGCGTCGGGCTGGCGGGGGCGGCGGTCGGCATCGAGGTGCCGGGCGGCTATGCGCTGCGGACCGGCGACCCGGCGGCGATCGAACGTGCGCTCGCAGATGCCGGGCTGATGCCGGTGATCGAGGCGGCGGCGGGCGACCTGCTGGTGCTGCATGCCGGACCGGGCCAGCTGCATCTGGCGATCTCCACCGGCGGGGGGATCATCCATGCCGATGCGCGGGCTCGGCGGGTGGTGGAGCGGCCGGACGTGCCCTGGCCGGTCCTGAGCATCTGGAGACGATAGATGGCGACTTTGGTGCTGGGCGCGGTGGGCGGCGCCATCGGCGGGCCGATCGGCGCCGCGTTGGGCGCGCTGGCAGGCAACGCCATCGACCATGCGGTGCTGCGCCCGGCGCCACGCGAGGGGCCGCGGCTGACCGACCTGCGCGTGCAGACATCACGCTATGGCGCGCCGATCCCCAAGGTGTGGGGGACGATGCGGGTGGCGGGCTGCGTGATCTGGGCGACGGACCTGATCGAGCATCGCGATCGTGAGGGCGGCGGCAAGGGGCGACCCGATACGGTGAGCTACAGCTACACCGCCTCGTTCGCAGTGGCGCTCTCCGCCCGGCGGGTGGCGGGCGTGGGGCGGATCTGGGCCGACGGCAAGCTGATCCGCGGCGCCGCGGGCGACTGGAAGGTGGAGACCGGCTTCCGACTGCATCCGGGCGACGAGGACCAGCCGGTCGACCCGCTGATCGCGGCGCACGAGGGCGCGGCGGCGCCGGCGCATCGCGGCATTGCCTATGCGGTGTTCGAGGACCTGGCGCTGGCCGACTTCGGCAATCGCATCCCCTCGCTGACCTTCGAGCTGATCGCCGATGCAGGCGCGGTACATGCCGGAACGGTGATGGCGGAAGCGAGCGGCGGGGCGGTGCTGGCCGATGCGCCGTTGCTGGAGCTGGGCGGCTTCTCGGGGCAGGGCGCGGTGCGCGACACGGTGGCGATGCTGGCCGAGGCGGCGGGCGCGTGGTTCGCGCCGGGCGTGGAGGGCGTGACGGTGCGGAGCCTCGCCGGACCAGTGCAGGCGATCGTGGATGCCGGAGCGGGCGATGGTGGCCGGCGGATGCGGGCGGTGCGGCCGATCGAGGCGGTGCCACGCGTGCTCTCGGTGGCGCATTACGACCCGGCGCGCGACTATCAGACCGGGGTGCAGGAAGCGCGCCGGCCGGGTGCCGGGCGTGCCGAACGCCGCGTCGAGATCCCCGCAGCGCTCGATGCGGGCAGCGCCCGTACGGTGGCGGAAGCGCTGCTTGCGCGGACCGAGGCGACGCGGGTGCGGCGCACGGTGACGTTGGACATCGGCGCGGCGGGGATCGCGCCCGGAGACGTGGTGTCGATCGCGGGCGAGGGCGGGACGTGGCGCGTTGCCTCCGCCGAGCTTGCCGAAGCCGTGGTGACGCTGGAACTAACGCCGCTCGTGCCGGCACCGCTGGCGCGTACCGCCGATCCGGGCCGTGCGCTCGGTGCGCCGGACCTGGCGATCGGGCAGACGGTGATCGCGGCGTTCGAGCTGCCACCGCTCGACGGGACGGCGGCGGGCGCGCCGCGGGTGGTGGTCGCGGCGGCGGGCACGGGCGCGGGGTGGCGGCGCGCGGCGCTGCTGACCAGCCTGGATGGTGCGAGCTGGCGGGCGGGGGGCATGACCGCGCTGCCCGCGGTGATCGGCGCGGTGGCCGAGCCGCCGGGCGCCGGTCCGGAGACGCTTGTGGACCTTGCCAACAGCGTCGAGGTGGACCTGCTCCACCCCGGCATGGCGCTCACGGGCGCGGACGATGGGGCACTCGACGGCGGCGCCAACCTGGCGATGGTCGGCGGAGAACTTCTGCAGTTCGGCGCAGCGGTGCAGACCGGGCCGGTGCGCTGGCGGCTCTCCCGGCTGCTGCGCGCGCGGCGCGGGATGGCGGCGGCGCATGCGCCGGGCGAGCGGTTCGTGCTGGTCGAGGCGGAGGCGCTGGCGTCGCTGGCGGTTCCGGCGGCGCAGATCGGTGGAGTGCTGCGCGTGCTGGCGAGCGGCGTAGGCGACGGCGATGTGGCGGCGAGCGGGATCTCCGAGATCAGCGGCGTCTCGGTGGCGCCGCCCGCGCCGGTGCATCTGCGCGTGGAGGCGGCGGCCGATGGCGGGGGCATGCTGCGCTGGACGCGGCGGAGCCGGCTGGGGTGGACGTGGAGCGACGGCCTCGACGCGCCGCTCGGCGAGGATCGCGAAGCCTATCGGGTGAGCGTGGGCGCGCGCAGCGCGGTGACGGACGTGCCAGAGCTTGCGGTCACCGCCGCCGAGCGCGCGGCGCGCGCGGTGGTGACGGTGCGGCAGATCGGCACGCTGGCGACGTCTGCCGCCGCGACGATGACCTTGTGAGGAGACGGACATGGACGGAACCGCACGGCTGGCACTGCCGCTGATCGCGCCGGGGCAGGCACAGAAGGAGATGACCCACAACGAGGCGCTGGCGCTGATCGACCTGGCGGTGCAGGCCGGGGTGACCGCGGCGCGGGTGGACGCTCCGCCCGCGACGCCGGTGATCGGCGAATGCTGGATCGTCGGCGACGCGCCGGAGGGCGCATGGGCGGGACAAGCCGGCGCGCTGGCGGGCTGGACCGCGGGCGGCTGGCGGTTCGTCGCTCCACGCGAGGGCATGAGCGTGTGGAGCGCGGGCGACACCATGGCCTGGACCTTCCGTGCCGGCCTGTGGCGCCGGGGCGAACTGCGCGGCCTGTCGCTGCGCGTGAACGGGCGCCAGGTGGTCGGCGCGCAGGCGGCCGCGATCGCCGCGCCCAGCGGGGGCGCGACGGTGGATGCGGAGGCGCGCGCGACGCTCTCGGCGGTGCTCGCGGCGCTGCGCGGACACGGGCTGATCGACACCTGATCGGGGCCGCTTTTTTTGTGTGTCGTTCCTGCAACAGTCAGCGATTTTGCGCGCTTGCGTGGAAACCAACGTTCCGATAGACGGTTTGCGCTGTCCGTTGGACACTGGAAAGGGGATTTTATGCGGAAGCTAGCCGTAGTTCTGGCGCTTGCCACAACCGCGCTCGCCACTCCTGCGCTCGCCCGCGATGATTCGTGGTACGTGGGCGTCGAGGGCGGCGGGATGATCGTTGAGGATATCCCGTACGACATCAACCGGGTCGACGGCCCGGATCAGGCTACCGTCCAGAAGGACTATGGCTGGGACGTCGGCGGCAACATCGGGTACGACTTCGGTCCGATCCGCGTCGAGGCCGAGGTGAGCTATCGCTCGGCGACCACCGAAAGCTATCGCAGCAACGTCGCCACCCCGGGCTTCACCGCCGCGGGTGCGCCGATTTCGTTTCCGGCGGGCACCCGCCGCAACGCCGGCGGCCGTGACACCGCGCTGAGCTTCATGGCGAACGCCATGGTCGATCTCGGCGACGACGACGGCATCCAGGGCTTCGTCGGTGGCGGCGTCGGCGTAGCGCGCGTCAAGGCGCGGACCGCCGTGCAGCGCGAGCTGAGCTTCATCAACGACAGCGACACCGTGTTCGCGTGGCAGGCGATGGGCGGTATCCGCGCACCGCTGACCGACCGTCTCGACGTCTCGGTGAAGTACCGCTTCTTCAACGCGTCGGACTTCCGTGTCACCGACATTGGCCCGCGGAACTTCAATGGCCGCTTCCGCAGCCACTCGCTGCTCGGCGGACTGACCTATAACTTCGGTGAGCCGGCTGCTCCGCCGCCGCCTCCCCCGCCGCCGCCGCCTCCCCCGCCGCCCCCGCCGCCGCCGCCGCCGCCGGTGGTGTGCTCGCCGGGTCCGTTCATTGTCTTCTTCGAGTGGGACAAGTCGGACATCACGCCGGAGGCCGCGTCGATCCTCGACAACGCCGTCACCCAGTACCAGTCCTGCGGCAACGCGCAGGTCATGCTGGCCGGTCACGCCGACCGTTCGGGCTCGGCCTCGTACAACGTCGGCCTGTCGCAGCGCCGTGCCGACGCGGTCCGGGCGTATCTCAGCTCGCGCGGCATCCCGGATGGCGTGATCTCGACCGAGGCGTTCGGCGAGAGCCGTCCGCGGGTCGACACCGCCGATGGTGTCCGCGAAGTGCAGAACCGTCGCGTGGAAGTCACCTACGGCCCGGGTTCGGGTCAGTAAGGACTTCGACCTTCGGGTTTGGAAAGATCAGGGGAGGCCGGGCAACCGGCCTCCCTTTTTCTTTGGTTCCGCGCGCGATGCGGCAGCGACTGGTGTGTGATCACCGACGTGTGATTCAGCCGGCCTGAGTCACTGCGGAGCCGATATGCTGCCGCGCCGCCGGGAGCGCGGACTGGATCCGTGCTTCATGCGGATCCACAAGGGCGCTTCAGCCTGCTGAATCAAGGATTCAAGACCGAACGCGCCATGGCGCGGTGCAGCGCGACAACCTTCTTACAGAAAGTTGTACGGATCGACGTCGACGATCACCCGCACCTTTGCCGGCCGTTCGACGCTGCCCAGCCACTCACGGATGACGGCCTGCACGTCCAGCATCCGGCGTGCATGCACGAGCAGGCGGAACCGGTGCCGCCCGCGCAGCATGGCGAGGGGCGCCGGCGCGGGGCCATAGACCGCCATGCCCTCGACTTGCGGCGCCGACCGTCCGATCGCGCGCGCGATCTCCTGCGCCGCCGCCTGGTCTTCGCTCGACACCACGATCGCCGCGAAACGACCGAACGGCGGCGCGTCGGCCTCGCGCCGAGCCTCCGTCTCCGCCACGTAGAAGCGCTCGGTATCGCCGGAAACCAGCGCCTGCATCACCGAAGCCGAGGGGCTGTGGGTCTGGATAGAGACATGCCCCGGCTTCTCGCCGCGGCCCGCGCGCCCGGAAACCTGGCGGATCTGCTGAAACGTGCGCTCGGCAGCGCGAAGGTCGCCGCCTTCGAGTCCGAGGTCGGCATCGACCACGCCGACGACGGTAAGGTTGGGGAAGTGATAGCCCTTGGTCACCAGCTGCGTGCCGACCACGAGGTCGATCTCCCCGGCTTCCATGCGTCCGACAAACTCGGCGGCCTTGGCCGGGCTCCAGATCGTGTCGGACGTCACCACGGCGATGCGCGCCTCGGGCCAGAGGGCGGCCGCCTCGTCGGCGATCCGTTCGACGCCGGGCCCGCAGGCGACGAGGCTGTCCTCTCCCGCGCACTCGGGACAGGCACGCGGCGTTGGTTCGAGATGGCCGCAATGATGGCAGGCCAGCCGGCGGGTGAGCCGGTGCTCGACCATCCAGGCGGTGCAGTTCGGGCATTGAAAACGATGACCGCAGGTGCGGCACAGCGTCAGCGGCGCATAACCGCGCCGGTTGAGAAACAGCAGCGACTGTTCGCCCCGCGCGAGCGCCTCGTCGATCGCGGCGACGAGCCGGCCGGAAAGCCAGCGGCCGCGCGGCGGAGGCTCGGCCAGCAGGTCGATCGTCTCGATCGCGGGCAGCTCCGCCGCGCCGAAGCGTGCGCCCAGCCGGACCTCGGCATAGGTGCCGAGCGCAACCTGGTGGCGTGTCTCGATTGCGGGGGTCGCCGAGGCGAGCACCGCCGGACAGGCCTCGAAACGCGCGCGCATCACCGCCACGTCGCGGGCGTGGTAGTGCACGCCATCCTCCTGCTTGAAGCTGGTCTCGTGCGCCTCGTCGACCACGATCAGCCCGAGATCGGCATAGGGCAGGAACAGCGCGGAGCGCGCGCCCACTACCACCATCGCCTCGCCGCTCGCGATCGCACGCCAGGCCCGCCGGCGCTGGGTGGCCCGAAGGCCGGAGTGCCAGGCCACCGGCTCGCAGCCGAAGCGATCGTGGAAGCGCCGCAGGAACGGTTCGGTGAGGGCGATCTCCGGCAGCAGCACGAGCGTCTGGCGCCCCTGACGCAGGGCGGTGGCGACGGCCTCGAAATAGACCTCGGTCTTGCCCGATCCCGTCACGCCGTCGAGCAGGGTCGGACGGAACGCCCGTGCCTCGACATCCGCCGCAAGGATATCGGCCGCCGCCTGCTGGTCAGGGGAGAGCGCAGGGGGAGCATAGTCTGGATCGGGACGGGGGTAGGGGCAGTCGACATCGACCTCGACCGCCTCGATTGCCCCGGCCTTGAGCAGGCCCCGGATCACGCCGTCTGACACATCGGCGATGGCGGCCAGTTCCCGGATCAGCCCCTGACGGTCCCCGATCCGTTCCAGCGCCTGCGCGCGCTGAGGAGTCAGACGGTCTGGGACATGGCCCGTCGCACGATATTCGATCGCGAGCTTTGCGCCTTCGAGCGCGCTGGACGACAGCGCCATGCGGACCACTGCGGCGGGCGGCGCAAGATAGTAATCAGCGGTCCATTCCACCAGTCGGCGCAGCGCGGCCCGGATCGGCGGCACGTCGGCGACGGCGAGCAGGTTGCGCAGACGATTGTCGCCGACCTCCGCCTCGGACGGCATGCGGTCGGCCTCCCATACGACGCCAAGCAGCTGGCGCGGGCCCAGCGGCGCCACCACGATCGATCCGGGCTCAACCCGCATGCCGTGCGGGACGCGGTAGTCTAGGGGGCCGAGAGCCGAGTTCAGGACGAGGACGCGGGCACGGGTCACGGCGCCCTATATGGGGCCGCGCGGACTCCGGGTGAAGCTATCCCGCCCGGCGCTCACCGCGCCGCTCGCCCCGACGCCGTTCGCCCTGGCGCGCGCGCTTGGCGGCATAGAGCGTCTCGTCGGCGCGGTGGACGAGGTCCCGCACGGTGTCGCCTTCGCGCAGCATTGCCGTGCCGACCGTGCCGGCACTGGGAATCGGCCCGGACACGCCGGTCACCGGCAGCCGGAGATCCGCTTCCAGGCGCCGCGCGAACTCCTCCGGATCGCGCGTGAGCCCGTTGTCGGTGACGATCAGCGCGAACTCGTCGCCGCCGAGGCGGGCGGCGAAGCTGCCGGCCAGCCAGGACGCGGACAGCCGGCGTCCGACCGCCTTCAGGACATCGTCGCCGGCAAGATGGCCGAGCGAGTCGTTCACCGCCTTGAACCCGTCGAGATCGACGAGCGCCAGCATCAGCGTGTCGCCACCGTCGGCGGACGCCGCGATCGCCTTTTCGATCGTCCGGTTGAACGCGGCGCGATTGGCGATCCCGGTCAGTTCGTCCTGATCGGCGGAGCGGCGCAGCGCCTGTTCCATCGTCCAGCGCTCCGTCACGTCCTGGAAGACGCCGACGATCGCCACCGGCTGTCCACCGGCAAGCTCCAGCTCGGCCATCGAGCGGACGCGTCGCCTTACGCCCTGCGCCGTGATGAGATCTACCTCGACGTCCATGATCGCGCCGGTTTCGATCAGCCTGGCCAGCGCTTCGCTGATCATGCCACGCGCTTTGGGCGGGTAGAAATCGAGCGCGCGATCCACCGTCATCCGCTCGCCCACCGGCACGCCGTAGATCCGGTAGACGTTGTCAGACCAGCCGAGCCCTTCGTCTTCCAGCGTAAGGCGCCAGGATCCGATCATCGCCAGCCGCTGCGCCTGCTGCATGATCCGCTCCTGCCGCTGGAGATGCTCGGCCTGAAGCGCGCTCTCTTCGGCGACGCGGATCGCCTCGCGCGCGGTGGCGCGTGCTGCGATCAGCGCATCGACCAGGATCGCCAGTTCACGCAGGCGCTCGTCGCCTGGCATCTCTAGACGGCGCGGCTTCGGATCGGCGACACACAGCGCGCCGATCCGCTCCCCGGTGGGCGCATGGATCGGCGTGCCGGCGTAGAAGCGGATGTCGTGCCTGCCATAGGCGACTCGTCGCGGTTCCAGGCGAGGGTCCGCCTCCGCATCGGGCACCACCATCACCTCGTCCGCCTGGATCGTGTACTGGCAGATGCTGAGTTCGCGAGGCTCCTCGATCTGGAGGTTGCCGTGGGACGCCTTCACCCACTGGCGGTCCTCGTCGATCAGGGTGACGGCCGCCCAATCGGTGCCAAGAAGCGCGGCTGCCAAGGAGACAATCGCATCAAACTCCCGTTCGGGCGCGCTGTTGATCAGTTCCAGCGCATGGAGCGCCGCGAGACGCCGCTCCTCGGCGGCATCGACGGGCGGCAGCATGGTCGCACGATCGGACATGGCAGCGTCATAGGCCCTAGCGGTTAACAACATCTCGCCGGGACGCGCCGGATCGGGCATGATCCGGCGGATGAGCGATCCTGCCGTGGACTATGGGTGCCATCTGGCCCGCGATCGGCGCCGATCACCGCATACGGTGCGCGCCTATCAGGCGACGGCGGAGCGGCTGCTGACATTCCTGGCCCGGCACCGCGGCGGACCGGTGGATACCGCCGGCCTGGCGGTCGTCGATGCCGCCGAGCTGCGCGCCTTTCTCGCGATGCGGCGCGGCGAGGGGCTGGGGAACGCCTCCGCCGCGCGGGAGCTCTCGGCCGTGCGCGGCTTCATCGCCTGGGCGGCGGGGGAGGCGGCCGTGCCGAAGCTCAAGGGCCCGCGGGTGAAGAAGGGCGTGCCGCGCCCGATCGCTCCGGACGAGGCGGTGGCCCTGGCCGAGGACGTGGCGGAGGCGGCGCGGACGCCATGGGTGGCGGCGCGAGACTGGGCGGTGCTGCTGCTGCTTTATGGCGCCGGGCTGCGGATCGGCGAGGCGATGGCGCTGACCGGCGCGGCGCTGCCGCTGAGCGAGACGCTGACCGTGACCGGCAAGCGCGCCAAGACGCGGATCGTGCCGCTGCTGCCGGAAGTGCGCGCGGCGATCGAGGCCTATGTCGCGGCCTGCCCCTGGCCGATGACGCGCGAGGCGCCCTTGTTCCGCGGCGCGCGCGGTGGGCCGCTGTCCGCCTCGATCATTCGCGCCGGCGTGCGCGCGGCGCGCGGGCGGCTGGGGCTGAACGCGCGCACCACCCCCCATGCGCTGCGGCACAGCTTCGCGACGCATCTGCTGGGCAGGGGCGCGGACCTGCGCGCTTTGCAGGAACTGCTGGGCCACGCCAGCCTGTCCTCAACCCAAATCTATACCGCGGTGGACGCGGCGCATCTGCTGGACGTGTATCGCAACGCGCATCCGCGCGCGTGACGGTCAGCCGCGGACGCTCAACCCGATCCAGAGTGTACGCGGTGTTGCCTGTTCGAC
>NZ_JBELLZ010000086.1:0-14293 GCF_042096255.1 Sphingomonas sp. | reverse complement strand
CTACCCGACGCTCTTCCGATCTCCTTCACCGCCAGCGCCTCGTCGGCGATGAGCAGCGCGAGGTCGAGGTCGTGGAGCGCGACGATCACGGTGCAGCCCGCGTCGGCGAGCGCGCGCAGGCGCCGCCCGGCGTCGAGCGCGTGGCGCGGGTCGAGGCCGGCGGTCGGCTCGTCGACGATCAGCAGCTCGGGACGACCGACGATCGCGCGCGCCAGCATCACGCGCGCCAGCTCGCCGCCGGAGAGCGCGGTGGCGGGCCGTTCGGCGAGGTCGCGGAGGTCGCAGGCGGCGAGCGCCTCGTCCACCGCCGGGCGCAGGGCCGCGGGCAGGTCGCCGAAGGCCGGGAGCGACGGCGTGAGCCCGAGCGCCACCACCCGCTCGACGCTGATCGGCCATTCGACGCCGGCGCGCTGCGGCAGATAGGCGCGGCGGCGGGCGAGCGCGCGGCGGCCGATCGCGGCAAGCTCCACGCCGTCCAGCCGCGTGCTGCCCGCCTCCGGGTGGAGGAGACCGGCGGCGACGTCCAGCAGGCTGCTCTTGCCCGCGCCGTTCGGACCGATCACGGCGGTGAGGCGTCCGGCGGCGAAGCCGACCGACACGTCGTGGAGCACGGTGCGCCCGCCCCGCGCGACGCGGATGCCGGCGAGATCGAGCGCGCTCATGCGGTGCGCCTGCGCACATGCAGCACCAGCCACAGGAAGAAAGGCGTGCCGATCAGGCTGGTGAACACGCCGATGTTGAGCGGCGCGCCGCCGAGCACCAGCGTGCGCGTCGCGACATCGGCCAGCGCCACGAGCAGCGCGCCCGCCAGCATCGCCGGCAGCAGCACCCGCCCCGGCTGATGGCCGACCAGCGGCCGCACCAGATGCGGCGCGACCAGCCCGACGAAGCCGACCGACCCCGCGATCGAGGTCGCCGCGCCCACCGCCAGCGCCGTGCCGCCGAGCGCGAGCAGGCGCGTGCGGACGATCGGGACGCCCAGGCTCTCCGCCTGCGCGTCGCCCAAGGCCAGCGCGTCGAGCGCACGGCCGGTCAGCAGCAGCAGCACCAGGCCGGGCACCACGAAGGGCAGCGCCAGCCGCACATGATCCCAGCTGCGATCGGCCAGCGACCCCATCAGCCAGGTCATGATCTCATAGGCGGCATAGGGATTGGGGGCGAGATTGAGCGCCAGCATGATCAGCGCCATCGTGATGCTGCTGATCGCGACCCCGGTGAGGATCAGTGAGAGCGTGCCGCCGCTGCGCGACAGGATCAGCGCGATCAGCGCGGTGACGAAGGCGCCGGTCAGCGCGAACAGCGGCGTCGCCAGCGTGAAGCTGGCGGCGAAGCCGAAGTAGATGGCGATCACCGCCCCGAGCGACGCGCCCGACGTGACGCCGAGCAGGCCGGGCTCCCCCAGCGGGTTGCGCAGCAGCCCCTGCAGCACCGCGCCCGACAGGCCGAGGCTTGCGCCGATGGCGAGCGCCAGGATCAGCCGCGGCAGGCGGATCTCGGTGACGATCAGCCCGACGAGGTCGCTGCGGCCGGCGAAGAGCGCCGACAGCGCGCGTTCCGGCGGCAGCCACACCGTGCCCGCCAGGATCGACAGCAGCGCCGCGCCGATCAGCGCGAACAGCAGGAGAGGCGCCAGCCAGCGGCTCACAGCGCCCTCGTCGCGGCGAACGGCAGCGGCGTGCGGACGCGGGCGGCGGCGGCGCGCAGCTCGCCGCGCAGCCGGAGCGCGGCGTCGGCGACCAGCGGCGTCCCACAGATATAATAGGCCTGGCGGATGGTGAGCGTGCGCGGGCCGTCCCAATAGCGGCGCACGATCCGGTGCCGCTCGACATTGTCGCGCAGCCCCGGCTTGCGGCCAAGGCCGGCGCCCATCACCAGCAGGGTCGGCGCGGTCTGCAACAGCACCTCGACATCGGGCCGTCCATAGGTGCTGGCGGGCGGCTCGTTGGCGACGTTGACCGCGCCCGCCGCCTCCAGCACCGCATTGTAGAGGGAGGCCTTGCTGGCGTTGAAGCCGGCGCCGTCCCAGGCCGCCACGCGCAGCCGCGGCCCGGGCGCGCGGGCCAGCTCGGCCAGCCGCCGGTCCATGCGCGCGATCAGCGCCTCGCCGCGCGCCGGCTCGCCCACCGCCTGCGCGACCTGCCGGGTGATGCGGCGGATGTCGTCGAAGCTCTCGGCGTGATCGACCTCGATCATCGGATAGCCGAGCCGCTGGAGCAGGCCGCGCGTCGCCGGCGTGGTGAAGCTGCCCGCGACCACCAGATCGGGCTGCTGCCGCACCACCTCCTCAGACAGACCATGGTTGATCCCGACCCGCTGCGCCTCCGCCGCCATCAGCGATCCGTCCGGATTGCGCGACAGCCAGGTGACCGAGGCGATCCGCTCCGGCGGCAGCAGCGCCAGCACGAGCTGGTCTGTGCACTGGTTCATGCTCATCACGCGGAGCGGTTTCGCGGTGGCGTGCGGGATGGCCGGCTGCCCCGCGCTGCACGCCGCAAGCCCTTGGGATAGCGCGAGAGCGAGGACGGCCGGCCGGCTTCGCATCAGAAGCGCGCCCGGATGCCGCCGTACGCGGCCCGGCCCGGCGTCGCGAAACTGAACACCTCCTCGTAGCTCTCGTCGAGCAGGTTCTCGACGCGGCCGAACACCGAGATGGCGTCGGTGACCTTGTACTCGGCATTCAGGTTGACCAACACATATTCCTGCAACGAAACCGGGACCGGGATGTAGCTCGGGTCGGTGTAGGCGACATCGTCCTGCCGGCCGTTGTATCGGACGCTGAGTGTGCCCGAGAAGCGCTGATCCTGGCTGAACACCGTGGTGTTGATGCTGCCAATGTGGTGCGGGCGACGCACCTCGTTGACGCCGTTCTCGGTTGAGTCGAGCCAGGTGTAGGCGAGATCGAACTTCAACTGCGGGATCGGCCGCGCGGACACGAACGCCTCGACGCCGTGCTGCTTCGAACGAGTGGTCCGGTTCGACGGCGTGGCGACGAAATCAGGGGCGGGATAGGTCGTGTAGATCTCGTCCTTCAGCCGGCTGTCGAAATAGGTCGCGCCCACGGATGCCTTGCCGCCGGCGACGTCCCAGTCGGCGCCCGCTTCCCAGCCCTCGGACTTCTCGGGCTTGAGGTTCGGGTTGCCAATGTAGCGGCCGTCCGAATAGCCGAAGAGCTCGTAATAGCCCGGATTCTTGACGCCGGTGCCATAGGCGCCGCGGACGCGCAGCCCGATCGGCAGGCGATAGCCCGCCTGCGCACGCCAGGTGGTCGTGTCGTCGAAGCGGTTGTTCTCGTCGTGCCGGATGCTCGCGCCAGCCGACAAAGCGTCGTCGATGGTCAGTTCGTATTGGCCGACGAAGCCCCAATTCTCGGTCGAGCGGCGGCCGGTGAAGACGAAGTCCGACGGCGTGGTGTTCTCGAACTCCTCACGCTCGAAGTCGATCGCGCCGGTAATGCGGTTGACGACCCGGTCGCTGCCGAAGCGGAAGCTCGTCTCGTACGTGCCCTTGTAGCGGCGGCCCTTGTCGCCATAGTCGAAGGTGTCGGTGTCGACATAGCCCTTGCGGGTGGTGTCCGCGATCTGGGCGGTCAGCGCATTGGTCCAGCGGCCGTCGAGCAGCGACAGATCGGCGCGGACCAGCCCGTAGAAGGCGTCGTTGCGATAATGCACGCCGGGGCTGTCGACGGTGTAGCCGAACAGCGGGCTCGATCCGTCGATCTCCGAATCGTTGGTCAGCGCGTCGGCGTAGCCGTAGCGGCCCACGCCGGTCAGCTTGAACTCGGGCGAGGGCGTCCAGCTGACCTTGGCGGTCGCGTTGACCAGGGTGGAGCCGACGTCGCGGTCGCCGCCGCGCGCGGTCGGGTAGCCCTGCGTCCGGAAGGCGGAGGCGCTGACGGCATAGTCGAGCGTGTCCGAATAGCCGGCGAAGCGCGCGCCGCCGGTGGCGGTGCCGAACGATCCGCCCTCGGCGCGCACCGTCACGCCGGGCAGCTCGCGCCCGGTGAGGGTGATGTACTGGATCACGCCGCCGATCGCGTCCGAGCCGTAGAGCGACGACTGCTGGCCGCGGAGCACCTCGACCTTGGCGGCCTCGTCGGCGATCAGCGTGCCGAAGTCGAACTCGCCGTAATAGGGGTCGGAGGCCTTGATGCCGTCGATGAGGACCAGCACGTGGTTGCCCTCCGTCCCGCGCACGCGAACCTGGGTCAGCGCGCCGACCGCGCCGGTGCGGCTGACGGAAAGGCCGGGCACGTCGCGCAGCACGTCCGAGACGACGCGAGTCTGGCGCTCCTGCAAATCCTCGTTGGTGAGCAGCGTGATCGAGGCCGGCAGATTCTTGACCTCGACGCCGTCGCCCGAGCGCGAGGCGGTGACGACCACGTCGTTGCCCTCGGCGTCCTCGGTCTGCACGGTTGGATTGCTCTGCGCGAGCACAGGTGTGGCGGCGATCAGCGCCAGCAACGAAACGAACGTCTTCATGATCTCTTCAACCCCCTGCGCGTCGTTCGACGGACGCAACACGGGGCTGTCCGCCGGCTGACGGACGCGAGCGGGCAAGTTCCGCGAACGGACGCTCGTCCGCGGGCACGCCACGCCGCTTGCGGCCCCGGCCGCGCGGCATCGGGCCCCCAGCAAAGCACTGCTTTGATGGGACCCGTTCGTCGCTCTGAACGGAGGTTCTCCGTGCCCCGGCCATCCCCTGGACCAAAGCAATGAGCGACACGCGCCGGCAGGTCTCCTGGCTCGCGGGTCGTCGCTCGCTGCACGCCTTCCCAGGTTTCCCCAGTGGCCGCGACCGGCTTTTCGCCGATCGCCTGTGCACCTCGCTCACCGCTTACAGTTGCAGGGACAGCCGCGGATTAGGAGGGCTCTCGCCTTCCGCACCGCATTCCCGTTTCAAGCCCCTCTCGGGGCACCGGCGCGATCATCTGGGCCGGGCGAACCCGGTCCAGCGGCGTTTCATATCCGATTTCCGCAGCGCAGCAAGCGCTAAACGGCGCTACCCTTCATCCTCAGCGACAGCCCGGCGACGACCAGGTCCACCGCATCACAGGCGGCGGCGAGGCGCTGGTTGAGGATGCCGGCGCCATCGCGAAAGCGGCGCGCGAGGGCGTTGTCCGGTACGATGCCGAACCCGACCTCGTTGCTGACCAGGATGATCGCGGCACGGCTTTCCGCGATGGCCCCCAACAGGTCGTCGCTCGCTGCGCCGAGGGGCTGATCCACCAGCAAGAGATTGGACACCCACAGCGTCAGGCAGTCAATCAGCAGCACGCGCCCTGCCGCGTCATTCTCGCGGATCGCCTGCTGCAACGTGGTCGGCGCCTCCACCGTCCGCCAGGTCTCGTCCCGATCGGCGCGGTGGCGGGCGATGCGGTCGCGCATCTCGGCGTCGAACGCCTGGGCGGTGGCGATGAACACGCGCTCACCGCCCGTCGCCTCGGCAAGCGCTTGCGCATGTCGGCTCTTGCCCGATCGCGCGCCGCCCAGCACCAGAACCGTTCTTGGTCTCCCCACATCGCCTTCCGACTTGCCGCCAATGGCCCGAATGACGAAGGCGGCATGGATGACGCAAGCGGAATCAGGGTTCGGACGCCATGGAGGACGATTGGCGGAGGCGATGCGCGCCTTCCCGGACGCGCCTGCACCGTGGTTGGACCTGTCGACCGGGATCAACCCGATCGCGTGGCGCCCGCGCGAGCCGATCGCGATCGATCCGGGACCGCTTCCCGACCTGTCGGCGCTGGCCCGCCTAGAGGCCGCCGCTGCCGCCGCCGTCGGCGCCGATCCCGCGCGGGTGGTCGCGGTGCCCGGCAGCGAGATCGCGCTGCGCCTGCTGCCATCGCTCGGGCTGCCGCAGCCGTTCACGGCGGTCGTCCCGACCTATGGCACGCATCGCGAGATCGCCGCCGAGCAGATCGATCGCGCCGCTCTCGCCACCGCGCGCTCCGGAACGGTGATCCTTGCCAACCCGAACAATCCGGACGGGCACACCCTTGCCGCATCGGTGACCTATGCGCTGGCGCTGCGCCAGCAGGAGCGCGGCGGCTGGCTCGTCGTCGACGAGGCGTTCGCCGATGTGATGCCTGACACCAGCGTCGGCTCCGCTCCCGAGAAGGGGTTACCCCTCGTGGTACTGCGCTCGTTCGGCAAGTTCTTCGGGCTGGCGGGGGTGCGCCTCGGATTCCTCATCGCGCCCGCCGAGATCATCGCGCGGGCGCGCGCGCTGCTCGGTGACTGGCCGGTCAGCGCGCAGGCGATCGCCTGGGGCACCGCCGCCTACGAGGACGGAGCTTGGATCGCCCAGACGCGCACGGAGCTGGCCGGAACGGCGACCCGGCTCGACACGCTGCTGGCGCGGCACGGCCTGGCGGCGGAGGGCGCGTGCCCGCTGTTCCGGCTGGTCCGCCATCCAGAAGTGCGCGCGGTCTTCGAGCGGCTCGCCCGCGCCGGTATCCTGACGCGCCCGTTCGACGATCACCCGGACTGGCTTCGCTTCGGCCTGCCGGGGAGCGAGGCAGGTTTCGACCGGCTCGACCGGGCGCTCGGGTGATTGCGCTGGCGGCGCTCGCGCTCGACGCCGCGCTCGGCTGGCCGGCATGGCTCTACTGGCGGGTCGGGCATCCGGTGGGCGCGTTCGCCCGGGCGATCGGTTGGTGCGAACGGCGGTGGAACCGGCCGGAGTGCGGCGAGACGACGCGGCGGCTGCTCGGCGTCGCGACCTTGCTGCTGATCGTGGGCGCGACAATCGCGATCGGCATCGCCCTCGAACGCGTCGCGCAGGCGCTGTTCGGGACGGGGTGGTGGCTCGCGGTGGCGATCCTCGCCTGGCCGGCGCTGGCGCAGCGGAGCCTGTTCGATCACGTTCGGCCCGTCGCGGCGGCGCTCGCGCGCGGCGATCTCCCGGCGGCGCGGCAGGCAGTGGCGATGATCGTCGGGCGCGACGTCGCGGCGCTCGACGAGGGAGGCGTGGCGCGGGCGGCGATCGAGAGCCTGGCGGAGAGCTTCTGCGACGGCGTGGTCGCGCCCTTGTTCTGGCTGCTGGTGGCGGGCTTACCCGGCGTCTGGACGTACAAGGCGGTCAACACCGCCGACAGCCTGATCGGGCACAAGGAGGAACGCTGGCGCGCCTTCGGCTGGGCGGCGGCGCGGACCGACGATCTCGCCAACCTGCTTCCGGCGCGGCTGTCCGCCGTCCTGATCTGCCTCGCCGGAGGCGGCGGCTGGGGCGTGCTGTGGCGCGACCATGCCCGTCACGCCTCGCCCAACGCCGGCTGGCCAGAGGCGGCGATGGCGGGCGCGCTCGGCGTCGCGCTAGCCGGGCCCGTCGCCTATGATCGCGCCATGCAAGACAAGCCGTGGATCGGAGGCGAGGGCCGGACCGCAGCGGCAAGCGACCTTGCGCGGGCACTGCGGGTCTACGTCGGCGCGTGCGCGCTGCTTTGGCTCATCGCGGGGGGCGTCGCATGGCTGCGCTGATGCTCCAGGGCACCGGCTCGGACGTGGGCAAGTCGGTACTGGTTGCCGGGCTGTGCCGCGCGCTCGCCAACCGCGGCCTCACCGTCCGCCCGTTCAAGCCGCAGAACATGAGCAACAACGCCGCGGTTACGGCGGATGGCGGGGAGATCGGCCGTGCGCAGGCGACGCAGGCGCTCGCCTGCCGCACCCCGGCGACCGTCGACATGAACCCGGTGCTGCTCAAGCCGCAGGGCGACCGCACCTCCCAGCTCGTAGTACGCGGGCAGGTCCGCGGCACGCTTGCCGCGGCGAACTGGCGCGAGGGGCGCGCGGGGCTGCTGAGCGAGGTGCTGGCGAGCTATTGCCGGCTCGCCGCCGAAGCCGACGTGGTCGTGATCGAAGGCGCGGGGTCGCCCGCGGAGATCAACCTGCGCAGCGGTGACATCGCCAACATGGGCTTAGCGCGCGCCGCCGGAGTGCCGGTGGTGCTGGTCGGCGACATCGATCGCGGCGGGGTGATCGCCTCACTGGTCGGAACCCACACCGTGATCGATCCCGCCGACGCGGCGATGATCCGCGGCTTCCTGGTCAATAAGTTCCGCGGCGACCCGGCGCTGTTCGCCGACGGCATGACCGCGGTGGAGGCGCGGACCGGATGGCGGGGGCTGGGCCTCATTCCCTGGCTCGCGGCAGCGCGGCGGTTGCCGAGCGAGGATGCGGTGGTGCTGGAGCGGCCGGCCCGAACGTCGGATCGGCGCGTGGTGATCGCCTGCCCAATTACGCCCCGGATCGCCAACTTCGACGACCTCGATCCGCTGCGGCTGGAGCCCGGTGTGGAGCTTGTGATGGTGTCGCCCGGACAGCCGATCCCCGATGCGGCGCTGATCGTCCTCGCCGGTTCTAAGGCGACCTGCGCCGATCTGGGATCGCTGCGCGCGTTCGGCTGGGACATCGACATCCTCGCGCATGTGCGGAAGGGCCGGCCGGTGCTGGGCCTGTGCGGCGGCTACCAGATGCTCGGCCGCTCGGTTAGCGATCCTGACGGCGTCGAGGGACCGGCAGGAAGCGTTCCCGGGCTGGGCCTGCTCGATGTTGACACGGTGCTCGGCGGCGACAAGGTGCTGCGGCAGGTGACGGGCGAGGCGCTCGGCGTGCGCTTCTCCGGCTACGAGATCCACCTCGGGCGCACGACCGGGCCGGACACCGCAAGGCCGGTCGGGCGGTTCAACGATGGCCGGACTGACGGGGCGATGCGCGCCGATGGGCTCGTCGCCGGTAGCTACGTCCATGGCCTGCTAGGCGCAGCGGCGCAGCGGCGGGCGTGGCTGGCACGGATCGGCGTCGCAGGCGCAGGCCCCGACCACGCCGCCGATGTCGATGCCGCGCTCGACGAGATCGCCGGGGCGCTGGAGGCGCATGTCGACGTCGACGCGCTGCTCTTGATCGCTGGCGAGGTGCGCTGAGGCGCCGCTCCAAGCCCGACGGAACCCGCGGCGTCAGGCGCTCAGCGCTTGAACGGTCGCGGCGATCAGGAGCAGGCCGGCCTCGGTCAACTCGATGCCGGCTCCGTGGACATCGCCGGTCATTCCGCCGAGCTTGGCGCGGAACCATAGCGCAAGCGCTAACACCAGCACCGGTGCGGCCACCAGCGCCGGAACCAGGGTGCAGGCTCCCGCCAAGACCAGGCTCCAGCCGATCAGGACGCGCGCGCGCGTCGCATCGGCGATCGCGGCGCCGAGACCTTCCGGCTTGAGGTTCAGCAGCATCCTCGCCCAGACCAGCGGACCCGCCCGCGCGGCGGCGGGAATCACGAGCAGCGCCGCGCAATCGCCGGGGAGAAGCAGGTGCAGCGCAACAAGCTTGGCGACGAGTTGGAGCACGATCGCGACCACGCCGAAACTGCCGATGTGCGGATCGGCCATCACGGCGAGCAGCCGCGTGCGGTCGCCGTGGCTCGCACCCAGCCCGTCGGCCAGATCGCCCAACCCATCGAGATGGAGCGCGCCGGTCACCCAGGTCCAGGCGACCAGCGCGGCGAGCGCACCGAGCCACGGATCGACCTGCGTGCCCAACCACCCCGCGCCGGCGACGATCGCGCCGATGATCAGGCCGACGAGCGGGTACAGCCGCACCGCCGCCGTAAAGTCGCCGTCGCGGGTGGCAAGGCGTGGCACCGGCAGGCGGGTCAGGAAGCCGAGCGCGACGACGAACCGCCTCACGCGCGCAGACTCGTGAGCTGCGCCCGGCGCGGCGCGCCCTCCCACACCCGCAGGCTCAGTACCGCCGCATAGGGCAGGTCGAGCGCCCAGGTCGCCGCGAGATCGAGCCCGCAGAGTTCCGCGGTCGCCGCGCGCATCGGCCCGCCGTGGGTAACGACCAGCGTCGGCGCAGGCGGGAGCGCCGCCAGCGCCGCCCCGACCCGCGTGCGCAGCGCCGACCAGCGCTCGCCCGCAGGCGGAGGAAACGCATCCGGATCGTCCCAGAAGCGTCCAAGCGCGGCGGAATCGACATCGCTCGTAGCCCGGCCATCCCAGTCGCCGAAGTCGAGTTCGCGCCAGCGCGGGTCGATCACCGGCGTCCCGATCGCCTCGGCGCAGCGGCGCGCTCGGCGAAGGTCGGACGAGATCAGCCGATCGCAGTCGAGGTCCGCTGCCTGTGCGAGGCAGGCCGCGATCCCGGACGGGATCACGTCATCGTCGGTTCGCCCCAGCATCAGTCCGGCGCGGACCGGCGCGCCATGCCGCATCAGGTGGAGCACGAAGCTCGTCACCCCGCCGCGACGCCGGCCTCGGCGAACGTCGCCATTTCATCATGCGCCGCCAGTGCCGCGCGGATGATCCCCGCCGCCACGGCCGCGCCGCTCCCTTCGCCCAGCCGCATGTCGAGCTGGAGCAAAGGCGTCAGCCCGAGCCGGTCGAGCAAGCGGCGGTGCCCCGGTTCGGCCGAGCAATGCCCGGCGAGCAGATGGTCCGCAATCTCCGGCACGGCGACTGCGAGCGGCGCCACGGCGGCGCTGGCGATGAACCCGTCAAGCACCACCGGCACGCGCGCCTGCCGGGCGGCGACCACCGCGCCGGCGATCGCGGCGATCTCGCGCCCGCCCAGCCGTCGCAGGATCTCGAACGGAGAGCAGAGCGCGCCCGCGTGCCGCGCCAGCCCCGCCTCCACAACCGCCGCCTTGTGCGCGATCCCCGCCGCGTCGATGCCGGTGCCCGGGCCGGCCCAGTCCGCCGCCGCGCCGCCGAAGCTCGCCGCCGCGAGCGCCGCCGCAGCGGTGGTGTTGCCGATCCCCATCTCGCCGAGCACCAGCAGGTCGGCGTCGCCGATCGCCTCTGCGCCCGAGTTGAGCGCGGCGAGGCACTCGGCCTCGCGCAGCGCCGGTTCTTCCGTGAAATCCGCGGTCGGATGATCGAGGTCGAGCGGCACCACTGTCAGAGTCAGCCCGGCGGCGCGGGCGAGCGCGTTGATCGCAGCACCACCGCTCGCGAAGTTCGCCACCATCTGCGCGGTGACCGCCGCCGAGAAAGCGCTGACTCCCTGCGCGACCACGCCGTGGTTGCCCGCGAACACGACCGCGCGCCCACGCGCGATCCGCGGCCGGGCGCGGCCCTGCCAGCCGGCTATGAACAGCGCGATCTCCTCCAGCCGGCCGAGCGAACCCGGCGGCTTGGTGAGCTCCGCCTGCCGTGCCGCTGCCGCCGCGCGCGCCGCTGGGTCGGGCGCAGGCAGCGTCCTCAGCGCACTCTCGAACGCGGCGATGTCCGCAAAGCTCATTCGACCACGAATCCTTCGGGCGGAGTGCGCGTGAGGAAGTGCCCCTTCACGCCCTGCGGCCAGTCACGGAACGGCACCTGGCCCCATTCGCTGTCGGCATAGGCGCGCGCGTAGTCGAGGATCGCACGCGCCGCCGCCTCGTCCGGGGTGAAGCGGCCGAGCACGTAGCCGACCTTGCCGGCCCCCCGCAGATGCACCGTGCAGAAGTCGCCGCACGCGAAAAGGCACGGCATGTCGGCGACGGCCACCTCGGCATAGGCCGGGTCGGACGCCTGCACCCGCCGCAGCGCCTCCGCCAACTTCGCGCCGCCGCGGCGGCCGTCCGGACCATCGCGATCCTCGGCCGAGTGGCGGCAGGTGTTGCACGCCACCACTTCCGCGCGCGCCGCTCGTACCGCCTTCAACGCCATCGCCTCAGAATCTCCCGCGCAGGCCGGCGTAGATGCTCCGGCCCAGCGTGTTGTAGCGGTAGGCGGTCTGGTAGCGCGCGTCGAACACGTTCTCGGCACGAACGAACAGGCGTGCCTCGGTCGAGAGCGGCAGCTCGGCGCGAAGATCGACCAGGATATATGGATCGAGGCGAACGGTGTTCGCCGCATTGTCGAAGGTCTCGCCCGACCAGCGCACCGCCGCGCCGAACGACGGGCCGTCCCGAAAGGCATAGTTCGCCCCCGCGTTCCACGCGTGCCGCGGCCGCCGGGCGAGCTGATTGCCGAAGGTGGCGGCGCTCGGCGACCGGTCCTCCGACAGGGTCCAGGTGTAAGTGCCGTCGACGCTCAGCCGGCCGAGCGCGAGCCGTCCGTCCGCCTCGATCCCCTGCGCGAACGCACGCGAGACATTGTCGTAATAGCCGAAGCGGCGCTGGGTGGTGCTGCCCGGCACCAGGCAGAGCGGGCTGGTGCTGGCGGAGGTGCAACTCGCAAACACGATCAGGTCGCGCGAGCGGCGTTCGAAATAGGTCGCGCCGAGCGCCAGCCGGTCGCGGAGGAAACGCTGCTCGGCCCCGATTTCCCAGCCGTTCGCCTGTTCGGGGTCGAGCGCGATGTTCCCGTATTCCGAGAACAGCTGGTACAGCGTCGGCGCCTTGAACCCTTCGGAATAGCTCACCCGCACCACTGTCCCCCACGGCGCGGTATAGACACCGCCCCCTGCGAACAGCGTCTTCCCACCGAAGCGGCTGTGATCGTCGTGGCGTACGCCGCCGGTCAGCGTCAGACCGTCGACAACCGTGGCGTTGAGCTGCGCATATCCGCTCGTGATCTCCGCCCGTCCGCGTGCCGGGGCGGGCACCGGCGTCGACAGCGAAGCGGGCGGAGAGACGCTGCGGAACCGGCTCTTTTCATTCTCGACGCCAAAGGTCGCGTCCACACCAGGCACGATCAGCAGGCTGCCCTGATATTCCAGCCGCTCGTTCCGGCCGGCGGAGTCGAAGGTCTGCGGGCGAGCGCGATCCGGATTGTAATTGTCGCGGTCGGTGTCGGTGTAAGCATAGGCGAAGCGGTTGCGGAGCCGTCCGCCGAACAGCGCGACGTTCACGCCGCCGTATGCAATCAGCTCGCGGTTGCGCGAATATTCGGGGCTGTCGCCCGTCATCGCATCGATGTCGGTGCGGCCGTCCGAGTAATAGGCCCGACCTTCGAGGCTGACGCCCGGCACCACCGTCAGTACCGCGCGCCCGGTCACGCTCCGGTTGGTGTAGCCGTCACGCTCGCCGCCGCCGAACGCGGGTGCGATCGCGGAGATCCCTTCCGTGGTGAAGCTCTGCCCCGCCACCCGCCACGCCAGCAAGCCGGTGGTGCCCCCCACCCCCGCGCGGGCGCTCACCGTATCGCGGCTGCCGCCCTCGACGTCGAAACTGGCCTCAAGGTCGGCAGTCGGCAGCGCCGTGACGACGTTGACCACGCCGCCGATCGCCTGGCTTCCCCACAGGATCGACTGCGGGCCCCGCAGCACCTCGATCCGGCTCGCATCGCCGGTCAGCAGGTTGGCGAAATTGTAGCCGCCGCCGGCCGACGCGGGATCGTTGAGCTTGACGCCGTCGATCACCACCACGGTCTGGTCGCTCTCCGCACCGCGGATGCGCAGCGAGGTGGCGGTGCCGTAGCCGCCGTTGCGCGACAGCGACACGCCGGGGGTGCGGAGCAGCAGGTCGGCGACCGACAGGTCGCCCGTCCGATCGATCGCCGCCTTGTCGAGCACGGTCACCGAAGCGGCGACCCGGTACGCTTCGGTCGGTGCGCGATTGGCGGTGACCACCACGGTGTCCGCGTCCGCCGCGTCGAGACTTCCGGCTCGGGCGATTGCAGCCGCATCGGGCGCGGGCGCTTCCTGCGCGAGCGCGGGAACGGGCGCGAGCAGCGCCGCGATCGCGTGAATGGGCCTCATGAATGTCCTTGTGTCGAGGAAGGGGCGGCGAGCCGCTCGACCGGGATCAGCACGTCCGGCGCGGGCGCGACGCGCACGCGATAGACCGCCGCCACCAGCTCGGGCGTCATCACCTCGGCCGGCGCGCCGTCGGCGACGAGGCGACCCTCGTGGAGCACCAGCACCCGGTCGCAGAAGCGCGCCGCAAGAGCGAGATCGTGCAGCACCGCCAGCACCAGCGCGCCGCCTCGCGCCTGCGTCCGCAGCAGCTCCATGCCATGCAGCTGATGCTCGGGATCGAGGCTGGCGAGCGGCTCGTCGGCGACCAGCACCGGCGCCTCGACCGCTAGCGCGCGGGCGAGGAGGACGCGGGCGCGCTCGCCTCCCGAGAGCTCGGTGGCGATCCGATGTGCGAGTGGCTCAACCTCGGCCAGCGCCATCGCACGCGCGACCGCCGCCTGGTCCGACGCCCGCGGGCGCGACAACGGCCCGAGATGCGGCAGCCGGCCGAGCGCCACCAGCCGCTCGACGGTGAGCGGCCAGTGCACGGTCTGGCCCTGCGGCAGATAGGCGATGCGGCGCGCAACCGCCGCGCGCGGCAGGCTGGCGACAGGCACTTCGTCGATCGTCACGCAGCCCTCGCCTGGCACCAGGCCGAGCAGCGCGCGCACCAGCGTCGACTTGCCCGCACCGTTGGG
>NZ_JBELLZ010000085.1:0-15322 GCF_042096255.1 Sphingomonas sp. | reverse complement strand
TGTGCGGGCCGTACTTCTCGAACAGCCGGTTCATGATGCCGGTGCCGCGCGTGTCGGACAGGAACTCGCCGTGATAGCCGATCAGGCCGCGCGACGGCGCCGAGAAGGTGATGCGCGTCTTGCCGCCGCCCGAAGGGCGCATGTCGGTCATCTCGCCCTTGCGCTGGTTCATCTTGTCGACGACCGTGCCAGAGAATTCCTCGTCCACGTCGATCACCACCGTCTCGTATGGCTCGGTCTTGTTGCCGCTCTCGTCGGTGCCGAACAGCACGCGCGGGCGGCTGATGCCCAGCTCGAAGCCTTCGCGGCGCATCGTCTCGATCAGCACGCCCAGCTGGAGCTCGCCGCGGCCGGCGACCTCGAAGGAATCCTTGTCCTCGCTCTCGGTCACCTTGATCGCGACGTTCGATTCGGCCTCGCGCTCCAGCCGGTCGCGGATCATGCGGCTGGTCACCTTGCTGCCCTCGCGCCCCGCCATCGGCGAATCGTTCACCGCGAAGCGCATCGACAGCGTCGGCGGATCGATCGGCTGCGCCTGGATCGCCTCGGTGACGCTGGTGTCGGCGATGGTGTTGGACACGGTGGCGACGGTCAGGCCGGCGAGGCTGATGATATCGCCCGCGCGCGCCTCATCGGCGGGGACGCGGTCGAGCCCGCGGAAGGTCATGATCTTGGACGCGCGGCCGGTCTCGATCACATTGCCGGCCATGTCGAGTGCGTGGATCGGCTGGTTGACCTTGACCACGCCCGACTGGACGCGCCCGGTGAGGATGCGGCCGAGGAAGTTGTCGCGGTCCAGCAGGGTGACGAGGAAGCTGAACGGCGCCGTCTCGTCCAGGCTGGGCGGCGGCACATGGTCGACGATCTTCTGGAACAGCGGGGTCAAAGTCCCCTCGCGCGCGGTCTCGTCGGTGCTGGCATAGCCGTTTCGGCCCGAGGCGTAGAGCACCGGGAAGTCGAGCTGCTCGTCGGTCGCTTCCAGCGTGACGAACAGGTCGAACACCTCGTCCAGCACTTCCTGCACGCGGCTGTCCGACCGGTCGATCTTGTTGACGACGACGATCGGGCGGAGGCCCAGCTTCAGCGCCTTGCCGGTGACGAACTTGGTCTGCGGCATCGCGCCTTCGGACGAATCGACCAGCAGGATCACGCCATCGACCATTGAGAGGATGCGCTCCACCTCGCCGCCGAAATCGGCGTGGCCCGGCGTGTCGACGATGTTGATCCGCGTGCCTTCCCACTCGATCGAGGTGGGCTTGGCCAGGATGGTGATCCCGCGCTCCTTTTCCAGGTCGTTCGAATCCATCGCGCGCTCCTCGACGCGCTGGTTGTCACGGAAGGTGCCGGACTGGCGGAAGAGCTGGTCGACGAGCGTGGTCTTGCCGTGATCGACGTGCGCGATGATCGCGATGTTGCGCAGGTTCATGCGGATTCCTGGAATTGGCCGCGCGAGCGTGCGCAGCGCCTCGGGTCGCGCCCATAGCTGAAATGGTGCGATGCGGGAAGGGGAGGCTTCCCACTCCCGTTAGCGCCGAGCAGCAGTCCACACCCGTTCGCCCTGAGCGAAGTCGAAGGGCATGCCCCGACGTTTCCCTTGTGCTTCGACTTCGCTCAGCACGAACGGAGGTTGGAGGAGCGCTTACCGCTTCAGACGCTTCACCGCCGCCAGCGTCTGCGTCACATGCTCGGTCGGGCTCGGATCGTCATGGACGAACGCCACCCGCCCGTCCCGTGCGATCACGAAACTGGTCCGCGACGACACCTGTCGTCCGCGGAACGCCTCCGGGCGGAGGACGCCGAAACCCTTGAGGATCGCGGCATCCGCGGTGGCGACGGGGAACTTGCCCGCGCATTCGCTCGACGAGAAGCGCTGGAGGTCCGCCACCGCGTCACCCGACATGCCGATCACGGTGGCGCCCGCGGCGCGGAACTGCGGCACCGCCTCGGCAAAGGCGCGCGCCTCGGCGTTGCAGCCGCCGGTGAAGGCGGCGGGAAAGAAATAGAGCACCACCGGCCCGCGCTTCAGCTGTGCCGAAAGGTGGACGTTGACCACCTTGCCGGCGAGCGCGCCCTGGGTGGTGAAGTCCGGCGCGCGCGCGCCCGGGGCGATGGCGGCGACCAGCGAGACGGCGGCGAAAAGGAGGAACGGGAGGCGCATCGGGCAGGCTCCGGCTTGTGTCGCCTTCTTCCTAGCGCAGGCGGGGGCGTGAGAGTAGCAGGGAAAGAATGTCCGTTCGTCAGACCGATATTGATCTCGCCCATGCCCTTGCCGATGCCGCCGGCGCCGCGATCCGGCCATGGTTCCGCGCGGGCGCCGAGGTGGAGCTGAAGGACGATCGCTCCCCCGTCACCCGCGCCGACCGCGAGGCGGAGGCGGCGATGCGGCGGATCCTGGAGGCGGAACGCTCGGGCGACGGCATCCTGGGCGAGGAATATGGCGAAAGGCCGGGGATCAGCGGCCGGCGCTGGGTGCTCGATCCGATCGACGGGACGCGCAGTTTCACCGCGGGCCGCGCGATCTTTGGCACCTTGATCGCGCTGGTCGAGGACGGCTGGCCGGTGCTCGGCGTGATCGACCAGCCGGTGCAGCGCGAGCGCTGGGTCGGCGCTGCGGGGCGGCCGACCACGTTCAACGGCGCGCCCGCCAGGACCCGCGCGTGCCCGGCGCTGGAGGGCGCGCTGGTCGCCACCACCAGTCCGCACCTGTTCGACGATGGCGATGTGCCGCATTTCATGGCGCTCGTCGCAGCGGTGTCGGGCGGCTACACGCGGCAGGGCCCGGTCTATGGCGGCGACTGCTACAACTACGGCCTGCTGGCGAGCGGGCACCTCGACCTGGTCTGCGAGAGCGGGCTTCAGTTCTACGATTTCGCCGCGCTGGCGCCGATTGTGGAGGGCGCGGGCGGGCGGATGTGCGACTGGAACGGCGATCCGCTGACCGCCGACAGCGCCGGCCACGTGCTGGCGATCGGCGATCCCGCGCGCACCGAGGAGGTGCTGGAGGCGCTGCGCGCCGCCGCCTGATCCACCGCCGCGCTCGACTCCCGCCGCCGCCGCCCCCACATGGGCCCGATGCGTCCCACCCCCTCGATCATCCGCGTCATCGACCTGGAGACCACCGGCAGCCCTCCCCCCACCCACGGCGTGTGCGAGATCGGCTGGCAGGACGTGAAGCTGGGCGAGGACGGGCGCTGGGAGCTCGACGGCGAGGGCGGCCATATCCTGGTCAATCCCGGCCGGCCGATGCCGCCGATCACCCAGGCGGTGCACCATATCCGCGACGAGGATGTCGCCGATGCGCCCTGGTGGCACGATGTCGCCCGCCGGGTGCTCGATCCCTATCCGCGCCGGGTGGCGCTGGCGGCGCATCGCGCGGCGTTCGAAGAGCAATTCTGCACGCCGGCGATGACGCATGGCGCGAAGTGGATCTGCACCTGGAAATGCGCGCTGCGGCTGTGGCCGGACAGCCCCAGCTTCTCCAATCAGGTGCTGCGCTATTGGCGCAAGC
Organism: Sphingomonas sp.; assembly: GCF_042096255.1. GTDB lineage: Bacteria > Pseudomonadota > Alphaproteobacteria > Sphingomonadales > Sphingomonadaceae > Sphingomonas. The sequence continues at coordinate 11,814 of NZ_JBELLZ010000085.1, read as the reverse complement.
CGCACGGGCTGGAGCATGAGCGCGGCCTGCCCGCGCACCGCGCCTTCCCCGACGCCTATGTCACCGCGCATCACCTGCGCGACCAGCTGAACGAGGCGAGCGTGGCGCAATTGATCGAATGGTCCGACGCGCCGGGGCTGCTGCCGCGGGTGCGCTACGGCCCCGATCGCGGCAAGGCGTGGAGCGAGATCGAGGAGGAGAGCCTGGTCAAGTTCCTCGGCGATCGCGACGAGGACGTCCGCTTCACCGCGGAGACCGAGATGGCGCGCCGCCGCGGCGGCGGCCATGTCGGCCGGCAGAGCGCACAGGAGCTGCTGCTCTAACGAAGGTGGATGACGGCTAAGCGGCTGCGCGCTAAGGCCTTCCTGGATGGCCGACTGGACGGACAGGTTTACCCTTCGCGACGGACGGATCGGCCGCGTGCTCATCGCCTTCATGGCCTTGGGCTTCGTGGCGCTGCTCGCCGCGGGCGGCGCCGCGGTGTGGGCCACGGTGGAGAGCCAGCGCCACACCCGCTGGGTCGCGCACACCTATGACGTCGAGGTCGCGCTCGCCAATCTGCGCGGACTGATCGAGCAGACCGAGGCGACGCGGCGCGGCGCGCTGCTCGCCCCCGAGAACCCGTATTTCATCCCCACCTACCTTTCCGCCGACCGCGAGCTTTCCGGCCGCATCCGCGCGCTCAATCGCCTGACCAGCGACAATCCGCGTCAGCAGCGCAACATGCGCGAGATCGAGCGCCGGCTCGGCGACCTGCGCGCGGCGCGCGGCGATTCGATCCGGCTGGTGACCGAAGGCGAGACGCCGGATGCGATCGCCGCCTTCCGTGCCGATGCCATGAATTCCCGGATGCGCGGCATCCGCACGGCGCTTGACCGGATGCAGAAGGAGGAACGCGCGCTGCTGCGCGAGCGGGACGCCCAGCTCGAGCGCTCGGTACAGCTGTTCTACCTGATCCTCGGCGTCGCCGGTGTCGTGCTGCTGCTGCTCGCGATCGTCAGCGCGGTGACGATCAACCGCTATACCCAGGATCTCCAGCGTTCGCGCGATATCCTCCAGCAGCTCAACGACAGCCTGGAGGAGATTGTCGAGGATCGCACCGCCGACCTCAGCCGAGCGAACGAGGAGATCCAGCGCTTCGCCTATATCGTCAGCCACGACCTGCGCTCGCCCCTGGTCAACGTGATGGGCTTCACCGCTGAGCTGGAGGCCGCGACCGGGCAGCTGCGCGAGCTGGTCGAGCATGTCGAGGCGAAGGCGCCCGATCTGGTCGGCGAGGAGGCGCGGCTCGCCGCCAAGGAGGACCTGCCCGAGGCGATCGGCTTCATCCGCACCTCGACGCAGAAGATGGACCGGCTGATCAACGCCATCCTCGCGCTCTCGCGCCAGGGTCGCCGCGTGCTGGCGCCCGAGCCGCTCGACCTCGCCGCGATCGTCGACGGCATCGCCCGCTCGCTCGCGCACCGGCTGGACGAGACCGGCGGCGAGATCGCGGTGGCGGGTACGCTGCCGGCGCTGACCAACGACCGGCTGGCGATCGAGCAGGTGCTCTCTAACCTGATCGAGAATTCGGTGAAATACCGTCAGCCCGGTCGCCCGGTGCGCATCACCGTCCGCGGCGGCGAGGGCGGCGCACGCGTGTTCTTCGAGGTCGCGGACAACGGCCGGGGCATCGATCCGCGCGATCATGCCCGCGTCTTCGACCTGTTCCGCCGCTCGGGCCAGCAGGACCAGCCCGGAGAGGGCATCGGGCTCGCCCATGTCCGCGCACTCGTGTACAGGCTGGGCGGCACCATCGACTTGCGCTCCACGCTTGGCGAAGGCTCCACCTTCCGCGTAACGCTGCCGCGCACCCTGACCCTCGACACGAACAACCAGGACCAGACCCAATGAACGCCCACCAGTCGGTCAGCATCGTGATGATCGAGGACGACGAGGGCCATGCGCGCCTCATCGAGAAGAACATCCGCCGCGCCGGGATCATGAACGACATCCGTCACTTCACCGACGGGACCAGCGCGCTGGACTTCATCTTCAACGACAGCAGCGGCCCGCACCTCAACGGTCCGGCGCTGATCCTGCTCGACCTCAACCTGCCGGACATGAGCGGCACCGACATCCTGGCGCGGATCAAGGGCACCGACGGCCCGGTGCGGCGCACCCCCGTGGTGGTGCTGACCACTACCGACGACGCGCGCGAGATCCAGCGCTGCTATGATCTGGGCGCCAATGTCTACATCACCAAGCCGGTGAATTACGAGAATTTCGCTCAGGCGATCCGCCAGCTGGGCCTGTTCCTGTCAGTGATCCAGGTCCCCGATCTGGGTGAGTGACCGGGAGGCCTGATGGCGCGGATCCTTTACATCGACGACGACGCCGGGCTGTGCCGGCTCGCCGTACGGGCGCTGGGTCGGCGCGGCCACGAGGTCGCGACCGCCGGCGACGGGGCGGAGGGCGTCGCTCGGGCGGCGGCGGAGCGGTTCGATATCGTCGCGGTGGACCATTACATGCCGGGCCTCGACGGGCTCGCCACGCTGGAGCGGCTGCGTGCTTTGTCGGAGCCGCCGCCGGTGGTCTATGTCACCGGGTCCGAGGAAGGCCGGATCGCGGTGGCGGCGCTGCGCGCGGGCGCGGAGGATTACGTCATCAAGACGATCGGCGAGGATTTCTTCGACCTGCTGGATGCGAGTTTCGCTCAGGTGCTCGCCCGGTCGGAGCTCCAGCGCCAGAAGGCGCAGGCGGAGGATGACCTGCGCGCCAGCAACGCGCGGCTGGAAGCCTTGCTCGCCGAGGTGAATCATCGTGTCGCCAACTCGCTCCAGATCGTCTCGGCGATGGTGCGGATGCAGGCCACTGCGCTCACCGACGAGGGCGCGCGCACCGCGCTGGACGATACCCAACGACGGATCGCGGCGATCGCACAGGTCCACCGCCGTCTCTACAGCGGCCATGATGTCGAGCAGGTCGACATGCGCGACTATCTGGGGGCGCTGGTGGACGAGCTGGCGCTGACCTGGTCGAGCGCGGACCTGCCGCGCGAGCTCAAGCTTGCCGCCGAGCCGATCCGCCTGCCCACCGATCGCGCGGTGTCGCTGGGCGTGATCGTCACCGAGCTGGTCAGCAACGCGTGCAAATACGCCTATCCCGACTGCGCGGGCGAGGTGCGCATCGCGCTGACCCAGGATGGCGACGATTTCTTCCTGCTGGCGGTGGAGGATGACGGCATCGGCTTGTCCGGCGAGATCGCGCCGGGCGGCACCGGCGTCGGCACTCGCCTGATCCGCGCGATGGCGCAGAGCCTGCACTCGGCGGTGGAATATGCCAGCGTTGACAAGGGCACGCGCGCGACGCTGAAGGCGGCGGTGCGATAGGCCGGTCGCGGGTTCCTTCGACGCTATCGCGTCGAGCGATTGCGATAGGGGCTGACGAGGCTCGGCATCCATCCCGCGCTGGGCGCGGCGCCGGTGGGCTGAGGCCGATCCGTCGTCCGGCGCGGCGCGATCATCGTGTCGGCGCGCGCCTCGTCCGGATTGATCGGCCAGGTGAACTTCAGACCGGCCGCTCCGTCACGCACCCACACCACCGTTGCCGCCACCGCGGCGAGCGCACCGACGGTGACGAGCACGGTTGCGCCGACCTCGAATGCGCCAGCCTGATCGATGCGGACGCCACCACCTGACAGATTGCGTACCCGATGTCGGGTGGACGAGCCGCGTCGAAAGTGCTCGACGATGGCGTTCAGCATCACGCTCTGGCGCGCCTCGCGTTCGGGCTGCACCTTGTCCGCTCCTGCGTCCGCTCCGTCGTTTGCTGTGTCTGGGCTCGTCATGGCGGTTACTCGATACACAACCCCCGTCACAGAAGAAATCACCGGCCGCGACATCGTTCCGGCCGGTTCGGGACCGGCGCCGTGGGCGATCACCCCGCCTTGTAGTGCGCCGTCCCGTCGCCGAGATAGCCGATGTTCGCCTCGCGGATCTTCGCTGCAGCGTCGTCATAGAGGAACGGCAGGAAGGCGTAGCGCTCGCCTGCGGTCACCCGGCTGACCGCGTGGAGCAGCGAGCAGGAGAAGACCACCGCGCCGCCGGGCGGGGGCTTGAAGCCGCGGGGACCATATTCGGGGAAGCTGACCTCGCCGCCCGCGAACTCGCTGTTGAGGTTGATCGACACGGCGAAGCGGCGGTGCGCGGTGCCCTTGGTGGTATTGTCGCGGTGGGCACGGAAATGGCCGCCCTCCTCCGCCGAATAGCAGGCGACGAGGTAGCGCTCCATGCGCGTGGCGTGGAACTGGTGGACCTTCTCGATCTCGGGCACCACGCGGCGCAGGATGCGCGCCTGGAGCTCGCCGATCAGCGCGCGATCGGTGACCTCGACGTCGCGCCGGCGCTTGTGGCCATGGTCGTGGACCAGAACGGTCTTGCCGTTCTCTTCGCGCATGAAGCCCGATTCCTCGCCGCCCTGCGCCTGGTACACCTCGATCAGCCTGCGGCAGAAGGCGGGCTCGAACACGTTGGGGAGCAGGAGGATCGGCGCCTGCAACTCGACGCCAGCGAAGCGCTCGGGCGGGGGAAGCTGCGCGACATAGTCGAGCACCGCCGCGGCATCGCCGCCATCGGGGCGGAACGGCTCGACATGGAGGATGCGCAGCGTCGGATCGAGCACCAGCCACATGCGGCGCATCCGCAGCCCGCCCGATCCCGCCAGCGTCTCGGTCGGGACCACGCCATAAAGCTTGCTGACCTGAAGGTCCGCATCCCACAGGAAGCGGTAGCCGGGGTAGCGGTCGGCAACGCGGGCGGTCGCCTCGTCGCCCGGATCGACGCTGACCCCGAAGAAGGAAGCATGCGTGTCGTCGAACAGCTCGGGCCGGGCCATCGCCGCGCCGATCGACGCGCGGCCCTGCGGGTCGGCGGCGCTGCCGAAGAAGCACAGCACCAGATAGCGGCCCGCCGCGGACGCGAAGGTGTAGCGCGGGTTGGCGCATGAGCGCTGGACGAAGTGCGGCGCCGGATCGCCGGGCAACAGATTGACGGGCTTCATCTTCCCTCCCCTTCCCTCCGCCCCCGCGAACGGAAGGGCTATCGCGCAAACCGCGACGGAAGGCGAGAGGGGCCGGGGCCTAGCCCTTCTTGAGCTCGTCGGGCTTGTGCACCGCTTCCTTGCCGGACTTGTCGCTCTTCACCCGGTATTGCGGATGGTCCTTGGTCGGCTTGGCGGTGTGGCCGCCCGCCTTGGTGGTGGAAGTCTCCTTGCGGACGACCTTGCCATGGGTCTCGCCCTGGGGCGTATCCCACTTCACCTTGTCGCCGGACTTGAACGTCTTCTCGGCCATGCGGCCCTCCTGTGGTCGTGGCGCAACAACGCCCCGGGCCCACGCCGTCTCCACCGATTTATTTTCGTTCGCCGGCCGTTCCCTTGCTTTTCCGGGAAGCCGCGGAAGTCCGCGCGTCGCGCGATCGGGGTGTCGATCAGGCGACTCGCCCGTACGACGAACCGTTCGCTGCAAGGGGCTCTGCACGGCTTGTGCGGAAACGGCGTTTGGCACAATCTGTTGGGGTTGAGGCCGGGTGCGCACCCAAGTGCTGGTAGAACGAGACGTGAGATCTTATCTCACGCAAGGACAATGGTGTTGCCGTAGTAGCATCCTTGTACCTTTTTTGTTCTCGGGCATGAGGGGCATTCGGGTGTAGGATCGGGGCTTCCCCGATTCGCGTGGATTGTGAAGGCGGGGGTGCAAGGCATGGATTTTCGGGACGCAAGCGAGGCGCACATGACCGAGACAACGATCGCCGGGGAGACCGCTGCGGCGGAAAGCGGCGCTGCGGCGGCGACGAGCGCGCGCCGCGCGCCCTATCCGGTCGAGGTCGATCACGGCCGCGACGCGCTGCTGACCGACTTTGGCAAGGAGACGCTCAAGGACCGCTACCTGCTGCCCGGCGAGAGCTACCAGGACCTGTTCGTCCGCGTTGCCTCCGCTTATGCCGACGATGCCGCGCATGCGCAGCGGCTGTACGATTATATCTCGAAGTTGTGGTTCATGCCGGCGACGCCCGTGCTGTCGAACGGCGGCACCGGGCGCGGGCTGCCGATCAGCTGCTACCTTAATTCGGTGCCCGACAGCCTCAACGGCATCGTCGACACCTGGAACGAGAATGTCTGGCTCGCCAGCCGCGGCGGCGGCATCGGCACCTATTGGGGCAATGTGCGCGGCATCGGCGAGCCGGTAGGCCTCAACGGCAAGACCAGCGGCATCATCCCGTTCGTCCGCGTGATGGATTCGCTCACCCTCGCGATCAGCCAGGGCAGCCTGCGCCGCGGCTCGGCCGCCTGCTACCTCGACGTCTCCCACCCGGAGATCGAGGAGTTCCTGGAGATCCGCAAGCCGAGCGGAGACTTCAACCGCAAGGCCTTGAACCTCCACCACGGCGTGCTCATCCCCGATGCGTTCATGGAAGCGGTGCGCGACGGCGCCGACTGGGAGCTGAAGAGCCCCAAGGACGGCAGCGTCCGCGGCACCGTCAACGCGCGTGCTTTGTTCCAGAAATTGGTCGAGACCCGCCTCGCCACCGGCGAGCCGTACATCGTCTTCGCCGACCATGTGAACAACACCATGCCCAAGCACCACCGCGAGCTGGGCCTCAAGGTCTCCACCTCCAACCTGTGCAGCGAGATCACCTTGCCCACGGGCCGCGACCACCTCGGCAACGACCGCACCGCGGTCTGCTGCCTGTCGTCGCTCAATCTCGAGACCTGGGACGAGTGGAAGGACGAGAAGGGCTTCGTCGAGGACGTGATGCGCTTCCTCGACAACGTCCTCCAGGATTACATCGACCGGCACGAGCCCGGGATGGAGCGCGCCGCTTATTCCGCCGCGCGCGAGCGCTCGGTGGGGCTGGGCGTGATGGGCTTCCACTCCTTCCTCCAGGCGCGCGGCCTGCCGTTCGAGGGGGCGATGGCGAAGAGCTGGAACCTGCGCATCTTCAAGCAGATCAACGCGCAGGTGAACGAGGCGTCGATGGTGCTGGCGCACGAGCGCGGGCCCTGCCCCGACGCCGCCGACGTCGGCGTGATGGAGCGGTTCAGCTGCAAGATGGCGATCGCGCCGACTGCGTCGATCAGCATCATCTGCGGCGGCACCAGCGCGTGCATCGAGCCGATCCCGGCGAACATCTACACGCACAAGACGCTGTCGGGGAATTTCGCGGTCAGGAACCCGTATCTCGAAAAGATCCTGATCGAGAAGTCGAAGAACTCGGAGGCCGTGTGGAGCTCGATCCTCGAGCATGGCGGCTCGGTCCAGCACCTCGACTTCCTCTCGCAGGAGGAGAAGGACTGCTACAAGACCAGCTTCGAGATCGACCAGCGCTGGCTGCTCGAACTCGCCGGAGACCGCGCGCCGTTCATCGACCAGGCGCAGTCGCTGAACCTGTTCATCCCCGCCGACGTCGAGAAATGGGACCTGCTGATGCTCCACTTCCGCGCCTGGGAGCTGGGCATCAAGTCGCTCTATTACCTCCGCTCGAAGAGCGTCCAGCGCGCGGGCTTCGCGGGGGCCGAGGGCTCGGGCGGGGTCGAGGCGGACAACACGATCGAGACGCCCAAGTTCGCGATCGGCGAGACGACGGATTATGACGAGTGCTTGGCGTGCCAGTGAGGTGGGTGAGCTAGAGCCCCCTCACCCCTCCGCGGCTTGGCCGCTCCCTCCCTCTCCCACAAGGGGAGAGGGAAAGACGCACGACAACCCCTCTCCCCTTGTGGGAGAGGGGGGAAACACCCTATTCCTCGAACATGTCCGCCGCGTTCGCCGCGGTGGCGCTCAGCCGCACTGTGTCGCCTTCGATCTCGGCGACCAGGCCGGCGGGGAGGTAGCGGTGCTTGGCGCCCTGGCCGTCCTGGGTGGAGGGGCTGTCGTCCTTGGTGAGCTTGATACGCTCGCCCTCGACCTTGTCGACGGTGCCGACATGGACGCCATCGGCGCCGATGACCGTCATATGCTCCTTGATGTTGCTGTGATCGTGCATGGTGTTGCTCCTTCTCGGTTCGGGCGTGGAACGAGTCGGATCGGTTTTGGATGCGTGGGAGGAATGGCATGATGCGACGACTTCTCGTCACCGGCGCGGCGCTACTGCTCTCCGCCTGCGCCACCCAGACCGCGGCGACGGTGAACCAGGCCGCGGACACGCCCGGCTTCCTGCTCGGCCTGTGGCACGGCTTCATCTTCCCGGTCGCCTGGGTGCTGAGCCTGGTGATGCCCGAGGTGGCCGTGTACGCAGTGCCCAACAGCGGCGGCTGGTATGATTTCGGCTTCTTCGTCGGCGTCGTGTTCCTCGGCGTCGGCGCGCGGCGGACGCGCACGGTGTACGTCAACCGCCGGGTGCGCGCGTGACGCTTCAGGTCGCGATCATGTATGCGGTGGCGGGCTTGCTCGGCCTCGCCGGCATCGTGCTGCTCGGGCTGCTCACCCGCCCGCAGGGGCCCGCCGCGGTCTATGTCTATCGCATGACCGGAATCATGGCGCTCGCCGCCAGCGTGGTGCTCGCGTTCAGCGCCACCGCCATGTGGCAATGGTCCCTCGAGGCCTGATCGTTCGTTTCCTCAAAGTTCTGTCGGAGTAACCCCATGTCCCTTCTCGCCGCCCGCAAGACCTACAAGCCCTTCGAATATCCCTGGGCCTATGATTATTGGAAGCGCCAGCAGCAGCTGCACTGGCTGCCCGAGGAAGTGCCGCTGGGCGAGGATTGCCGTGACTGGGCGCAGAAGCTGACCGATCACGAGCGCAACCTGCTCACCCAGATCTTCCGCTTCTTCACCCAGGCGGACGTCGAGGTGCAGGATTGCTACCACGAGAAATACGGCCGCGTGTTCAAGCCGACCGAGATCAAGATGATGCTGACCGCGTTCAGCAACATGGAGACGGTCCACATCGCCGCCTACAGCCACCTGCTCGACACGATCGGCATGCCCGAGAGCGAATATGGCGCCTTCCTCGAATATGCCGAGATGAAGGAAAAGCATGACTACATGCAGAACTTCGGCGTCGACAGCGACGAGGATATCGCCCGCACGCTCGCCATGTTCGGCGGCTTCACCGAAGGCGTACAGCTGTTCGCCAGCTTCGCGATGCTGATGAACTTCCCGCGCTTCAACAAGATGAAGGGCATGGGCCAGATCGTGTCGTGGTCGGTGCGCGACGAGAGCCTCCACTGCGAGGGCATCATCCGCATGTTCCACGCCTTCTGCGCCGAGCGCCAGTGCCTGACCAAGGCGGTCAAGGACGACATCGCCGACGTCTGCCAGACCACCATCCGCCTGGAGGACGCGTTCATCGACCTCGCCTTCGAGATGGGTCCGGTGGAGGGCATGAAGCCCAAGGACATCAAGAAGTACATCCGCTACATCGCCGACTGGCGGATGGGCCAGCTGGGCCTCAAGCCCATCTACATGATCGACGAGCACCCCATCCCCTGGCTCACCCCGCTGCTCAACGGCGTCGAGCACGCCAACTTCTTCGAAACCCGCGCGACCGAATATTCGAAGGCGGCGACGCGGGGGCAGTGGAGCGACGTGTGGGACTCGTTCGACAAGCGCCAGCGCGCGAAGGCGGGCCGGGCTGCGAACGAGGATGCGGTGGCGGAGGAAGCGGGGCTGTTCGGGGCGGCCGGCGTGGCGGCGGAGTAGGAAAGTGAGCACTTCCTTTCAACATGATTGTCCGCACTGCCGTACGCGACGTTCAGGCTTTGTAGTGATAGGTCAACATACCCTTAGAACTGATCCAGCTCAGAACTTCGCGACCGCGATCTGCGGAGTTTGTGATTACCCTAGTATATTTCACTATATGGATGTGCAACTAGGGCGTACAACGAATGCAATTATGGACATTGCTCGCAACAACGTTGCGTTTCCAGGAAGTCGCTTTCATGTTGCTGGCGTTTGGCCGGAGGACAACGTAAGTACGCCCGCCGACTTACCGAGTAACGTCGCAAAGTTCTTCGAACAGGGTGCTCAGAATGAGAAGTCTGAAAACTGGGATGCTGCCGGCGCCATGTTTCGCAAATCACTCGATGTTGCCACTAAGATCCTGGATCCAGACAATGCTGGCAAGACGCTGTTCCAGCGTATAAACTTGTTATCCCAAGCAGGCAGGCTCACCAGCGATCTAGCACTGTGGGCACATGAGGTACGCATTGACGGAAACGAGTCAGTGCATGGAGACGATCCAGAGACGGCTGACGATGTGGCCGCTATTCACCAGTTCTGTCGAGCCGTGCTTCTCTACTGTTTTACGCTGCCAGCCTTGGTAGCAGCGAGGTCATCGCAGACGGCGGGGCTGAGCGACTAACGAGATCAAGTGCTTCTGATGAGACTCTGTACGCCGTTCCGAGTACGATCGCGGTGTCGGTTTTGAGCCGTTGGAGCTGATCGCCGGAGCCGACCTCGAATGATTAAGCTCGTTCGCCTTCAACCCGCCGCAGCCACTCGCTGCTGCTCTCCTTCTCGGATGGCAGCCACGCAACCTGGTCTGCCGCCGAGCTGATCGCGCGCGATACGGTGATGACGCGCCCGCTGGCCGACGCCGCCTACTTCGCCCGTGCCTTCATCGAAGGCGGCGCGCTCGCCTGGCCGAACGGTTTTGAACTGTCCGCCGATGCCCTGCACCGGCGGCTTGCCGCGAGCGGAGCACTAGTCCGCCCGGCCGCCTAGCTCTCTCACAAACCGTTCGTGCTGAGCGAAGTCGAAGCACCTGTTCCGCACATCAGACTTGGCCTTCGACTTCGCTCAGGCCGAACGGAGGGATAGATCGGGGACTCCGCTCACCCGGCACCGCACCCGTTCCAGGTCACGATCCTCCGTGCTCGCGGACTTGCGGAAGGTCGCAAGCCGCTGTCCTACACGCCCCCCATCCGCTACCGTCCCCCTCGCTCTTTGACCCCGTCGATCCCGCCACCGTCGCCGCGACCGCCACGCGCGCGCGCAAACGTTGCACGCGTCGCCGAACGTCACACGTTCCGGCGACCCGCGCTATGCATAACCTTCGCTACCTTCGGCGCCACCCGCCCGCAGAAACCGTGCGACAGTGTGACCTTCGTGTGACCTTCCGCGCCCTCACCCCATCACCACCCCCGCCAGCGCCGCCGACATCAGATTGGCGAGGCTCCCCGCCGCCAGCGCGCGCAGCCCCAGCCGGGCGATCACCGGGCGCTGCGAGGGCGCCAGCCCGCCCGTCACCGCCATCTGGATCGCGATCGAGGAGAAATTGGCGAAGCCGCACAAGGCGAACGTCACCACCGCCACCGTCCGCGGCGACAAGGCCGCGGCCTGCTTGCCGAGGTCAATATACGCCACGAACTCGTTGAGCACGATCTTCTCGCCGAACAGCCCGCCCGCGATTCCCGCCTCGTTCCACGGGATGCCGAGCAGGAACATCACCGGCTGGAAGACAAGCCCAAGCAGCCCCTGGAAGCTCAGCCCCGGTAGCCCCACCATCGCGCCCATCCCGCCGAGCAGGCCGTTGGCCAGCGCCACCAAAGCCACGAACGCCAGCACCATCGCGCCCACCGCCACCGCCAGCCGCACGCCGGTCTGCGCGCCCTGCGCCGCCGCCATGATCAGGTTGGCGGGCTTCTCCTCGTCATGCGTCGCCTCGGGCATCGGCTCGCCCGGCGTGTCCGCCACCAGCGCCGCCGGCCCCACCCCGCCGGCGCGCGCGTCGGCCAGCTGCACGTCGGTCATGTCGCCCAGCGGCAGCTCGCCCTGGCGCGCGCGGCCGTCGGGCATGATGATCTTGGCCATCAGGATGCCGCCCGGCGCGGACAT
>NZ_JBELLZ010000084.1:0-15570 GCF_042096255.1 Sphingomonas sp. | reverse complement strand
GGCCGGGCACCTCGCCCGCGCGGGCCACGACGTCACCGTGTATAATCGCACCAGGGCCAAGGCGGAGGCGACCGGCCTCGCCGTCGCCGACACGCCCGCGGCGGCGGCGCGGGGCGCAGATGCGGTGGTCGCCTGCGTCGGTAACGATGATGATCTGGAGCAGGTGACGCTGGGCAGCGAGGGCGCCTTCGCGGCGATGCGCGAGGAGGCCGTGTTCGTGGACCATACCACCGTGTCGGCCGACATCGCCCGCCGGCTGTCGGAGCGGCGCGCGCTGGTGGTCGATGCCCCGGTCTCGGGCGGGCAGGCGGGAGCGGAGAAGGGCGCGCTCTCGATCATGTGCGGCGGCTCGGCAGAGGCGTTCGCCGCGGCCGAGCCGGTGATGCAAGCCTATGCCGCCCGCATCGTCCATGTCGGCGACGCCGGGGCGGGGCAGCAGACCAAGATGGTCAACCAGATCTGCATCGCCGGCGTGCTCGGCGGGCTTTCGGAAGGCCTGCGCTTTGCCCAGGCGAGCGGGCTCGACCTCGACAAGGTGTTCGAGGCGATCAGCGGCGGCGCGGCGCAGAGCTGGCAGATGGTGAACCGCTGGGACACGATGGCGAAGGACGCGTTCGACTTCGGCTTCGCGATCGACTGGATGCGCAAGGACCTGGGGCTGGCGCTGGACGAGGCGCGGCGCAGCGGCGCGGTGCTGCCGGTGGCGGCGCTGGTGGACCAGTTCTATGGCGAGGTGCAGAAGATGGGCGGCGCGCGGCAGGACACCAGCGCGCTGGTGCGGAGGCTGGCCAAGTGAGGCGCGCGCTCGCCGCGGCGCTCCTCCTCACCGCCACCCCCGCCTTCGCCGACGCGATCGTCGACAATGTCACCGGCATGACGCTGGACAAGGCGGGCCGCGTCGTCCGCTTCAAGGCCATCATCCTCGACAAAGACGGCCGCGTCGTCCGGCTCGTTGCGCCCGACGAGGAGCCGCCCAAGCGGACCCGCAAGAACCCCGGCCCGCGCTACGACTGGCGCGCGGACATGAAGGGGCGGGTGCTGCTGCCCGGCATGATCGACGCGCACGGCCATATCACCGACCTCGGCTTCGCCGCGCTGACGCTGGACCTCAGCGACACCCGCTCGCTGGAGGAGGCCAAGGCGAAGATCGCGCGCTACGCCGCCGACAATCCGGAGCGGAAGTGGATCCTGGGGCGCGGCTGGAACCAGGAGGCCTGGGGCCTGGGCCGCTTCCCCACCGCCGCCGACCTCGATGCGGTGACCGGCGACCGCCCCGCCTGGCTGGCGCGCGCCGACGGCCATGCCGGCTGGGCCAACACGCGGGCGATGAATCTCGCCGGCATCACCGCGGCGAGCAAGTCGCCGCCGGGCGGGCGGATCGAGACCGCGGGCGGCCAGCCCTCGGGCGTGTTCGTCGATGCGGCGCAGGCGCTGATGGACAAGGCGGTGCCCAAGCCCGCGCCCAAGGAGCGCCAGCTCGCCTTCCTCACCGCGCAGGACATCCTGCTGCGCCACGGCATCACCGCGGTGGCGGACATGGGCACCAGCGGCGAGGACTGGATGGCCTATCGCCGCGTCGGCGACCTCGGCGCGCTGCGCATCCGCATCATGGCCTATGCCGGCGGAGTCGAGACGACGGTGGCGATCGGCGGCACCGGGCCGACGCCGTGGCTGTACGGCGACAAGCTCAAGCTGAACGGCGTGAAGCTTTACGCGGACGGCGCGCTCGGCTCGCGCGGGGCGTGGCTCAAGGCGCCCTATGCCGATGCGCCGGGCGAGCGCGGGCTGGGCTTCCTGACCGACGACCAGCTCCAGAACCTGATGAGCCGCGCGGCGATGGACGGCTATCAGGTCGCGGTCCATGCGATCGGCGACCGCGCCAACCAGCAGGCGCTCGACGCGATCGCCGAGCTTTCGGAGACCTACAAGGGCGACCGGCGCTGGCGCGTCGAGCATGCCCAGATCGTCGACCCGAAGGACCTGCCGAGCTTCGGCAAATACGGCATCATCGCCTCGATGCAGCCGACCCATCAGACCGGCGACCGGCAGATGGCCGAGGCGCGGCTGGGGCCGGCGCGGCTGGCGGGGGCCTATGCGTGGCGCTCGATGCTGGCGAACGGCAGCAAGCTGGCGTTCGGCAGCGACTTCCCGGTGGAGGCGCCGGATCCCTGGGCGGGCTGGGCGGCGGCGTTCACGCGGACCGGCGCGGATGGGCAGCCGGTTGGCGGCTGGCAGCCGCAGGAGGCGGTGACGCGCGAGCAGGCCTGGTGGGCGTTCACCGGCGGGGCTTCGTACGCGGGATTCGCCGAGCAGCAGTTCGGCTCGTTGCAGCCGGGGCAGCGGGCGGACTTCGTGATCGTCGATCGCGATCCCTTGCGGGCGGATGCGGCGGCGCTGCGGGGGACCCGCGTGCTGGAGACCTGGGTCGGCGGGCAGAAGGTGTTCGATGCCGCGCGGGATGGGGCGAAATAGCGGTTGGGGGCCGCGGGCGCGGCGGAAGTTGACACTAAGTTGACACCCGCACGCCTCGCCATCTGCCAGAGGAGTGGTGACCGTGTGGCTTTGGTTGATGGCGGACCTGTCAAAGAGCGAGGTGACCTTAACACGAGCCTGAGGCTGTAGGAAAGCGTGGGATGGGCTTGAATACAGCCGGCAACCGGACTCGAGCGCAAGTTTCTTGAAGAGTAGGGGCGGCCAGTCACAGCCGTCATGCCGGACGTGTTCCGGCATCGACCTTGCCGCGAAGTCGAACGGTTGACGCGTGTGGCCCGGTGGACCCCGGCACGAGGCCGGGGTGACGGATCTACCGGGAGCGCTGTTCCCTCTCCCCTTGTGGGAGAGGGAGGGAGCCGACGAAGTCGGCGGAAGGGTGAGGGGGAGTGAGTCTCAAGACCCCTCATCCTTCCCACTTGCTGCGCAAGCGGGCCCCTTCCTTCTCCCACAAGGTGAGAAGGAGCTTGTAGCAGACCTTCAGGCGATCCGCTTGCGCTCCGCAAGCCGACCCGTGAGTAGCGAGGCTACACCAGGCGGAACTGCCAAGATGGTCAGGAATAACACGCCGACGGCAATCAGCGGGCCTGTTCCATTGTTGATCCACATAACCGGCAGCTGAGCGAACGTGAGTACGATTCCCGCCAGCCAGCCATAGCTACCGAGAAAATACCCGGCGCCGGCCGCGATAACGAATGAGAGAGGATACCAGAGGCGCCAATATATGTCGCTGTCCCAAGGCTCTCCCACGCTCGTCTGTCGGCAGACGAACTGCCAGTACAACATGCCTCCGATCAGCACGGCGAGCACCTTCAACGTGCGGGTGGTGGTCATTACTGCCCCTCGCATATGTGCACCAAAGGCCCAACACCCGTGCTTGAGCTCGTACACGCAGTTGTTCCACTCCGCGCGACCCCTTGCAAACAGCAACGCATTCCTCCCCTGCAAGGGGAGGGGGACCAGCGAAGCTGGTGGAGGGGTAGCGGGCCGCAGGAGAAGGCGTCGCGCGTGGAGAGCTACCCCTCCGTCAGCGCTGCGCGCTGCCACCTCCCCTTTCAGGGGAGGAGTTTGGTGGCGGTCACCCCGTACCCTGCTAGACTGCCCTCATGCACAACCTCGTCATTCTCACCGGCGCCGGCATTTCCGCCGAGTCCGGCCTCGCCACCTTTCGCGGGCCGGGCGGGTTGTGGGAGGGGCATCGCGTAGAGGACGTGTGCACGCCCGAGGCGCTCGCGGCGGATGCGGCACTGGTGCACCGTTTCTACGACCTGCGGCGCCAGGCGCTGGCCACCGTCCAGCCGAACCCGGCGCATGAGGCGCTCGCCCGGCTTGATCGTGAATGGCCGGGCGAGCTGCTGATTGTCACCCAGAATGTCGACGACCTGCACGAGCGCGCCGGGGCGACGCGATTGCTGCACATGCATGGCGAGCTCAAATCCGCGCTCTGCGCCCTGTGCGGGGTGCGGCAGGCGAGCCCGGCGGTGCTGCCGCCCGGTACCGAGTGCGGCGCGTGCGGGGCGCCGGCGATGCGGCCGGATGTCGTGTTCTTCGGCGAGATGCCGCTTGGCATAGAGGTGATCGAGGCGGCGCTCGCTCGCGCCGACCTGTTCGTCTCGATCGGTACCTCGGGCGCGGTCTATCCCGCCGCAGGCTTCGTGCAGACCGCGCGCTGGCATGGCGCGAAGACGCTGGAGCTGAACCTCGATCCGAGCGCGGGGAGCGTGTTCTTCGACGAAAGCCGGATGGGGCCGGCGAGTGCGCTGGTGCCGGCCTGGGTGGACGAGGTGTTGGGGATCTTAGCCCCTCCCCGTTAGGGGAGGGGTTGGGGTGGGGCCTGTTCGCGGTCGTATCGCTCGGTGAGACACCTTCCCCACCCCCAACCCCTCCCCTGAAGGGGAGGGGCTTATTGGCCCACCCGGTTCGCCACCAGATCGTCCACCACCATCGGGTCCGCCAGTGTCGAGGTGTCGCCCAGGCTGCCCACCTCGCCCTCGGCGATCTTGCGCAGGATGCGGCGCATGATCTTGCCGCTGCGCGTCTTGGGCAGGCCGGGGGCGAACTGGAGCGCGTCGGGCGTGGCGATCGGGCCGATCTCGCGGCGGACCCATTGCACCAGCTCGCGCCGCAGGTCGTCGTCCGCCGCGACGCCGCCGTTCAGCGTCACATAGGCGTAGATGCCCTGGCCCTTCACGTCATGCGGCATGCCGACTACCGCCGCCTCCGCCACCTTGGGGTGGAGCACCAGCGCGCTCTCCACCTCGGCGGTGCCCATGCGATGGCCCGAGACGTTGATCACATCGTCGACCCGGCCGGTGATCCAGTAATAGCCGTCTTCGTCGCGGCGGCAGCCGTCGCCGGTGAAGTATTTGCCGCGATAGGTGGTGAAATAGGTCTGGAAGAAGCGCTCGTGATCGCCCCAGACGGTGCGCATCTGGCCGGGCCAGCTGGCGGTGAGGCACAGGTTGCCGCTGGTCGCGCCGTCGAGCACCCGGCCGGTCTCGTCGACCAGTTGCGGGTGGACGCCGGGGAGGGGCAGGGTGGCGCTGCCGGGCTTGAGGTCCGTCGCGCCGGGGAGGGGGGCGATCAGCGCGCCGCCGGTCTCGGTCTGCCACCAGGTGTCGATGATCGGGCAGCGGCCCTCGCCGACCACCTGGTGATACCAGCGCCACGCCTCGGGGTTGATCGGCTCGCCGACGGTGCCGAGCAGGCGGAGCGAGGAGCGGTCGGTGGCACGGACGAAAGCGTCGCCGTCCTTCATCAGCGCGCGCAGCGCGGTGGGGGCGGTGAAGATTGTGGAGACCTGGTGGCGATCGACCACCTGCCAGATGCGGCTCGCGTCCGGCCAGTTGGGCACGCCCTCGTACATCAAGGTCGTCGCGCCGTTGGCGAGCGGGCCGTAGAGGATGTAGGTGTGGCCGGTGACCCAGCCGATGTCGGCGGCACACCACCAGACCTCGCCCGGGCGGTAATCGAAGCACAGGTCGTGCGTATAGGCCGCCCAGAGCAGGTAACCGCCAGTGGTGTGGAGCACACCCTTCGGCTTGCCGGTGGAGCCCGAGGTGTAGAGGATGAAGAGCGGGTCCTCGGCGTTCATCGGCTCGGCCGGGCAGTCGGCGGAGACGCCGTCCGCCGCCTCATGGTACCACAGGTCGCGCGGGTGCATCGGCACGTCGGCGCCGGTGGCCTTCACCACCAGCACCCGCTCCAGGCTGGGCGCGTGCGCGGCGGCCGCGTCGACATTGGCCTTGAGCGGGGTCAGCTTGCCGCCGCGCCGGCCGCAATCGGCGGTGACGACGATCTTCGAGTCGCAATCCTGGATGCGGCCGGCGAGCGCGTCGGGCGAGAATCCGGCGAACACCACCGAATGGATCGCGCCGATCCGCGCGCAGGCGAGCACCGCGAAGGCCGCCTCGGGGATCATCGGCAGGTAGATGGTGACGCGGTCGCCCTTGGCGACACCCTGCGCTTTCAGGACATTGGCGAAGCGGCAGACCTCGGCATGGAGCTGGCGATAGGTGAAGTGGCGCGGCGCGGCGGCGCGATCGTCGGGCTCCCAGACGATCGCCACGGTGTCGCCGCGCTCGGCGAGATGGCGGTCGAGGCAATTGGCGCTGGCGTTGAGCACGCCGTCCTCGAACCAGCGGATGCCGAAATCGGCCTCGTCGAACGACCAGTCGCCCGCGCGGGTGGGGGCCTTCACCCAGTCGAGCCGCTGCGCCTGCTCCAGCCAGAAGGCGTCGGGATCGCTGGCGGCGGCGGCGTACATCGCCTCATAGGCCTCGCGGTCGACGCGGGCGCGCTCGGCCCATTCGGCGGGGACGGGGTAGAGGTCCTGTTCGGCCATCATCTGCTCCTGGCGGTCCGGTCCCGATCTTTCGGGAATTTTCCCGGTTCAGTGCGGAAGCGGGCGGCGCTTGGCAAGCGCGGGCGCCGGCCGGGAGTCAGGATGGAACGCGGGAGACAGGGAGGGGAAACATCGCGGCGGTTCCGAGAAGGATCGTCCGAGTCGCAGGCCGCCAGACACGGAAACGGCCGCGGCACCAGGGTGCCGCGGCCGTTTCCGTGCCGGAGAAGGATCGAACGGGCGACCGCGATCGGCCGCCCGCCGGGATCAGCTGCCCGAGGACAGGTTCACCGCGGCGTACTTGCCGCGACGATCGACTTCCAACTCGAACGACAGGCGATCGCCCTCGTTGAGCGTCGGCATGCCCGCGCGCTCGACCGCCGAGATGTGGACGAACGCGTCCGGCTGGCCGTCGTCGCGCTGGATGAAGCCGAAGCCCTTCATCGCGTTGAAGAACTTGACCGTGCCGGTCGCCTTCTCGCCGGTGAGCTGGCGCTGCGGCGCACCGCCGAAGCCGCCGCCGGCACCACCGCCCGCACGCGGGCCACGGTCGCCGCCGCCGAAGCCACCCTCGCGCGGCGCGCGCTCGGTGACCGGCATGGGCTCGCCGTCGATCTTGAGCTCGGTGGCGGAAATCTTGCCGCCGCGGTCCACCAGGGTGAAGCCGAGCGGCTGGCCCTCGGCCAGGCCGGTGAGGCCCGCCTGCTCGACCGCGGAGATGTGGACGAACACGTCCTCGCCGCCATCGTCACGGACGATGAAGCCGAAGCCCTTCTGGCCGTTGAAGAACTTCACCACGCCGGTGCCTTCGCCAACGACCTGCGGGGGCATGCGGTTGCCGCCGCCGAACCCGCCGCCGCCACCGCCGCGGAAGCCGCCGCCACCGCCGCCGAAGCCGCCACCGCCGCTACGGAAACCACCGCCGCCGCCGCCGAAGCCGCCACCGCCGCCGAAGCCGCCGCCACCGAAGCCACCGCGGTCACCGCCGCCGAAGCCGCCCCCGAAGTCACCGCCGCCGAAGTCGCCGCCGCCAAAATCGTCGCGCTTGTCGCGCCCGCGTCCGCCACGATTGCCGCGGCCACCCTTGTCGAAACCCATAATCCCGTTCGTCTTCCCGGTCCCGCCCGTATCCTCTGCCTGGACCACGCGCGCAGGACGGCGAACGCAAGGTCCCGGGCGCCGAACCGAGGCGCCACATTCTCGCCATAGCTTATCCTTGGCGCCGGTGCGAACAGATTCGTTTGCCGCAGGCGATCACTCTGGACGATACTTCCACACCTGTCGCGCGGGAAGCACAGGTCATCGCCGCCCATTGAGTGCGGCGGGCACCCCGGCTAGGGCCATGGACGATGATCTACCTGCATGAGGAAGACCTGCCCGCGGGCGTCTTCGCCCCCGGCGCCGCGATCGCCGTCGACACCGAGACCATGGGTCTCATCACCCCGCGCGACCGGTTGTGCGTGGTGCAACTGTCGGATGGCGGCGAGGACCAGCATCTCGTGCGATTCGCCCCCGGCAGCGATTACGCCGCGCCCGAGCTGCGCGCGGTGCTGGGCGATCCGACGCGGGTGAAGCTCTATCATTTCGCGCGGTTCGACCTGGCCGCGATCCAGCATTACCTCGGCACGGTGGCGGCACCGGTCTATTGCACCAAGACCGCGTCGCGGCTGGTGCGCACCTATACCGACCGGCATGGCCTGAAGGAGCTGGTCCGCGAACTTCTGGGGCAGGAAGTGTCCAAGCAGCAGCAATCGTCCGATTGGGGCGCGCCGGTGCTGTCGGACGCGCAGAAGGACTATGCCGCTTCCGACGTGCGCTTCCTCCACCAGCTGAAGGAAGAGCTCGACCGCCGGCTGGCGCGCGAGGGCCGGACCGCGCTCGCACAGGCGTGCTTCGATTTCCTGCCGCATCGCGCCGC
This sequence comes from Sphingomonas sp., assembly GCF_042096255.1. Taxonomy (GTDB): domain Bacteria; phylum Pseudomonadota; class Alphaproteobacteria; order Sphingomonadales; family Sphingomonadaceae; genus Sphingomonas. The sequence continues at coordinate 7,318 of NZ_JBELLZ010000084.1, read as the reverse complement.
GCTGGATCTTGCCGGCTGGCCCGAGATCGACATCTTCGCGCATGTCTGACGTTGCGTCGCGCTGTCTGACGCAGGCGGACCATGTCTGAACTGGCGCGCCGGGTCCGCAGCGCGCGTCAGGTGTGGGCGGCGCCCGGCAGCCGGCATGACCGGGTGGTCGGCACCGCGCACTGGCTGATGCCGATGCTGATCGGCGTGCTCGCGGCGTTCCTGGTGATGGCGCCGCTGACCATGGGCGGCGATGTGTCGTTCGTGCTCGACAAGAACAAGGTCGAGGTCGCCAAGGAGCGGCTCAAGATCCAGGCGGCGCAATATCGCGGGCAGGACGCCAAGGGGCAGCCGTTCATCCTCGACGCAGGATCGGCGGTGCAGCGCAGCTCGGCCGAGCCGGTGGTGCAGCTGAACAAGCTGGCCGCCGCGATCCGGCTGCAGGACGGGCCCGCGCGGCTGACCGCGAACACCGGCCGCTACGACATGGAAAGCGAGCAGGTGAAGGTGGACGGCCCGATCGCCTTCCGCGGCCCCAACAATTACACGCTCGATACGCGCGACGCGACCGTGGACCTCAAGACCCGCCGCCTGCAGAGCGCGGGCGCGGTGACCGGCACGGTGCCGCAGGGCACCTTTCGCGGCGATCGGCTACGCGCCGACCTGGAAGCACGCACGGTGACGCTGGACGGCAACGCGCGCTTGCGGATCGTGCCCGCTCGGGCGAGATAGCGGCCCATGCGCGTCCTTCTCCCGTTCGGCGGATTCGCCCTCGTCGCCGCTATCGCCGCCGCGGGGGCGCAGACGCGCCATAATTCGGATGCACCGATCGACTTCGGCGCGGATCACATCGAGCTGCAGGACAAGGCCAATCGCGCGGTTCTGTCGGGCAGCGTCGCGGTGCGGCAAGCGGAGATGACACTCAACGCCGCGCGGATGACGGTGAACTACACCGGCCAGGTGATCGGCGGCAATCCGCAGGTCTCGCGCCTCGACGCTGCCGGCGGGGTGACGGTGCGCCGCCCCGAGCAGACCGCGCGCTCGCAATATGCGGTGTACGACCTCAATCGCCGGGTGATCACCATGGTGGGCGGGGTCACGCTGAACCAGGCCGGCAACACGGTGAGCGGCGGTCGGCTGACGATCAATCTCGACAGCGGCCGCGCGGTGATCGACGGATCGGGTGTGGCGAGTGGCGGCGGCAGCGGGACGGGGGCGACCACCACCGCGCCGTCGGGCCGGGTGTCCGGCACCTTCTCGGTGCCCAAGCGCAACTGAGGCGCGGCCGGTCGCCCGAGGGCTTCCGTTTTCGCGCATCTTCATGCATGAATCCTGCCAAACCGGCGGATCGATCAACGCGCCGGTAAGATGCTGTGGCGCAAGGGACCGTTGATGGACCAGATCACCAGCCTGGAAAGGGCCGAGCCGATCCACGAGGCACCCGTGATGGACGGGCTGTCGGTCGTCTCGATCGCCAAGAGCTACGACAAGCGCGTCGTGCTGACCGATGTATCGGTGTCGGTGGGGCGCGGCGAGGTGGTCGGGCTGCTCGGCCCCAACGGCGCGGGCAAGACGACCTGCTTCTATTCGGTGATGGGGCTGGTGAAGCCCGATTCGGGCCGCATCATGCTGGATGGCGATGACATCACCGGCCTGCCGATGTACCGGCGCGCGATCCTGGGCCTGGGCTATCTGCCGCAGGAGACCAGCATCTTTCGCGGGCTTACGGTGGGGCAGAACATCTCCACCGTGCTGGAGCTGGCCGAGCCGGACAAGGGCGCGCGCGCGGAGCGGCTGGAGCAATTGCTTGACGAGTTCGGCCTCGCCCGGCTGCGCGACGCGCCGGCGATGGCGCTGTCGGGCGGCGAGCGGCGGCGCGCGGAGATCGCGCGCGCGCTGGCGGCGAACCCGTCGATCATCCTGCTGGACGAGCCGTTTGCAGGCATCGACCCGATCTCGATCGCCGACATCCGCGATCTCGTCTGCCAGCTCAAGGAACGCGGCATCGGCGTGCTGATCACCGACCACAATGTCCGCGAGACGCTGGACATCGTCGATCGCGCCTACATCATCTACGACGGGCGGGTGCTGTTCACCGGCAGCCCGGCGGAACTGGTGGCGGACGCCAACGTGCGCCGGCTGTACCTGGGCGAGGGCTTCTCGCTCTAGGCTTATGACCCACACGCACCCTCCGTTCGTGCTGAGCGAAGTCGAAGCATATGCGCCAACGTTCGCGCGTGCCCTTCGACTTCGCTCAGGGCGAACGGATGGGGGAAGCGCGGCCTGATGTCGCTCGCCCCCCGCCTGGACATCCGCCAGACCCAGGGCCTGGTGATGACCCCGCAGCTCCAGCAGGCGATCAAGCTGCTGGCGCTGTCCAACCTCGAGATCGAGGGGGTGATCGCCGAGGAATTGGAAAAGAACCCGCTGCTGGAGGCGGTTGCGGCAGAGGGGGAAGGGCCGGTGCCCGAGCCGGTGGCGGAGGCGCCGCGCGACGAGCCTGCTGGGGCGGACGAGCTGGTGATGGCCGGCGAGGCGGCAGGCGAGTCGCTCGACGTCGACGTCGCCGGCGAGCGGTTCGACGATTCGGTGGCCGATCGCCTCGGCATGGATGGCGCGCTCGGCATGAACGGGCTGTCGGGTCCGCTCGGCGACGACCTGCCCGACCTCGACGCCTTCGCCGACACGTCCGAGAGCCTTGCCGACCACCTGCTCGCCCAGGCAGGCACCCTGCTCTCCGGGCTCGACCACCTGATCGCCCAGCATCTGATCGACCAGATCGACGAGGCGGGCTACCTGACCGCCTCCGTCCACGAGATCGCGACCCGGCTCGGCGTCGAGGCGATCACGGTGGAGCGGGTGCTGGCGGTGGTGCAGACCTTTGACCCCACCGGCGTCGGCGCGCGCGACCTGGCCGAATGCATCGCGCTTCAGGCCAAGGAGGCGGACCGGTTCGATCCGGCGATGGCGCGGCTGATCGGCAACCTCGACCTGCTCGCGCGCGGCGAGATCACGCGGCTGAAGCGCATCTGCCATGTCGACGACGAGGATATGGCGGACATGATCCGCGAGCTGCGCGGCTATGATCCCAAGCCCGGCACCCGCTTCGGCGGCGAGCCCGCGCCTGCGATCGTCCCCGACCTCTACGTCACCCGCACCAAGGCGGGCTGGGGGATCGAGCTGAACAGCGCCACGCTGCCGCGCGTCTTGGTCAACAAGGCCTATCATGCCGAGCTCGCTTCGGGGCCGCAGGACAAGGCGAGCAAGGCATGGCTGGGCGATGCGCTCGCCAGCGCCAACTGGCTGGTCAAGGCGCTGGACCAGCGCCAGAAGACCATCCTCAAGGTCGCCACCGAGATCGTCAAGCAACAGGAGGCGTTCTTCCTCCACGGCGTCGCGCACCTGCGCCCGCTGACCCTCGCGCGGGTGGCTGAGGCGATCGAGATGCACGAATCAACGGTCAGCCGGGTGACCAGCAACAAATATCTCAGCTGCGCGCGCGGGCAGTTCGAGCTCAAATACTTCTTCACCTCGGCGATCCAGTCGGCCGACGGCGGCGACGCGGTGTCGGCACAGGCGGTGAAAGCGGCGATCAAGGCGCTGATCGCGGGGGAAGGGGACAAGATCCTTTCCGACGATACGTTGGTCGAGCGGCTGAACGACAAGGGCTTCGACATCGCCCGGCGCACCGTCGCCAAATATCGCGAAGCGATGGGGATCGGCAGCTCGGTCCAGCGGCGGCGCGCGCGTGTGCTGGCGGGATGAGCAAGCCCGTCGTCCTGATGACCGCGCCGATGCACGCCTCGGTGGAGGCGGCGCTGCGCGACCATGTTACCCTCCATCGCCTGTGGGAGCAGGACGATTCCGAAGCCTTCCTCGCGGCGCATGGCGGCGAGGTTGCGGGCGTCGCGACGAGCACGCTCTACGGATCGACCGGCGAGGCGCTGTTCGCGCGGCTGCCCGCGCTGCGCATCGTGGCGAGCTTCGGCGTCGGTTACGACAATGTCGACGCGGTCGCGGCATCGAAGCGCGGGATCGTCGTCACCAACACGCCGGGCGTGCTCGACGGCGAGGTGGCGGACCTGGCGGTGGCGCTGCTGCTCGCAACGGTCCGCCGGCTGCCCCAGGCCGACCGATTCGTGCGTGACGGGGGCTGGCAGGACGGCGCCTTCCCGCTGTCCCCCACCTTGCGCGGCCGGCGCATCGGCATCCTCGGGCTGGGCGCGATCGGCAAGGCGATCGCGCGGCGATTGGACGGGTTCGATGTCGCGATCGCCTATCACGGTCGCCACCGGCAAGAGGGCGTCGCCTATCCGTGGCACCCGACGCCGCGGGCGCTGGCCGAGGCGTGCGACGTGCTGGTGGCGATCCTGCCGGGCGGCGCGGGCACCCGCCATATCGTCGACGAGGCGGTGCTGCGCGCGCTGGGGCCCGAGGGCGTGTTCGTCAACGTCGCGCGCGGCAGCGTGGTCGATCAGCCCGCGCTGATCCGCGTGCTGGAGGAGGGCGCCTTGCTCGCCGCGGGGCTGGACGTGTTCGCCGACGAGCCGGAGGTCCCCGCGGCGCTGTTGGCGCTGCCCAATGTCGTGGTGCTGCCGCATGTCGGCTCCGCCACCGAGTATACCCGCGCGGCGATGGGCCGGCTGGTCGCGGAGAACCTGCTCGCCTTCTTCGGGACGGGGCGGGCGCTGACCCCGGTGCCCGAAACGCGCTAGACCCGTCCGTCGCACGTCCGTCGCTCCGGTCGCGGTGCTGCTGAAGCCGCGCGGAGAAAGGATCATTGGGTTCCCGAACCACCGGGAGACCTGACATGATCTACAAGGGTACCAAGGGCGACGACGACCTGGTCGGCACCGACGCCGACGACCTGTTCGTGCCGCTGATCGGCCATGATGCGGTGCAGGCCGGGGCGGGCTTCGACACCCTGCGCATCGACTATTCGCGCTTCGCCTCCAGCAAGTGGGACAGCACGATCATCATCGAGGCGGACGGCACGATGGGCGGCGTGATCTCGGGCGCCGGGCGCAACTGGGTCGAATATCAGGGGATCGAGGCGCTGGACGTGATGCTGACCGCCGGCGATGACACCGTTTATGTCTCGAACGAGGCGGACCTCGGCGAGCGGCGGATCCGCCTCGACGGCGGCGCCGGCGTCGACACGCTCGAATATGGCGGCTTGCCCGGCGACAGCCCGTTGCGGCTCATCGTCGCGGAGGATGGCAGCATCAGCAGCAACATCTTCTCGCTGACCAGCTTCGAGAAGTTCTGGATGTCGCTGGGCGACGGCGCGGACGTGATCCAGACCGGCGCGGCCAACGACACGATCTACGGCGGGCGCGGCAGCGACACGCTGGCGGGCGGCGCCGGTGACGACCTGATCGAGGGCGGCGTGGGCGCCGACATCATGACCGGGGGCGCGGGTGCCGACCAGTTCCGGATGTATTCGCTGGCCGAGTTCAGCCACCGCGCCGACGTGACCGACATCATCACCGACTTCGACGCGACCGAGGGCGACTCGATCGACCTCAGCAAGATCGATCCGGACAAGTTGCTCAAGGGCAATCAGGCCTTCACCTTCATCGGCGAGGAGGCCTTCAACAGCGGCTCGCCCGACTATCAGCTGCGCATCACGGCCCGCGGCGACAACCTCTACACCGTGGAGGCGGACACCAACCACGACGCGGTGGCAGACTTTTCGTTCGACGTGGTCAGCCAGCACGGCATCGCGGCAACCGACTTCCTGCTCTGAGGACCCGAACGGCCTTCAACCGACCTGATCCGTTCGTGCTGAGCCCTTCGACTGCCTGCCTGCGGCAGTCACGCTCAGGACAGGCTGGCGCTGCGCGCCAGTCGAAGCACCTTGCGCAGCGCCGCGCTTGCCCTTCGACTTCGCTCAGGGTGAACGGGTGTAGTGAAGGTCGAGTGGAGCAAAGTGGAAAGTGGGCCGGCGGCGACCCCGCCGGCTCACGTCACCCGCCGCCCCAGCCAGCGGGTGACTCGGCCATAGCCGGGGTGGTGGCGCGTGCGCTCGACCATGCGCTCGAACGCGGCATCGACCGCGCCCAGGTGCCAGCGCCGCAACGCCATGCGCATCTGGAGCACACGGCCCATCAGCATCACCGATCCGCTTTGGCCGGAAAGCGCCGCGCGCAGCACCGCCGCGCCCTCGCTGCGCCGGCCCACCGCCTCCAGGTGCGCGGCGTGGAAGATGCGCGCGCGCACGTTGCCGGGGACCTTGCGGATCGCCTCCTCGTGCAGCGGCCCGGCCTCGTCATGCGCGCCCTTCTGATCGAGCGCCTGGGCGAGTTCGCTGAGGATGTGCGACTCCGGCTCGATCTCGGCGGCGCGGCGCAGCAGCCCGATCCTGAGATCGGGCCGGCGCCCGGCGGCGCGGCGCGACAGCATGAAGAAATGGTGCTGCGACCGTGCCCGGCGTTCGCGTACCGCGCGCTGCACCACTGATGGCGTGAAGCTGCCCGTCACGATCGCGCGGATCGCCTCCTGCAACGCGCCGGTCTCCACCAGCAGCGGGCCGACCGGATGGCCCGCATGCGGCACGCCGACCATCACCGTCTCCTGCCCGCCCGCCTCGAACAGGCGGACGTGCTGGGCATCCACGCGCAGCCGCGGATCGTAGAACAGGATCTGCCGGGCGGGCGCCTCATAGTCCCCCTCGCGGAAGGTGATCCGCGCCAGGTCCGCCTGCCAGCGTGTCTCGAACGGCACCACCCGCGGGTCGAGCGAATATTGCGGCGAGATCGCGATCGCGGTGCGCGCGCCGAACGCGCGGGCGAAGCGCAGCGCCGCATAGCCGCCCATGCTGGAGCCATAGGTGAACACCCGCGGCACCTTCGCGGTCGCCGCCGCGATCGCGGCCAGCGCCTCGGGCATCTCGGGATATTGGTACCATTGGTTGTCGCGGTTGAGGACGTGGATCGTGTCGATCCCCTCGTCGCGCAGGAAATCCTCGCCGAAGCCCTGCCGCTCCAGGTCATATTCGACCGTATAGGAGCCGAAGGTCACGAAGCAGGTGGCCGGCACCCGCGCGCCGGTGCCCCGCACCCGGCGCACCACCAGGTTGTCGGACCGGAACAGCTCTTCCCCTTGCATGGCGGCGGTTCGAGCCGAGCCGGCGCCTAAAGGCAAGCCCCAACGCTCACAGCTGGTGGCCGGTGCGGTCACGCTTGGTGGCGAGATAGCGTTCGTTGTGGGGGTTGGGCGGCAGGTGATGCGGCACCCGCTCGACCACTTCGACGCCATGCGCCTCCAGCCCCGCCACCTTGGCGGGATTGTTGGTGAGGAGGCGGACCGCGCGCTGGCCGAGCAGGTC
>NZ_JBELLZ010000083.1:0-15583 GCF_042096255.1 Sphingomonas sp. | reverse complement strand
CGCCGGCACGTTCCTCGATCCCATTGCGCTCGCCATCGTCGGTGGCGGCACCTTGCTCGCGACTTTGCTGCGCGCGTCCTTGCGCGATATCGGCCGCGCGCTCGCCGCGCTGCCGACGTTGGCGCAGAGCCCATTCTCCGCCGAGCCGCTGCTGGAGCAGGTGTCCGCGCTCGCCCGGATCGCGCGGCGGCACGGCACAATCGCGCTCGATCGGTCGGTGATCACCGATCCCGATCTCGCCGCGGCGGTGGCGGACATCGTTGATGGCGCCGATGCGATCGCGGTAACCCGCCGGCTCGACGATCGACGCCGCGCCCGCATCGAGCGGCATGTCGCCGCCGCCGAGGTGTGGGCGGGCGCCGCCGAGGCCGCGCCGGCGATGGGCATGGTCGGCACGCTCGTCGGCCTGGTCGCGATGTTCACGCGGATGACCGACCCGCAGGCGATCGGCGGTGCGATGGCGGTGGCCTTGCTCGCCACGCTCTACGGCGCGCTGATCGCCAACCTCGTCGCCCAGCCGATCGCAACGCGTCTGCGCGCCGCCGCCCGCGCGGAAGCGTTCGAGCGCCAGCGCCTGGTCACGCCGCTGGCGACATTGGCCGCGCGCGAGGCGCCCAGGCCGGTGCACTTCTTGCCGCAGGTCGCGCTGGCATGACCGACGACTTTCCCGCCTTTGCGCCCGCGCGGCCCTTGTGGCTGATCACGCTCGCCGATCTGGCGCTGCTGCTGGTCGGTTTCCTGGTGCTCGTCCAGGCGACCCAGCTCGATCGCCGCGCGCTCGCGGAGGGCTTGCGCGAAGGCTTCGGCGCCAAGCCCGTCGAGGAGCCGATCCCGGTCGCCGCCGCGGGGATGATGAACTTCGCGCCGGGCTCTGCGGCGCTGCCCGCCGCGCCCGCCGGGCTGGTCGCCTGGGCGCGGGCGGCGCTGGCCGATCCGCGCGTGTCGCTGCGCGTCGCCGGATCGGTGGACGGCAGCGCCAACGACGTCGATCCGCTCACCCGCAGCGGCGCGGTGCTCGCCGCCGACCGCGCGCGCGCCGTCGCCGCGGCGCTCGCCGAGGTGGCGCCCGGCCGCATGACCGTCACCACCGCCCGCCCGGGCCGCCGCCAGGTGGTCGTCACCCTCGCCTTCACCGAACCGAGATAGATCATGATCCGCTACCTTCCCGCTCTCCTCCTGATCGCCGCGCCCGCCGCGGCGGCGCCATTCCAGGATGTGGCCGGTCTCGACCGCGCGGTCGCCGCCTTCACCGGCCGGCCGGTCGGTGTACCCGGCGGCGCGCGCGCGCCCGTCGATACGCGGCTCAAGCTGGCGCAATGCGCCACCGTGTCGGTGAACTGGCGCACCGAGGCGCATGACGCGGTGGTGATCAGCTGCCTGGGGCCGGAGTGGAAGATCTACGTCCCGGTGGTGCTCGACGCGGCGCGTTCCGCAGCGATGGCCGCTGCGCCGATGCGTCCCGTCGCCGCCGCGCCGGTGATCCGCCGCGGCGATCCGGTGACGATTGAGGCAGGCAATGCCGGCTTCTCGATCACCCGCGAGGGCGTGGCGATGGGCGACGCCGCGTCGGGCGCGCGCGTGGCGATCAAGGTGGAAGGGGCCAAGGGCCCGGTCCAGGCGGTGGCGATCGAGCCCGGCCGCGCCACCCTGCCCGGATTTGCCGAGTGAAGAAAATGCTAAACCTGCGCGTGTCGCGGCCGTTTCCCTGTGTGGAGGCGGCGACGGGATACGCGGGTCATGGTAGACGCAATCGGATCAACCCTTGGAAAAGCAGGCGTTTCGGCGCCAGCGAAGGTGTCGCGGATCGAAGCCGCGCCGGCGGTGGCGACCCCCGCCCAGCCCGGTACGGCCCCGACCACCACCGTCGCCAAGCAGCTTTCCGCCGAGCCGCCCGTGGATGTGGAGCGGGTGCGGCGGATCAAGGCCGCGGTGGAGAGCGGGCAGTTCCCCATCTCGCCCGCCAAGATCGCCGATCAGCTGATCGCCCTCAGGTACGAGTGGATGCACAATGAACAGGCGTGACGCGCTGGTCGCGGTGATCGAGGCCCTCCATGCGGAGATCGCCGCGCTCAAGTCCAACGACGTCGCCGGGTTGGAGCGTGCCACCGGCGCCAAGCTTGCCGCGATCGAGGATGTCCGCCGCCTGGGCGACGGCCCTGCCGGCCCCGAGCTGCGCCAGCTTGCCGACGAGGCCGACCGGCTCAACGAGACGTGCCGGATCTACGTCAATCTGATGGCGGCAAACGTCCGCCGCCGGCTGCAGCTGCTCGCCGGCGAGGGCGGCACCTATGCGAAGGGCGGCTTCGCCTACGCTTGACCGCCGCTAGCGCGTCAGCGCCTCGGCGATCAGCCTGCGGCTGTTGGGAACCCCGTAAAGCCGGATGAAGCTGCCCATGCGCGGGCCCTGCGAGGAGCCGAGCAGCGTTTCGTAGAGCGCGCGGAACCAGTCGCGCAGCTCGGCGAAGGCTCCCGTCTTGCCGATCTCATAGACGATGTTCTGGATGTCCTCGGCGCTGGCGTCCGCGGGCAGCGCGGCGAGTTCGGCATCGAGCCGCTGGAGCGCCGCCACCTCCACCCCTTCGGGCGCCCGGCGCTGGAGAGTCGGCGCGACGAAATCGCGGTGATAGGCGAGCGCATAGCCGATCAGCCGATCGAGTTCAGGATAGCGCTCCGCCGAGGCGTCGGCGACATAGTTCGACAGATAGCCCCAGACCTGCTCCTTCGACGCCTCACCCATCACCCCGACGAGGTTGAGCAGCAGGCCAAACGTGACCGGCATCTCGCCCGGCGGCAGCACCCCGTTATGGATGTGGTGAACGGGGTTGCCGAGTCGCTCCTTGACCGCCTGTCCGGCATAATTGCCGCGGAACTGCCAATATTCGTCCACCGCGCGTGGGATCACGCCCATGTGGAGCTGCTTGGCCTTCTTCGGCTCGCGGTACGCGTAGAAGGCGACCGATTCCTCGGGGCCATAGGTCAGCCAGTCGTCGAGGCTGAGGCCATTGCCCTTGGACTTGCTGATCTTCTCGCCCTTCTCGTCGAGGAATAGCTCATAGACCAGCGTCTCGGGCTTGCGGCCCCCGAGGATCTGGCAGATTCGCCCGCCCAGCGCGGAGGAATCGATCAGGTCCTTGCCGTGCATCTCATAGTCGACGCCCAGCGCCGCCCAGCGCATGCCCCAATCGGGCTTCCACTGGAGCTTGGCCTTGCCGCCGAGGATCGACTGCTCGATCCTTTGCCCCTCATCCTCGAAGGCGATGATGCCGGCCTCGGCATCGACCACCTCGACCGGCACCTGGAGGACGATGCCGCTGGTCGGGCTGACCGGCAGGACGGGCGAGTAGGTCGCGCGGCGCTCGCCGCCCAAAGTCGGCAGCATCACCGCCATGATCGCATCGTAGTGCCTGAGCACGCCCTTGAGCGCGTCGTCGAAGCGGCCCGAAGCGTAATACTCCGTCGACGAGGCGAACTCGTAGTCGAAGCCATAGCGGTCAAGGAAGGCGCACAGTCGCGCGTTGTTGTGCGCGGCGAAGCTTTCGTGCGTGCCGAACGGATCGGGGATGCGGCTGAGCGGCTTGCCGAGGTGCGCGCGCAGCATGTCGCCGTTGGGCACGTTATCGGGCACCTTGCGCAGCCCGTCCATGTCGTCGCTGAACGCGATCAGCCGCGTCGGCTGGTCGGACAGCGCGGCAAAGGCGTTGCGCACCATGGTGGTGCGCAGCACTTCGTTGAACGTGCCGATGTGCGGCAGGCCCGAGGGGCCGTAGCCGGTCTCGAAGATGATCGCCTCTCCGCCGGGCTTGCCCTCCGGCCAGCGCTTCAGCAGCTTGCGCGCCTCCTCATAGGGCCAGGCCTTGGATACCAGTGCGGCGGTACGAAGCTCTTCGGTCATGATGCGGTGCAACGTAGCGACGGCGCGGCGGTGGCGCTATATCCCTGCGCATGCACTGGCTCGCCGGCCTTGTCCTGTTCCTGCTCACCGTCGCCGGGATGGAGGCGTTCGCCTATGGCATGCACCGCTGGGTGATGCACGGGCCGGGATGGTTCCTCCATGCCAGCCACCATCGCCCGCGCAACGGCAAGTGGGAGCTCAACGACCTCTATGGCGTGATTTTCGCCATCCCCTCGATCGGGCTGCTCTGGGGCGGCACGCAGGCGGGCTGGTGGCAAGGCTGGGCGTGGATCGGTGCGGGCATCGCCGCTTATGGCGCAATCTACTTCGGCTTTCACGACGTCATCGTGCACGAGCGGGTGCGGACCCGCTTCCTGCCCAAGTCGCGCTACATGAAGCGCATCGTCCAGGCGCACCGGTTGCACCATGCGGTGGAAACCAAGGAGGATGGGCTGAGCTTCGGCTTCCTGATCGCGCCGAAACCGGAGGCGCTGAAGGCCGAACTCAAGCGGCGCGGCCGTGCCGGGGTGCGCGCACCCGTTTCAAGTGGCGCTTTAGCCGAAAAGTAACCGATCCACGCGCATGACCGCGCGCATGGACCAGGCCGTACCGCTCCCGACCCCAGGTGAAGGCGAGGACCATCGCCGCGCGCTTCGCAAGTCGGTGAAGATGCGGGCGCACCTGCGCGATCGCGGCACGACCCGGTTCGAGATCGAGGTCGTGGACCTGTCCACAACCGGCTTCCGCGCGCAGACCAGCTTCACGCTCTGGCCGGGCACCACCGTGTGGCTGACGCTCCCGGGGCTCGCCGCCCTGGAAGCGGTGGTCGCCTGGCGCGACAAGTACCGCTACGGCTGCGCCTTCACCAAGCCGCTGCATCCCGCGGTGTTCGACCACATCGTCGCCCTCGGCAACGGTTGAGTCGCGGCAACGGCTGACGGGCCCGCCCGGAAGCGGACCCGTCCTTTCGTCAGGCGAGCATCAGGTCCGCCGGCAGTGGCGGCAGCACCTCCTGTGCGCCGAAGAACGGCCCGATCGGCTCGTCGCCCCCGCCCGAGCCGCCGATGTCCGCGAACAGGAAGTCGGCCGAGAAGCCGTCGCCCTCTTCCGCCAGCACGGCGGTGATGCGGATGTTGAGAATGACGTTGCCGAACTCGCTGTAAGGGCTGAGGTCGCCGAGATCGAAAGCATTGTCGTCGAAGAACTCCTCGGCATTGACCTCGCGGCCGAACGCACGGTCGAACAGCGTGACGAAGTCGGCACTTCCGGCAAACACCTCGAAGCGCAGCGATTCGAACCCGCCGCCCAGCGCATCACCGCCGAGCAGCCCCACGGTGGCATCGCCGAGGCCGTCGAGCAGCGAGAAGGTGGACAGTTGGACCTGAAGCGTTCCGCTCACCGTCTGCGGGCCCGCGCCGCCGGCATGGACCAGCGACACGCCGCCATAGGCGATCCCCTCGGCGGTGTCGGCGGTGAACGCCGTCTCCACCTCGGTCTCCCCCGCGTAAAGGCTGGCCAGCGTGGCGGGCGGCAGATCGGTGGCGATGACCATCGCCGAATCCGCTGGCGTCGCTGCCGCGATTTTGCCCGCACTGCCGACCACCGCCACCGTACTGGCCTCGCCGATCAGCGTCGAGGAGATCGTGCCGATCGCAGTGGCGCCACCCCCGAACAGCGCCGGTCGCAGGGTGACCGCCGCCACCGCTTCGCCGCTTGACCCGTCGGCGGAGACATAGGCCGAGCCGAGACCCGAGCTGCCCCCCTGGGTGAGGACGACCGCCGAGGCCGAGGCGTGGACTTCGACGCCGCTCGCCACCGTCTGCGCGATAGCGTTGCCACCCAGCCCAACCGTGGTCGCGTTCCCCGCCGCACCGGACCAGGCAATCGAATCGGCATTGAGCACGGTCTCCGCGTCCGAGCTGGCGAACAGGGTGGCGATGCCGTCGCCGCCGTTGCCGCCAACACCGGGCACGCCGACCGCCCCGAACTGCGATCCGCCCGAGCCGCCCGCGGCGTAAGCGAGCAGGGTCACCGAGGCATCGGCGATCTCTGTCGCCGCCGCATCATAGTGGAGAGTCGACACGGCATCGCTGCCGTCCGCCGCGACGCCGCCCTCGCTGCCACCACCGTTGCCAGCATAGGCCGCCTGGATCAGCGACAGGTCGCCGCCATGCGCGATCCCCTGCACCGCGTCGACTAGCGTCACGTCCGCGCCGCGGCCGCCATTGGCGCCGCCGAAACCGTCGCCGCCGCTGCCCGCCTGGGCGATCAGTTGGACGTTGACGATGTCATAGCCGCTGGCGAACGCCTCATACGCGCCGACCGCGGCGCCGCGCCCGCCGGTGGCGCCCACACCCGATGCGGTGCCGCCATTGCCCGAATAGAGCTGCACGTCGGTAAGCGCGTTGGTGGTGCCGTAGGACCGGACGCTGCCGCTGGCGACGCCGCCCGCGCCCGCCTCGCCGGTGCCGTTGAAGACGTTGCCGCCATTGCCGCCATTGGCCTGAAGGCTGCCGTCGGCGATGCCGACCGCCTTCACCAAAGTGCGCGCGGTGCCGGTGCCGCCGTTGACGACCGTGGCGCCGTCGAGCGCATCGCCGCCGAAGCCGCCCACCGCGAAGCTGCGCGCGGCAGTGCTGACGCCGCCGTTGAGGATCATGGTCGCGACTGCATCGCCGGCCGCGCCCGCGAGCGCGCCCCTGCCCTGCGCCGCGCCGCCGGTACCGCCATAAGAGGCGCTGACCGCGTCGAGGCTGCCCGCGGTCACTGCGGAATAGTCGCGTTCGAGCACCGCCTCGGCATGGCCACCGGCACCGCCGTTGCCGCCGCCGGTCGCCGCGCCGCCCTGGCCTGCGATCGCGACCTGATCGAGCTGGAGCGACCCGTTGCTGGTGCCGAACACTTGGTTGGACAGCACGACATCGCCGCCGCTCCCGCCGTCGGCGCCCTCAAGCCCGGCGCCGCCATTGCCGCCGGTGCCGCGCAGATAGGCGCCCGAGTTGATGAACACGCCCGCCGCGGCGACTGCGACGATCTCGGAGCGCAGCCCTGCGCCGACGTCGGCGCCGTGGCCGCCCGAGAAGCCGGCACCACGCCCGTCGCCGCCATGCCCGCCGAACGCGTCGGCGCTGGTGGTGCAGAGCGACTGCCGCCCGATACCATAAGCGGTAGAGGCGAGCACCCGGCCGCCATCACCGCCGTTGCCGGCGACCGTGGCATCGCCGCCATCGCCGCCATAGGCCTCGCCGTTGACCGCCACGCGCTGCAGCGCGTCGCCCGACACGTCGAACGACGCATCGCCGCCGCGTCCGCCGCCGTTGGCGCCATCGCCGCCATTGCCGCCCGCCGCCTGGACCAGGAAGCTCTGCGTCACCGCGCGCAACGAGAGCGCGGCATAGCCCGACCCGCCGTCACCCGCGATCCCGGCGCCGGTCGCGTTGCCGCCGTTGCCGCCGAGCGCGAGCATGAAGGTGTCGACCCGGGCGCTGCGCAGCGGCACCGCGATGTCGTCCACCGTCAGCCGGTTGACCGCGTCGCCGCCGTCGCCCGCTTGCCCGCCGGCGCTGTTCCCGCCCTTGCCGCCGAACGCCTGCTGGTCGTGGATGGCGTTGCCGCCGACAGTATAGGAGATGGTGGCGTCGACGAGCCGCGCATCGGCGCCCTGCCCGCCGTCCGCGCGCTTGATGCCGTTGCCGCCATCACCGCCCTGGGCAATCGTCTTGGCCAGCGCGATCGTGCCGCCGTAGCTGACCGCAAAGGACGAGACGGACTGCACCGCGCCGCCGTCACCGCCGGAGTTGCCCGCACCCGAACCGACGCCGCCCGCTCCGCCGCGACCGAATGCGCCGGCCTGCGCGATGCCGCCGCCCTGGTTGTAGGCGGCCGCGGTAGCCGAACGGACCCAGCCGCCGTCACCGCCATTGCCGTCACCGCGGTTGTCGCCGCCCGTGCCGCCGATTGCGAACGCCTGACCGATAAGCTCCACGCCGGTCGCATCCAGCCGGGTCTCTGCCATGGCCGCCCCGCCCCTGCCGCCGTTGCCGCCGCGCGCACCGTCACCGCCCGCGCCGCCGATGGCGCGCGCTGTTTCCACAGCATTGTCTCCGGCCAAGTTGCGGGCAACGGCAAGCCCGCCCTGCTGTCCGACGGGATTGTCCAAAGTCCCGTCCTGTCCGTCGCGACCCCTTTTCACCACTTTGCTCATGCTCGGCTCCTTCGCATGGAAGACGGAGGGGATCGGGCAAGTCCGTAACGTCAGCAACCAAAATCGCGCCATTCCGGTGCGTGTCGGCGATCAGCCGTGTTACAACCTTGCACGTGGCTTGACCTGCCTCTTGCCGCAGCGCAGCATCCGCACATGACCACGCTGCCACCGATCACCAACAATCCGGACATCCGCTACCTTGGCCGCATCCTCGGCGATGTGATCCGCGCCTATGGCGGCGAGCGACTGTTCGAGCGGACGGAGGCGATCCGCTCCGCCTCGGTCGAGCGGCACCGCGGCAACGGCTCCGCGCCCGATCCGCATCTGGAAACGCTGTCGCTCGACGAGACGCTCGATTTCGTGCGCGGCTTCATGCTGTTCTCGATGCTCGCCAATCTGGCCGAAGACCGGCAGGGGATCGCCGCCGAGGAAGGCGCCGACGTCGCGGCGGCACTGGAACGGCTTACCGGCGAGGGGATCGACACCGCGGCGGTGAGCGCGCTGTTGGAACAGGCGCTGGTCGCCCCCGTGCTCACCGCCCATCCTACCGAGGTGCGCCGCAAGTCGATGATCGACCACCGCAACCGCATCGCCGAGCTGATGGCGATGCGCGATCGCGGGCGGGAGTCGACGCCCGATGGCGACGATGTCGACGAGGCGATCACCCGGCAGGTCGCGCTGCTGTGGCAGACGCGGGTGCTGCGGCGCGAGCGGCTGTACGTCACCGACGAGGTGGAGACCGCGCTCAGCTACCTGCGCGACGTGTTCCTGCCGGTGGTGCCGGCGCTCTACCAGCGCTGGGACCGGGCGTTCGGCGCGCGGGTGCCTGCGTTCCTCCGGCCGGGGACCTGGATCGGCGGGGATCGCGACGGCAACCCCTTCGTGGTCGCCGAGTCGCTGCGTACCGCGCTGGCACGCGCGGCGGAGGCGGTGCTGGGTTATTATCTCGACGAGCTCCACGCCTTGGGCGCCGAGCTGTCGATCTCGGCGAACCATACTCTGGTGGACGAGGCAGTGCAGGCCCTGGCCGAGGCAAGCGGGGACGATGCGGAAAGCCGCAGCGACGAGCCTTATCGCCGCGCCATTTCCGGCATCTACGCGCGACTCGCCGCCACCCACCGGGCGCTGACCGGCAAGCCCGCGCCGCGGCCCGGCCGCCTTTCGGGAGCGCCCTATGCCGATCCCGGCGCGCTGCGGGCCGATCTCCTCGCCATCGCGCGTCCGCTCGCCGCCGACGGCGGAGGCCTGCTCGCCAGCGGCGGCGCACTCGGCCGGCTGATCCGCGCGGTGGAAGTGTTCGGTTTCCATCTCGCCACGCTCGACCTCCGCCAGAACTCCGCGGTGCACGAGCGGGTGGTGGCCGAGCTGCTCGCCAAGGCAGGCGTGTGCGACGATTACGCCGCGCGCGACGAGGCTGCGCGCGTGGAGCTGCTGCGCGCCGAACTCGCCAGCCCGCGTCCCTTGACCGGGCCGTTTGTCGACCTGTCCGAGGAGACCGCGAGCGAACTGGCAATCGTCCGCGCCGCGGCGGAGGCGCATGCCGCCTACGGCCCCGCGTGCATCCGCCAGTATATCGTTTCCATGGCCAAGTCAGTGAGCGACCTGCTGGAGGTCCACCTGCTGCTCAAGGAGGTCGGTCTCTATCGCCCCGGCGAGCCTGCCACGGCGGCGATCATGGCGGTGCCGCTGTTCGAGACGATCGAGGATCTGGAGGCGGCGCCTGCGATCATGCGCGACTGGTTCGCGCTGCCCGAGGTCGCCGCCATCGCCACTGCGCGCGGCCACCAGGAGGTGATGATCGGCTATTCGGACTCCAACAAGGACGGCGGCTATCTCACCTCCACCTGGCAGCTGTCGAAGGCGTCGACTGCCTTGAAGCCGGTGTTCGAAGCGGCGGGCGTGGGGATGCAGCTGTTCCACGGCCGCGGCGGCGCGGTGGGGCGCGGCGGCGGGTCGTCCTTTGCGGCGATCCGCGCGCAGCCACCCGGCACAGTGCAGGGCCGCATCCGCATCACCGAACAGGGCGAGGTGATCGCGGGCAAATATGGCACGCGCGAGAGCGCGATGACCAATCTGGAGGCCATGGCCTCGGCGACGTTGCTCGCCAGCCTGGAGCCGCCGCAGCTTTCCAATGCCGAGAACGAGGCGTTCGCGGGCGCGATGGACCGGCTGTCCGACGCCGCGTTCCGTGCCTATCGCGACCTCGTCTATGGTACCGAAGGCTTTCGCACCTTCTTCCGCCAGATGACGCCGATCGCCGAGATCGCCGATCTCAAGATCGGCAGCCGTCCGGCAAGCCGCAAGAAATCGGACGCGATCGAGGACCTGCGCGCCATTCCCTGGGTGTTCAGCTGGGCGCAGGCACGGGTGATGCTGCCAGGCTGGTACGGCGTCGGCCATGCGCTCGCCGGGTTCGAGGACAAGGCGCTGCTGCGCGAGATGGCGGAAGGCTGGCCGCTGTTCGCCGCGACGCTGGCGAACATGGAGATGGTGCTGGCCAAGTCCGACATGGAGATCGCCGCACGCTATGCCGAGCTGGTCGAGCCCGATCTGCACGGCATCTTCGATACGATCCGCGAAGGCTGGACCCGCACCCGCGACGGCCTGCTCGATGCATCCGGCCAGTCCCGCCTGCTGGAGCGCCATCCCAAGCTCGACGCCTCGATCCGGCTGCGCCTCCCCTATATCGAGCCGCTCAATCTCCTCCAGATCGAGCTGCTCAAGCGCCACCGCGCGGGCGAAGAGGACGCGCGGGTGCGCCAGGGCATTCTCCTCTCGATCAACGCCATCGCGACCGCGCTGCGCAATTCCGGATAGTTGCGAATCGGTCGCAACTGGCGTAGGTTCGGGCCGGGAGGTTCGCCATGCTGGTTGATTCCGTGGAGGCGCTGGAGAGCGTGCTGGGGCTGACGCCGCCGGCCATGCATCTCAAGGTAATCGATTACCTCGATGCCGGCGCGTTGCGGTGGATCGCCGAGTCGCCGGTGCTGTTCGCTGGGATCGGCGATGCGGCCATGGCGCTCGCCGGCGGCGCGCCCGGTTTCATCGATGGCGATGCCGCGACCTTGCGGGTACCGCTCGCCGCCTTCGACAGTGCGATATGCACGGCGCCGGGCGCGCCGTTCGGCGGCCTGTTCCTCCTGCCCGGCGTGGGCGAAACATTGCGCGTCAACGGCCGGGTCGAGAGCGACGACGGCACGATGCTGCGTGTCGCGGTAGGCGAATGCTACGGCCATTGCGCCAAGGCGATGATCCGCTCGGGGTTCTGGCAGGCGACGCCGGTGACCGCACCCGAGGACGCCGCCGAATTCATCGCAGCAAGCCGCTTCCTCGCGCTGGGCACGACCTCCCTCAGGGGCGCGGCGGACGTCAGCCCCAAGGGCGATCCGGCCGGGTGCATGGCGCAGCTCGACGGCGACACACTCTGGTTCGTCGACCGGCCCGGCAACAAGCGGATCGACAGCTTTCGCAACATCGTGGGGCAGCCGCGCGTCGCGCTGGCGCTGCTGGTGCCCGGCGCCACCCGTGTCGCGCTGGTGCGTGGTGTGGCGCGGCTGATCACGGACGCCGCGGCGCGCGAGCGCTTTGCGGTGCGGGGCCGCACGCCGCAGCTGGCGATCGGCGTGGCGGTGGACTCGCTGGAGCTACAGGAGAGCGCCGCGCTGCGCGAACTGTGGCCGGTAGTGGACGGCAGCGAGATCAACGCCGCCAAGCTGTTCGTCGAGCATATCAAGCTCAACAAGACCGCGGGTGCCGCAGCGATGCTCGCGCGCGCCAGCCTGGCGGTGCCCGGCGCCAGCGCGCTGGTGCAGGCCGGGCTCGACAAGGATTATCGCGACAATCTCTACTGAGCGGCGCGGCCGATCCAGTGGAGCGCGGCACCGTTGGCGCGCAGCCAGGCCCGTTCCGCATCGGGGGCGCGGCCGTAGAGCGCCTCGACCGCCGCGTGGAAGGCGCGGGAATGGTTCATGTGCAACCGGTGCGCCACCTCATGCGCCGCGGTGGCGCGCCGCACCGCTTCCGGAGCCATCACCAGCCGCCAGCTGTAGCGGATGACCCCTGTGGAGGCGCAACTGCCCCAGCGGCCGATCGCATCCCCCACCGCCACCTTGCTGACAGTGACGCCGGCGCGGGCCGCATAATGCGCAGTATCCTCGCTCAGCAGACGCAGCGCCACGCGGCGGAGCCATGCCTCGACGCGGCGGGCAAGGGTCTCAGGCGGACCGGAGAGGATCAGCCGGTCGCCATCCAGCCGAACGAGCCGCGAGGTGCCCGGCGTCCAGGCAATCGTCAGCGTGCCGTCACCGAACGGGATCACCGCGCCATCCGCGAACGGCCGCGGCTGCGGCAGCCGGGCGCGTTCCGCCGCCAGCCATGCCGCATGCTCGGCAGCCCAGGCCAGCGCCTTGCGCTCCGACTCGCGCTTGGGAATGGTCAGCCGCGCCCGTCCGGTGCGCGGATCGATCACCAGCCGCATGCGGCGCGCGGTCGGGTGGCGCACCAGTTCGATGTCGCTCACAGCACGCGATCGACCATGTGATGTTCGAGGTCGCCTGCCTCGTCCTCGTTCACCGTCCACCCGCGCACCGACTCCCCCGCCCGGTGCACCGACTCGCGGTCGCCGCTGATCAGGTAATGCCAATCCGGCAGCGGCTGCCCCTCGGCGCGCAGGCGGTAGGCGCAGGTGGAGGGCAGCCAGTCGATGCCCCGCACGTTGCCCGTGGTCAGCCGCACACATTCGGAAACGAAGGCGCGGCGATGACGATAGTTGGAGCAGAAGCCGGTGCGCCGGTCGAGCAGGCGGCAGGCGACGTTGGTGGGGTAGAGCTCCCCCGTCTCCTCGTCCTCCATTTTGTGGAGGCAGCACTTGCCGCAGCCGTCGCACAAGGCCTCCCATTGCGCGCGGTCGAGCTTCTCCAGCGGCAGCTCCCAGAACTTCATTTCACCCATTTCGCCAGCGTCTCGGCCACCGCCTGGGGCGACTGGTCGGTGGGGACCAGCGCAACCGGCTTGCCGTCGGGGCCCATCAGATAGGCGTAACGGCCATGGCTTACGAGATAGCCGCCCCCAGGGCTGGTCTCGCCCTTGGAGAATGGGACACCGTAAGCATCGGCCGCGGCGGCGATCGCCTGCGGCGTGCCGGTCAGGCCGACCATGCGCGGGTGGAAGGCCGCGGTGAATTCTTTGAGCACCTTGGGCGTGTCGCGTTCGGGATCGACGGTGACGAACACGGGGGTTACCTTGGCGGCAGTCTGCGGCGCGGCCTTCTCCAGCGCCTTCAGCCCCGCCCCCAGGTTTTGCATGTCCACCGGGCAGACATCGGGACAGAAGGTATAGCCGAAGTACATTACCCGCCACCGGCCGGCGAAATCACGGTCGGTGCGGGGGCGTCCGTCCTCGTCGACCAATGCGAACGGCCCGCCGATCCGTGCGCCGGCGAGCGGCGGTTCTTCGGGCGTCGGCGCTGTCGGCGAGCAGGCGGCGAGCAGGGCCGCGGCAGCGAGAAACGGAAGCAGGCGCAAGTTCATGGCATCGTCCGCCCTGCTCTGATAGCAGGCGGGCTGCAACTCGTATCCGTACCGGACCTGCCCCCATGCGCAATCTTCTCCTCCCCACCCTTGTTTTCGCCAGCCTGATTACTCCCGCATCCGCGCAGATAGGGCAGTCGAAAGGCTACAAATTCCTGGAGGCGGTGAAGAGCGCCAAGGGGCAGGAGGTGATCGACATGCTCGACGAGCCTGGGCAGACGATCATCAATACCAAGGACATCTCCAGTGGCGAGGGCGCGCTGCACATCGTGGTCAAGCGCCAGGACCTCACCTACCTGAAGTATCTGCTGTCGCGCGGCGCCGACGCCAACCTGCGCGACGCGCGCGGCAACACGCCGCTGCTGCTCGCGGTGCAATATGGCCAGGTGGACATGATCCCGGTCCTCACCAACGCCCGCGCCAACCCCAATTTGGCGAATGCGAGCGGCGAGACGCCGCTGATCCGCGCGGTGCAGAAGCGCGACCTTGCGCTGGTGCGCGCATTGTTGGCGGTGAAGGCCAATCCCGACCAGACCGACAATGTCGCTGGCATGTCCGCGCGCGACTATGCTCATGCCGACGACCGCTCGCCCGCGATCGCCAAGCTGATCGACGAGACGCCGAAGAGTGCGGCCAAGGCGGTGGCGGGGCCGCGGTTCTAGTTTCCGCAGTTCAGGGCTGCGCGACGAACGGCGCCACGCCCTCCGGATCGACGGCATAGGCCAGCCGCCTGGCGGCACGGCGGGCGAAGCCCAGGGTGCAGCGGCGGCGGACGTGCGCCGCGAGCGGCACAGTCGCGGCGGGGCGGACGATCTCCGCATCATAGCGGTCGGCGACGATCACTCCGGTGCGCTCGGGCAGGAACGCCTCGCCGTCGAGCGGCGACAGGTCGAAACCGGCGGGCAGCGCCCAGAAAAAGCGGTCGCAATGACCCAGATAGTCGCGCCACTTGCCGTCGCCGAGCAGGTCGGCGCGCGACACCTTGATCTCGATGATGACAAGGCCGCCCTTGGCATCGAGGGCCATCAGGTCGGCACGGCGCCCGCCGTCAAGCGGCACCTCGCCGATCGCGGTGAGGTCGTGGCGGAGCAGCATGCGGGTGACGCCGCGCGCGACGTCGGCGGCGCAGGCGGGGGACGGTTCGTCGCACGAGCGGGGCGCCATCAGCATCACGCCCCACTAGAACGGAAGGCGAACCGTGGAAAGATCAGCGATAGAAAAGGTGGTTGCCGATCGAGGCGATGCGGGTGAGCCCCGCCATCGGGCGCGAGTTGAAATATAGCGCGCGCTCGGCCTCGCCGCCGTCCCACGCCTCGGCCATCGCCACCTTGGCGACCGCGAGCGCGGTGCGATAGGTTGCCTTGGCGGTGTTCACCGCGGGGAGGCGACCACCGCGGATGAAGCCGAACTGGCCGCGCTTGAGCACCACGCCGCACACGCCCTGGCCGAAGCGGCCAGAGGCGACGCGGTTGAGCACCACCTGCGCGACGGCCAGCTGGCCGGCGAGCGGCTCGCCTTTCGATTCGAAATAGATTGTGGTGGCGAGGCAGCGGAGCGCCTCATCCTCGCTCTCCGTCACGTCCTGCGCGGCGACGGCGGCGGCGAGGGTGGGATAGACAATCTCGTCATCCGGCTGGATGTCCGCGGCGGGGACCTCGACGGCCGGAATAGCGGTGGCGACGGGCGCGACCGAAATCGGCGCTGCGGGAACCGGAGCAGTTGCCAGGGGTTTCAACGACGTGGCTGCCGGAGAAAGCGCGGCCTGCGCAAGCTCGGCGGCCTGGACCGTGGACACCGGCGCGACCCAAGTCGCGGCGGTCAGGGCAAATGCGGCAAGGACCGCGGCACCGAAGGAACGAAGCATCAACCGTATTCAAATGCGGTTGGCGTGCGCGCGCGATCGTTTCTTCGCGAAGGAGCGAGAACGAACCGGCCGGACAACCCCCCGACTGCGTCACC
>NZ_JBELLZ010000082.1:0-15797 GCF_042096255.1 Sphingomonas sp. | reverse complement strand
ACCCACCCCCAGCCCCTCCCTTCCAGGGAGGGGAGCAGAAGGTGACGAGCCGGCTAAGCCCTGCCATCACCCGCCCCCATGAACGATTCGTCAAACGCCCCCTGGTGGCAGCGCGGGGTGATCTACCAGGTCTATCCCCGCTCCTTCCAGGATAGCGACGGTGACGGCGTCGGCGATCTCGCCGGGATCGAGCAACGGCTCGACCATATCGCCTCTCTCGGCGTCGATGCGGTCTGGCTATCGCCGATCTTCCCCTCGCCGATGGCGGACTTCGGCTATGATGTCGCCGATTACACCGGCGTCGATCCGCTGTTCGGCGACCTGGCGGCCTTCGATCGCCTGCTCGCCGCGGTCCACGCGCGCGGGCTGAGGTTGCTGCTCGATTTCGTCCCCAACCACAGCTCCACCGAGCACCCCTGGTTCCGCGAGAGCCGCGCCAGCCGCACCAATCCGAAGCGCGACTGGTACATCTGGCGCGATCCCGCTCCGAATGGCGGCCGCCCCAACAATTGGGTCAGCGACATGGGTGGCCCCGCCTGGGAGCTCGACCCCGCCACCGGCCAATACTATCTGCACACCTTCCTCAGGGAACAGGCCGACCTCAACTGGCGCAACCCGGAGGTGGTGGAGGCGATGACGCAGGTCATGCGCTTCTGGCTCGACCGCGGCGTCGACGGCTTCCGCATCGACGTGCTCTGGCACATCGTGAAGGCGGAAGGGCTGCCCGACAATCCGGCGAACCCGGACTGGCGCGAGGGCATGGCCGAGAAGCTCACCCTTCTCCAGCACCATAGCACTGACCAGCCCGAAGCGCACGAACACACCGCCGCGATGCGCCGCCTCGCCGACGATTATGGCGACCGGCTGCTGATCGGCGAGATCTTCCTGCCGCGCGACCGGCTGATGCGCTGGTACGGCACGCCCGAGACCCCAGGCGTCCACCTCCCCTTCAACTTCGAGCTGATCGAGAATGCCTGGGACCGCGACACGCTCGCGGACCTGATCGCCGGCTATGACGCCGCCATCCCCGCGCACGGCTGGCCGAACTGGGTGATCGGCAGTCACGACGCCCCCCGCATCACCGCCCGGATCGGCGAGGCACAGGCGCGCGTCGCCGCGATGCTGCTGCTCACCCTGCGCGGCACGCCGACGCTCTACCAGGGCGACGAGATCGGCATCGGCCGCGTCGACATCCCGCCCCACCGCATCCGCGACCCGCAGGACCTGCGCCAGCCCGGCCAGGGCCTCGGCCGCGACCGCTCGCGCACGCCGATGGCCTGGGACGCCTCCCCCAACGCGGGCTTCACCACCGCCGAGCCCTGGCTGCCGCTTCATTCCGACTGGCCGACCCGCAACGTCGCCACGCAAGAGGCCGATCCCGCCTCGATGCTCCACCTCACCCGCCGCCTGCTCGCCGCCCGCCGCGCCCACCCCGCGCTGGCGCTCGGCACCCTCACGATGCTCCCCGCCGACGACGAGGTGCTTGCCTTCGAGCGTCGCCACGGCGACGAGCGGATCATGGTCGTCTTCAACATGGGCCAGCAGCCCCGTCGCCTCGATGCACGCGGCACCCTGCTGGTCTCCACCCTCGATGCCCGCCCGCTAGATGGCACGCTCCGCCCGCACGAGGGCTTGGTGGTGCGCCTCTGATGCGCATCGCAATGCTCTCCTCCATCTCCTGGCCGACGCCGCCGACCGGCTATGGCCCGTGGGAACTGGTCACCAGCTTGCTCACCGAGGCTTTGGTCGCACGCGGGGTGGACGTGACCCTGTTCGCCACCGCCAACTCGCATACCGCCGGGCGGCTCGAGGCGGTGGCGCCGCGCGGCTATTCGGAGCCGCCGCACCTTGACGCCAAGGTGTGGGAAGCGATGCACATCGCGCATTGCATGGAGCGCGCGGCCGAGTTCGACCTCGTCCACAACCAGGCGGATTTTATGCCGCTCGCCTGGTCGCGCCTGATCGACACGCCGATGGTCACCACCATCCACGGCTTCTCGTCGGAGCGGATCGTGCCGGTCTACCAGCGCTACGACGACTGCGTGCACTATGTCTCGATCAGCGATGCCGACCGCCACCCCGCGCTCACCTATGCCGCGACGATCCACCACGGCATCCCGCTCGACGACTTCCCCTTCGATCCCGTCGGCAGCGACAATCTGCTGTTCTTCGGCCGCATCCACCCGGACAAGGGCGCCGGCGAGGCGATCCGCGCCGCCCGCGCCGCCGGCCGCCGCCTCACCATGGCCGGGCTAGTTCAGGACGAGCGCTATCATGAGACCGAGGTCGCACCGTTCATCGACGGCGATCGCGTCCGCTTCCTCGGCGTGGTCGGCGGCGAGGCCCGCACCCGCGCGTTGGGGAGCGCCCGCGCCTTGCTCCACCTGATCGGCTTCGACGAGCCATTCGGCCTGTCGGTGGTCGAGGCAATGGCCTGCGGCACGCCGGTGATCGCCTTTCGCCGCGGCTCGATGGCCGAGCTGATCGTCGACGGGGTTACCGGCTTCCTGGTCGACGACTTGGACGGCGCCGTCGCCGCCATCGCGCGGATCGGCGAGATCGATCGCAGCGCCTGCCGCGCCCATGTCACCACCCGCTTCAGCGTCGAACGCATGGCCGACGATTACCTTCGCCTGTATCGCTCCATCCTTTGCTAGGCGAGCGCCTCTAGGGTGGTCGCAGTCGCCGCCATCAGCAGGCCCAGCGCCAATGTCAGCACCCAGCCTTCCGCGACGCTGCCGTGGCTCCGCGCCAGTCGTGCCGCCAGCCACAGACCGCCCGCGCCCAGCAGCGGCGGCACCCCGACGAGCGCCGCGTCCGCCGGCAGCGTCATGCCGGTGGCATAGCCCCCGTTCCGGGTCACCACCGCCGCGACAATGACGCCGACGACCTGCGCCACGATCCAGGCGATGACGAGCGCGACGCGCAACGCAACCATGCGGCGAACTCCGATCCTCGGCCTTCGCAAACGAGCCGGTCGAGGCGAGGTTGCCGTCGTTACGCAGGCGTTCGATCGAGCGGCGTCACCACGAACTCCAGCGTGAACACCGCGCCGCCTGCCTCGCCCTCCCGCGCCACCACGGTCACGTCCATCGCGCCCGCGAAGCTGCGCGCGATTGCGAGGCCCAGTCCGCTCCCGCCGGTCTCGTCGCTGCCGGTACCCCGCGCAAAGGCCTCGAACAGCGCGTCGGTGCCACCGGGTGGCAGACCAGGTCCTTCGTCCGCCACCGACAGCCGCACCGCGTCCCGCGTCCGCTCACCGGTGATCGTCACCACGCCGGCGCCATGCACCGCGGCGTTGGTCAGCAGGTTGAGCAGCACATGGTGCAGCAGCCGGGCGTCGGCCGGGACCAGCGGCAGGTCGGGCGGTACGCGAAAGCGGACCCGCTCGTCGGGCAGCAGGTCGCGCACGTCGTGCACCGCCGCCGCGACCGCATCGGTCAGGTCGGTGGGCTCGATCTCGGGACTGACCGCGCCGGTGTCGAAGCGCACCATCTCGACCAGGTTGGAGAGGAAACGTCGCAGCCGGGCCAGTTCCGCCCGCGCCAATGGAATAGCCGCCTCCTCTGGGTGCCGCACCGCCACCGCGTCGATCGCCCCAGCCACGGCGGTGAGCGGCGTGCGCAGGTCGTGCCCGATCGACGACAGCAGCGCCGAGCGCAATCGGTCGCGCTCCTCCAGCACGCGGATGTCGCGCAACTGGTCCTCCAGCAGCAGCCTCTCGTGCGCCAGCGCCGCCTGGCCCAGCAGGGTGGACAACAGGGTCGCGCGCGTGGCGGGCACCGGCGAGCCGCCATCGGGCCGCGCGATCGCCACCACCGCCAGCGTGCCGAGCGTCGTCGCCAACGGGTGGAACTGCCAGTCCGCCGCGGTCAGCGTCCCCGTGTCGCGTCCGGAGACCTCGCCGCGCGACCAGGCCCATTCGGCCGCGGCGGCATCGACCGGGTTGAACGGCGAGTTGTCGGGGGGGCAGGAAGCGACCCGCGCCAGCGAGCCGCCCCGCTCGGCGAGCACCAGCACCGAGGCGTCGAGTGCGCGGGAGAGTTCGGCGCTCACCGTCTCGCCCGTGGTCTGCCAGTCCGAACAGCGCGCCAGCGCCTGCCCGAACGCCGCCACCGCCGCATTCTCCGCGGCGCTCCGCGCGCCGATCGAGGCGCGGATCCTGAGGCGCCCCGCCAGCCCCGCCACGAACACCGCCAGCGACAGCAGCACCGCCAGCGTCAATACGCTGCGCGGATCGGCGATTGTGAAGGTGTAGAGCGGCTTCAGAAAGAAGAAGTTGTAGGCGAGGCCCGATAGCAGCCCCGCCGCGATCCCCTGCCGATGCCCGAACCGCACCGAGGCGAGGATCACAGGCAACAGGTACAGCAGGTCGATCGCGCCGGTGCCCAGCCACGGCTGCACCGCCACAGCGATCAACGTGGTCAGCGCCACCAGCCCGGCCGACAGCGTATGCCCCCGCCAGCCACCCAGCGACAGCGGCGCCCGCGTCTCCGGCGCCGCTGTCGCCGCCGGAATGACATGCACCGCCAGCCCCTCTGACCGGCGGACCAGCGCATCCACCACCGATCCGTGGCGCAGTTCGAACCACCAGCTCCGCCGCGACCGGCCGAGCACCAGCTGGGTCGTGCGCGCGCCGGCGATATGGGTGAATAGCCCCTCCACCACCGTCTCTGCCGGCACGCTGGCGATCGTCGCGCCAAGGCTGGCGGCGAGCCGCAGCGCGTCGGCCACCCGACGCTTTTGCTCGGGCGTGAAGCCGGCGCTGCGCGGCGTCTCGATATGCACCGCCTGCCACGGCGCGTGCAGCGCGTCCGCCAGCCGCTTGGCGGCGCGCACCACCGCGTCGCTGCCCGGCAGCTCGCTCACCGCCACCAGCACCCGCTCGCCCCCGGCATAGGTGCCCGCCACCGCATGCGCGTCGAGATGCGCCACCAGGCTGCGATCGACGTTCTGGGCGGCGCGGCGAAGCGCCATTTCGCGGAGGGCGGATAGGTTCTCCTTGGAGAAGAAATGCCCGAGCGCGCGCGTCGCCTCGGCGGGCACATAGACCTTGCCCGCCTTCAGCCGCTCGATCAGCTCGTCGGGCGGCAGGTCCACCACCTCGATCTCGGCGCCGTCGAGGACATGGTCGGGCACCGTCTCGCGCACCCGCACGCGGGTGAAACTCGCCACCACGTCGTTCAGGCTTTCCACGTGCTGGACGTTCAACGTCGTCAGCACGTCGATGCCGGCGGCGAGCAACTCCTCCACGTCCTGCCACCGCTTGGCGTGGCGGCTCCCCTCGACATTGGTGTGGGCAAGCTCGTCCACCAGCACCAGGGCAGGCGCACGGGCGAGCACGGCGTCGAGATTCATCTCCTCTAGATGATGCCCATGATGATCCGACACGCGGCGCGGCACCATCTCCAGCGGCGCAACCAGCGCCTCGGTCTCGGCGCGGCCATGCGTCTCCACCAAGCCGATGACGACATCGACCCCGTTCGCCTTCCGCTCCGCGCCTTCGCGCAGCATCTCGAACGTCTTGCCGACGCCGGGCGCCGCACCGAGGAAGATCTTCAGCGTGCCGCGATGCTCCGCGGCCGCCGCGCGGAGGAGGGCTTCGGGACTCGGTCGCCGGTCGGTCATGCCGCTCCCTAGCCCCTCACCCCCGTCCTTACGAAATCCTTACGTCCGCGCGCCGTTTTCCCCCGCGAAACCTTACGTTCCCTGGCCCTACCTGACCGGCCGAGCCGCACTGGTGCGGCGCCAAGGGACGCAAGATGGCCGATCTCCTGTGGCTGGCGGTGCTCGCCGGCCTGTTCCTGCTGACGCTGGCGCTCGTGCGCCTCTGCGAAGGAGCGTGACGCGATGACGCTGCACCTGTGGCTCGCGGGCGCGACCGCGCTCGGCCTTCTTCTCTATCTCGTTGCCGTGCTCGTCCGGCCGGAGCGGTTCTGATGACGCTGGCAGGCTGGGCGCTGCTTGCGCTGTTCGTCGCCATCCTTGCCGCGCTGGCGAAGCCGGTCGGCTGGTGGCTCCACGCGCTCTATGAGGGGCGGCGCACCCCGCTTCACGCGGTGCTCGGCCCGGTCGAGCGCGGCTTCTATCGTGCGGGCGGCATCGATCCCGCGCGCGAGCAGGGCTGGCGCGCCTATGCGTTGCACATGCTGGTATTCCAGCTGATGACCGCCCTGCTCACCTATGCGCTGCTGCGCGCGCAGGCGGCGCTGCCGCTCAATCCGCGCGAACTCGCCGGCGTGGGCGCGGACGGTGCGCTGAACACCGCCATCGCCTTCGTCACCAACACCAATTGGCAATGGTATGGCGGCGAGTCGACGCTTTCCAACCTCAGCCAGATGCTGGCGCTGGCGCTGCATAACTTCCTTTCCGCGGCGACCGGCATCGCCATCGCCTTCGCGCTGTTCCGCGGCTTTGCCCGGCGCGAGAGCGCCACGGTGGGCAACTTCTGGGCGGATATCACCCGCATCACGCTCTACCTGCTGCTGCCGGTCTCCGTCCTGTACGCGCTTTACCTGATCTGGGCGGGCGTGCCGCAGACCCTGCTCGCCTCGGTGGACGCCACCACGCTGGAAGGCGCCCGCCAGACCATCGCGCTTGGGCCGGTCGCCTCGCAGGAGGCGATCAAAATGCTGGGCACCAACGGCGGCGGCTTCTTCAACGCCAACTCGGCGCACCCGTTCGAGAACCCGAGCGCGGTGACCAACCTCGTACAGATGCTGTCGATCTTCGTGCTCGGCGTCGGGCTCACCTGGACGTTCGGCCGCGCGGTCGGAGACCAGCGTCAGGGCTGGGCGATCCTCGTCGCCATGGCGATCCTGTTCATCGCCGGCGTCACCCTTGCCTATGCCATGGAGGCGCACGGCACCGTGCTGCTCCCCGATAGCAACATGGAAGGCAAGGAGGTCCGCTTCGGCATCGTCGGCAGCGCCCTCTTCGCCGCCGTCACCACCGCGGCCTCGTGCGGCGCGGTGAATGCGATGCACGACAGTTTCACTGCACTCGGTGGCCTCGTTCCCCTGTTCAACATCCAGCTGGGCGAAGTGGTCGTCGGCGGGGTGGGCGCAGGCATCTACGGGTTCCTCTTGTTCGCGATCCTCGCCGTGTTCGTCGCCGGACTGATGGTCGGCCGCACCCCCGAATATGTCGGCAAGAAGATCGAGGCCCGCGAGGTGAAGCTCGCCGTGCTCGCCATCGCGGTACTGCCGCTGATAATCCTGGGCGGCACCGCCATCGCCAGTGTCGCCGGGGCGGGCCTCGCCGGTCCCCTCAACAAGGGCCCGCACGGCTTCACCGAGATCCTCTACGCCTTCAGCAGCGCGGCGGGGAACAACGGCTCCGCCTTTGCGGGGCTCACCGCGGGCACGCCGTTCTACAACGGCCTTCTCGCAGTGGCGATGTGGATCGGCCGCTTTTTCGTGATCGTGCCAGTGCTGGCGATCGCCGGCAGCCTCGCCGCAAAAAGGCACACACCGGCGACCGCGGGCTCGTTCCCCACCACGGGCGGACTGTGGATCGGGTTGCTGGTCGGCGTGATCCTGGTGCTCGGTGGCCTCACCTTCCTCCCCAGCCTCGCGCTCGGGCCGGTTGCCGACCATGTCGCCGGCACCGCCGGCCAGCTCTTCTGAAGGCGCCTCCAATGACCCACTCGATGTTCTCGGCCGCGCTGGTCGTGCCCGCGATCGGCGGCGCCTTCCGCAAGCTCTCGCCGGCGCAGCTGGTGCGCAACCCGGTGCTGTTCGTCACCGCCTGTGTCGCGCTGCTCCTAACCGTATTGGCGCTGCTCGGCGGCGAGCGCGTCGGCCTCGGCTTCCAGCTCCAGCTGATCGGCTGGCTGTGGCTGACGGTGCTGTTCGGTACCTTCGCCGAGGCGCTGGCAGAGGGCCGCGGCCGCGCTCAGGCGGCCAGCCTGCGCGCCACCAAGTCCGAGCTCAAGGCCAAGCTGCTGTCAGGCATCGCCGACACCTGGGAACTGGTTCCGGCCACTCGCCTTAGGAAAGGAGAGACGGTGCTCGTCGAGACCGGCGACCTGATCCCTGCGGATGGCGAGGTGATCGCCGGCGTCGCTTCCGTCAACGAGGCCGCGATCACCGGCGAAAGCGCGCCGGTGATCCGCGAGGCGGGCGGCGACCGCTCGGCGGTGACCGCGGGCACGCGCGTGATCTCGGACCGGATCACCGTGCGTGTTACCGCAGAGCCGGGCCAGGGCTTCCTTGATCGCATGATCGCGCTGGTTGAGGGCGCGGAGCGGCAGAAGACCCCCAACGAGGTCGCGCTCACCATCCTGCTGGTCGGGCTGACGATCATCTTCCTGATCGCGGTGAGCACCATCCCCGCCTTCGCCAGCTATGCCGGCGGCAGCGTGCCCGTCGCGATCCTGGCGGCGCTGCTGATCACGCTGATCCCGACCACCATCGCCGCGCTGTTGTCCGCGATCGGCATCGCCGGCATGGATCGGCTCGTCCGCTTCAACGTGCTCGCCAAATCGGGCCGCGCGGTGGAAGCAGCGGGTGATGTCGACGTGCTGCTGCTCGACAAGACCGGCACCATCACCATCGGCGACCGCCAGGCATTTGCCTTCCGCGCGCTGACGGGCGTGGAGGAGCGCGCCCTCGCCGAGGCGGCACTGCTTGCGAGCCTGGCGGATGAGACGCCAGAAGGCCGCTCGATCGTCGCGCTCGCCCGCGAAGCGCACGGCCTGTCACTGGCAATGCCGGACGGAGCGGAGGCGATCCCCTTCACCGCCCAGACCCGCGTCTCCGGGCTGCGCATCGGCGACACGGTGGTTCTGAAGGGAGCGGTCGATTCGGTGCTCAAGGCGACCCGCTCCACATCCGGGGAGAGCGAGGGCGAACTCCGCCGCATCACCGACGAGATTGCTCGCGCCGGCCAGACCCCGCTTGCGGTGGTGCGCGACGGGCGGCTGCTCGGCGCGGTGGCGCTCAAGGACGTGGTCAAGGCGGGCGTGCGCGAGCGGTTCGCGGAGCTGCGCCGGATGGGCATCCGCACGGTGATGATCACCGGCGACAACCCACTCACCGCCGCCGCGATCGCCGCCGAGGCGGGGGTCGACGACTTCCTCGCCGAGGCGACGCCCGAGGACAAGCTGGCCCTCATCCGCCGCGAGCAGCAGGGTGGCAAGCTGGTGGCGATGTGCGGCGACGGCACCAACG
Source organism: Sphingomonas sp. (assembly GCF_042096255.1). Taxonomy (GTDB): domain Bacteria; phylum Pseudomonadota; class Alphaproteobacteria; order Sphingomonadales; family Sphingomonadaceae; genus Sphingomonas. The sequence continues at coordinate 6,624 of NZ_JBELLZ010000082.1, read as the reverse complement.
ACGCCCCTGCCCTCGCCCAGGCCGATGTCGGCGTCGCGATGAACACCGGCACGCAGGCGGCGCGTGAGGCGGGCAACATGGTCGATCTCGACAGCGATCCCACCAAGCTGATCGAGGTCGTGGGCCTCGGCAAGCAGCTGCTGATGACCCGCGGCGCGCTGACCACCTTCTCGGTAGCGAATGATGTCGCCAAATATTTCGCGATCATCCCGGCGATGTTCGTCGCGCTCCATCCGGGGCTGGGCGTGCTCAACGTCATGGGCCTGGCGAGCCCCGAGAGCGCGATCCTGTCGGCGATCATCTTCAACGCGCTGATCATCCCCGCGCTGGTGCCGCTGGCGCTCAAGGGCGTGACCTACCGGCCGATGCCCGCCGGCCCGCTGCTTGCCCGCAACCTCGCGATCTACGGCCTCGGCGGCCTCGTCGCCCCATTCGTCGGGATCAAGGCGATCGATCTTGCCGTCACCGCCTTCGGGCTCGCCTGATCCCAAGTGCTCCCGCGAAGGCGGGAGCCCAGACTGGGTCCCCGCCTGCGCGGGGACACACCGGAGTTGTCCCATGCTGACCGATCTTCGCACTGCCCTCCGCCCCGCCCTCGCCCTCACCCTGCTGTTCGCACTGCTGCTCGGCCTCGCCTACCCGCTCGCGCTCACCGGCGCCGGCCAATTGCTCTTTCCCGCCCAGGCCAACGGCAGCCTCGTACGCGACGGCGAGCGGATCGTCGGATCGGCGCTGATCGGCCAATCCTTCGCCACACCCGGCTATTTCCACGGCCGGCCCTCCGCGGCGGGCAAGGGCTATGACGCGCTCGCCTCCGCAGGCTCGAACCTCGGGCCGAACGCGCAGGCGCTCGCCGACCGGATCACCGCCTCCGCACCAGGCATCCCCGCCGATCTGGTGACGGCTTCCGCCTCGGGGCTCGACCCCCATGTCAGCCCCGAGGCGGCTTTGTCTCAGGTGGCGCGCGTCGCCGCCGCACGGGGCATCGCCCCCAAGCGGCTGCGCTCGCTGGTCGACGTGCACGTCGAGGCGCCCGCGCTCGGGTTCGTCGGCGAGCCGCGCGTCAACGTGCTGGCGCTCAACCGCGCGCTCGACCGGCTCGCGCCGCGGCGTTAGGCGAAGCGGATGAGCGGCGCGCGCGTGCTGGTGGTGGAGGATGACCCGGCGATCCGCCGGCTGCTCCAGGCCGCCCTCACCCGCGCCGGTCACGTCGCCAGCACCGCCGCGACCGCACGCGAGGCGCTGGGGCTGGTTGATATCGAGCGGCCCGAGGCGGTGCTGCTCGACCTCGGCCTGCCCGACCGGGACGGACTGGAACTGATCCAGCTGGTTCGGGCGCGCGGCGCAGTGGTGCTGGTCGTTTCCGCCCGCACCGACACGTCGGAGAAGGTCGCCGCGCTCGATCTCGGCGCCGACGATTATCTGGTGAAGCCGTTCGACACCGAGGAACTGCTCGCCCGCATCCGCACCGCGCTGCGGCATCGCCGCAGCGGCATGGGCGCGGTGCAGGTTACCATCGGCATCGTGACCATCGACCTGGAACATCGCCGCGTCACCCGCGACGGCACGGCGGTGCACCTGACGCCCAAGGAATATGACCTCCTCGCCGAACTGGCGCAGCACCCGGGCAAGGTCCTCTCCCACGCCCAGCTGCTGCGCACCGTCTGGGGCCCGGCGCATGAGCGCAGCGTCGAATATCTGCGCATTACGGTGCGCGCGCTCCGCCAGAAGCTGGAACCGGAGCCCGCCCGGCCGCGGTTGATCGTCAACGAGCCGGGGGTCGGCTACCGCCTGGTCATCGACTGACCCGGCTTATTCGAAATGATCGCGCCAGCCGGTGTTGATGTCCTTGGTCCCAGGCACGGGAACCTTCGCCTTGTCCAGCTCAGCGCGGGTCTCGGCCATGCCGTGAAAGGTGCGGCAGGAGACCGCGAACCCATGATCTTTCTTCAGGAAATGCTGCTCCAGATATTGCTGGAACGACAGCTCGATCCACTGGTCGGTCGGACCTTCGAACGGTTCGGAAAAGTAGCGGACTTTGCCGCTTTCGACGGTTCCCTCGGCGACGCACCAGGTGAAGGTGTCATGCTCCTCATGCCCCTGCGCGAGGGCGGCAGCGGCAAGGAGCATCGACGCGGCGAAAGCGGTTAGTCTCATTGAGCGACCTCTTGGAAAGGTGCCAGCCTAGCGGGCTAGCATGACAGCCGCGCGACGCGCCGCTTCCCCGTCCGAAAGCCTGTGGTAGAATGGATGCATGACCCAGCTGCTCCCTGTCGACACGAAGCGCCACCGGGCCAAGCTGTCCGCCGACGACTTTGAGTTGCTCGATCGGCATGGCGCCTTCCGCGCCTACCGGAAGACGGAGCTCATCGATGGAGAGGTCTATTTCGTGAACTCGCAGCACCGTCCGCATGGCATGGTCAAGATGCGGCTGTACGATGCGTTGCGCGACGCGCTACGCGATTTAAACCTACGCTACACGCCCGTCTGCGAGTTCACCTTGGCCCTGTCGCCTGTCGACCGGCCGGAGCCTGACGTGCTGCTCACCAGCGAGCCTGACGGAGACGGTTTCGTGCCGCTCGCCTCCGTACCGCTGGTGATCGAGGTGTCGGACACAACGCTTGCAGACGATATCGGGCGCAAACTCGGCCGATATGCCGAAGCCGGCATACCTGAATATTGGGTGGCGGACGTGAACGCTCGCGTAATCCACCAGTTTTGGGCGCCAGAAGGAGAAAGCTATGCCGAACGCCGCGAGATCGCCTTCGGCAAGCCGGTGACGTCTGCGGCCGTTTCCGAGTTGAAGATCGACACAAACTTGCTCTGAACCGCTCCCCCCCCCCTTGCTGCGCCCGGAGTTTCGTTACGGCCGCGCCGCCATCTCTTTGAGCGCCGCTTCGATCAACGGGCGGACCTCGGCCGGCTTCATCCGTGCCAGCGTCGCCAGATTGTGCGTCCGGCCGAGACGCTGGGCGACTCGCATGCCGACGTAATAACCCCAGCGGTCCGGCAAACCCTCACCCATGTTCCCGGCGCTGAACATGCGCTCCGCGACCGGACCGTCTTCCGCATCCAGCGCCGCCCGCATGGTGGCGATCGCGGTGGGCCAATGCCGGTTCACCTCCGCGCGGATCGGCTTCGGAAAGTCGAGCAGCAGCGCCCGGTCGCTCGCCCCCGGGTTCATTTGTGCCGCGACGTGGGTGGCGAGGCCTTCGGTCCAGAGCGCACACCATACCTTCGGGCATTCGGCGAAGAAGCGCTGGTGGTGCGTGTGGAACAACTCGTGGTCGAACAACGCACCGATCGTGGACGCATCATGGTATTTCGCGACCACGTCCGCGCCGAAGATGAGCGCAGTTCCGCCGGCGATGTCGCGCGTGCCCCCGTCCATCTCGCCGACAGAGTGGAGGAGATAGACGGGCATGGTCGCGCGATAGTCGGGGAAGGTACGGGCGAACTTCACCTCCGCCGCGGCGCGCGCACCCTCCACCAGCCGGGCGGCGGCGAGGATCTTCGCGCGCTCGGCCGGATAGGCCATCATCGCCCGCCCGACCGCCGCGTCCCAGCGCTCGGGCTTCGCGCCGCGTGGACGATAGAAGTCCGGCAGCAGCGGCGCGACCTCCGCCTTGAACGCCGCAACCCGCTCCGCCTCCGGCCGGTCGGCAACCCGCATCGCCACCGCATCGAACTGCGGCACCAGCGAGGTGAAGCGCGGCGCCGCAGCCGGCGCCGCCGCGACGCACGCGATCACGAGCGCCGCGGCGAGCCTCACCGCGTCAGCTTCTTGTAGGCCAGCCGGGTCGGGCGATCCGCCGCGTCGCCCAAGCGGCGGCGCTTGTCCTCTTCATAGGCCTCGTAATTGCCCTCGAACCACTCGACGTGGCTGTCGCCCTCGAACGCGAGGATGTGCGTCGCCAGACGATCGAGGAAGAAGCGATCGTGGCTGATCACTACCGCACAGCCCGCGAAGGTTTCCAGCGCCTCTTCAAGCGCGCGCAAAGTCTCGACATCGAGGTCGTTGGTCGGCTCGTCGAGCAGCAGGACGTTGCCGCCCTCCTTGAGCATCTTGGCCATGTGGACGCGGTTGCGCTCACCGCCCGAGAGCTGGCCGACCTTCTTCTGCTGGTCGGGCCCGCGGAAGTTGAACGCGCCCACATAGGCGCGCGTGCCCAGCTCCTGCTTGCCGAAGCGGAAGATGTCGAGCCCGTCCGAAATCTCCTCCCAGACGTTCTTGTTCGGATCGAGATCGTCGCGGCTCTGGTCGACATAGCCCAGCTTCACCGTCTGGCCGACCTCGATGCTGCCGCCGTCGGGCTGTTCCTGGCCGGTGATCAGCTTGAACAAGGTGGACTTGCCCGCGCCGTTGGGCCCGATCACGCCGACGATGCCGCCCGGCGGAAGCATGAAGTCGAGATTCTCGAACAGGAGCTTGTCGCCGTAAGCTTTGGTCAGCCCCTTGGCCTCGATCACCTTGCCGCCGAGCCGCTCGGGGATCTGGATGAGGATCTGCGCCTTGCCGACCGCGCGATTCTCCTGCGCCGCCATCAGTTCGTCGAAGGCACGGATGCGAGCTTTCGACTTGGTTTGCCGAGCTTTCGGCGTCTGGCGCATCCAGGCGAGCTCGTCGGCGATCGCCTTCTGCTTGCCCGCTTCCTCGCGCTCCTCCTGCTCCAGGCGCTTGGCTTTCTTCTCCAGATAGCCCGAATAGTTCGATTCGTAGGTGTAGTAGCGCCCGCGATCAAGTTCGAGCACCCAGTTCACCACATTGTCCAAGAAGTAGCGGTCGTGGGTGACGAGGATGACGTTGCCGGTATATTCCTTGAGGAAGTTCTCCAGCCAGCTGACGCTCTCCGCGTCGAGGTGGTTGGTCGGCTCGTCCAGCAGCAGGATGTCGGGCTTCTCCAGCAGCAGGCGGACCAGCGCGATGCGGCGCTTCTCGCCGCCCGACAGGTTGGTGACCGGCCAGTCGGACGGCGGGCAGCGCATCGCCTCCATCGCCTGTTCCAGCTGCGAATCGAGGCTCCAGCCGTCCGCGGCGTCGATCTCGCTCTGGAGCTGGCCCATCTCCTCCATCAGCGCGTCGAAGTCGGTGTCGTCCTTGGGATCGCCCATCTCCGCCGAAATCGCGTTGAACCGCTCGATCTTGTCGACGATCGGGCCCGCGCCCATGCGCACGTTCTCGATCACCGTCTTGCTGTTGTCGAGCTGCGGCTCCTGCGGCAGATAGCCGACGCGCACGCCCTCGGCGGCCCAGGCCTCGCCGGTGAACTCGGTATCGATGCCGCCCATGATCTTCATCAGCGTCGACTTGCCCGAGCCGTTGGGGCCGATGATCGCGATCTTCGCGCCGGGAATGAACTGGAGGTGGATGTTGTTGAGCACCGGCTTGTTGGCGCCGGGGAAGGTCTTGGTCAGACCCTTCATGACGTAGGTGTACTGGACGGCCATCGGCTGGGCGGCTCGCTTTCTGTGTCTGTCGGTCGGGAAACTCGCCGGGGCATGTAAGCCGGGCCCGCGATGTTGGCAACGCAGGCGCCCTCGCCTAGATCGGTGAACGGAGGCAGCGATGGACCGGCACGAGGCACGCGACAACAAGGTCATCGAAGAGCTGGTCTCGATCGCCGAACGCGGCATCGAGGTGGAACTGACGCGCGATGGCCGGGTGGTGGCGCGGGTGGTGCCGGAACCCGCAGCGAAAGTGGAGCCGGAGTGGTTGACCGCGCTGCGGGCGCTGCATGCGACTCTTCCTGAAAGCGCATCGAAGATCGACTGGCAGGCCGCGCTTCGGGAAGTGCGCGAAGGTCGGTTCGGTTGAGGGTTTTCGCGGACAGTAGCGTTCTAATCGCTCTGATGATGAGAGAACCCGCTTGGGAGGCGAAGGTCGCATGGGTGACCGCCCATGCCTCCACCGCCCCGGTTTACAGCAGCTTCGCCTTCGGCGAGGTAACCGACGCCGTTGCTCGTCAGGCTCGAAGGGGCGAGATGAGCATCGATGAGGCGCGCGCACTCCTTCAACGTTTCCGTGCGTACCTCGTCGTTTGGCAAAAATGTGAGACGATCGACGAGGACATCGGCGCTGCCACCGATTTCATCGTCAGCGACTTTCGCCATTCGTTGAAACTGGCCGGCGCTATCCTGCTCGCGACAGCGCGGCCTATCGCCGCGACAATGCTCACCGCCGATCGTCGCCAGGCAGCCGCTGCGACAGCGTTGGACATTTCCTGCGATTTCTTCCCACCCCAATCGGAGCCCTGATGCGCCTTCCCTTCCTCGCCCTCGCCGCGTTCCTCGCGCTGCCGGTGACCGCCCAGACTCCGCCCGCTCCGCTGCCGCCCGGCGCGCCGGCGGTGACGCCGCCTGCGGCGACGCCGATCCCGGCCGCGGTCGACCCTTATGTCGCCCAGCTGCGCGACAAGGCGCTGGCCGACAATACCGCCTGGAAGATCGTCGAGGACCTCACCACCGAGGTCGGCCCGCGAATGACCGACGGCTCGCCGGCACAGGCCCGTGCCCGTGACTGGGCGGTGGCGCGGCTGACCGCGCTCGGCTTCCGCAACGTCCGGGTCGAGCCGTACACGATCCCCAATGCGTGGGAGCGCGGCGAGGAGACCGCCGAGGTCGTCT
>NZ_JBELLZ010000081.1:0-16132 GCF_042096255.1 Sphingomonas sp. | reverse complement strand
CGCCGCCTTCTGGAGATCCATCACGTCGACATCATAGTCGCCGACATGCGCCTCCAGCTGCGCAACCAGCTTGGGCCCCTCGGTGTGGCTGACCGAGATGAAGTTCTCGATCGCCATCGTGTCGAGCACCTGGCCGCCGAATCGCTCGGTGGCGAGGCCGGTGCGGATGCCCTTGCGCGCGGCATAGATCGCCGCAGATGCACCGGCCGGACCGCCGCCGATCACCAGCACCTCGAACGGCTCCTTCGCGCTGATCGCCTCCGCCGCGCGCGCGACCGCGCCGGTGTCCAGCTTCGCCAGCACCTGCTCCACGGTCATCCGGCCCTGCGCGAACGGCTCGCCGTTGAGGAAGATCGCCGGCACCGACATGATCTGCCGAGCCTCCACCTCGTGCCGGAAAGCGCCGCCCTCGATGGCGATGTGCCGAATGCGCGGGTTGACCACGCTCATCAGGTTTAGCGCCTGCACCACGTCCGGGCAGTTCTGGCAGGTAAGCGAGAAATAGCTCTCGAAGACATAGTCGCCATCGAGCGCGCGGATCTGCTCCAGCAGCTCTTCGGACACCTTGGGCGGATGGCCGCCGACCTGGAGCAGGGCGAGCACCAGGGAGGTGAACTCATGCCCCATCGGCACGCCGGCAAAGCGGACGCCGATATCGGAGCCGGTGCGACGGATCAGGAAGGAGGGGCGACGATCGTCGTCATCGGCGCGCACGAACGACACCGCATCCGAAAGCCCGGCGATCTGCTCCAGCAGGCCCAGCATCTCGCGCGACTTGGCGCTCTCGTCGGCAGAAGCGACGAGCTCGATCGGCTGCTTGATGTTGGCGAGATACGCGGTGAGCTGCGTCTTCAGGTTTGCGTCGAGCATCGCGGAGCCTCTGGAGCGGGAGAAAGGGTGGAGCCGGCGCAAGGGAGGGGGACGCGCCGGCTCCCGCGGCCGCGGACCGGGGGTGCCGCGGGCCGCGTGCGCCGAAGGGTCGCCAGGCGATTTGCCCGCGTCCGCTCCGGCGCGAGGGGAACTGAAGTTAGATCTTGCCGACGAGGTCGAGCGACGGGGCGAGGGTGGTCTCGCCCTCTTCCCACTTGGCGGGGCACACTTCGCCGGGATGCGCGGCGATGTACTGCGCGGCCTTGATCTTGCGAAGCAGCTCGGTCGCGTTGCGGCCGACACCCTCGCTGGTGATCTCGACCAGCTGGATCACGCCCTCGGGATCGACCACGAAGGTGCCGCGGTCGGCCAGGCCCTGGCCTTCGCGCAGGATCTCGAAGTTGCGGCTGATCTCATGCGTCGGGTCGCCGATCATGGTGAAGCGGATTTTGCCGATCGCCGGCGAGGTGTCGTGCCACGCCTTGTGACTGAAGTGCGTGTCGGTGGACACCGAATAGATCTCGACGCCCATGTTGGCGAAGGTGTCGTGATAGTCGGCCAGATCCTCCAGCTCGGTCGGGCAGACGAAGGTGAAATCGGCCGGGTAGAAGAAATAGACCGCCCACTTGCCGCGCGCATCGGCATCGGAAACGGTGAGGAACTTGCCCTCGCGATAAGCCTGAGCGGTGAACGGACGGACATTGGTGCCGATAAGCGACATCGAGGTTTCCCTGCTGGTTGGCGATTGCAGGGTCTATCTAGTGCGGTGCAGCACGAAAGGAACCCGCCTCGCCTGTGTCACGGTGAACGGCTGGGTCGATCAATGTGCTGCATCGCAGAAGATTGGGGCGGCAGGTCAGGCGATCAGGCGCTCGCGGATCGCCGCGCGCCGCGCCGCATCGACGCCGAGCACCGCCTCCGCATAGGTCGTCACATCGCCATGGCTCGCGGCGATGCTCGCCAGCGCCGTATCGAGATAGCGGGCGTCGACTCCCATCAGCGCACGGATCGCCTCTTCGGTGAGCTGGGGGCCGTAGCGCTCGCGGATCGAGGGCGCCGCGGCGGCGATCCGCGCTTCGGGATCGCCCGCGGTGTTGGTGAGCAGATAGTCCGCCATCATGTCGTCGTGATGCACGCCGGTGAGCGCATGGAGCAGCGCCACCGCCAACCCGGTGCGGTCCTTGCCGGCGAGGCAGTGGATCAGCGTCGGCCCGTCGCGGGTCGCCAGCGCCTCGAAATACAGGCGCAGCGAGGCGACCAGCACCGCGCGATAGGGCATGTTGCGGTATAGTTCGGTCATCGCCGCCCGCGCCTCGTCCGCAGTGGCGATGCCGCGGCCCGCCTCCTCGTGCGGCGCGAGTTCGGAGCCGGCGGTCTCGCCCGGCGCGAACAGCACGTCGGCGGAGAAGCCTTGCGGACGCGCGCAGGGCATGGTCCGCCGTTCGACATCGCCGCGCAGGTCGATGATCGTTGCCACGCCCATGCCGCCGAAGCGGGAAAGGTCATCCGGTGTGGCGGCGCCATGCTGGCCGGAGCGGAACAGCACCCCGCTGCGCAACCGGCCGTCAGCGGCGCGATAGCCGCCATAGTCGCGGAAGTTGTGGATGCCGGCGAAGGCGTGGACTCGATCGGTCATGCCCGCCTCCGTGCCGATGCTTTGCGACCCCCGCGTGACGCTCACGGCTTCAACACCATCTTGAGCGCGCCGTCCTCGCGCGCGTCGAACAGGCGATAGGCTTCCTTGCCCTGCGCCAGCGGCATGCGGTGGCTGATATAGCGCTCGGGGCGCAGCCGACCGGCGCGGATCAGCGGGACCAGCGCGGGCAGTTCCTCGGGCACGGAGCAGGTGCCGGTTCGGAAGGTGAGCCCGCCGGCGAAGGCTCGCTCCAGCGGGAAGGGGAAGCGGCGCGACTGCTGCACCCCGATCACCGACACGGTGCCGCGTTTGCGGACGAGGCGCAGCGCGAGATCGACGGTGGCGTCCGCGCCGACCGCCTCGACCACGCAGTCGAGCTTGCGGCCGGAGGTCGCCTCCTTCACCGAGTCCAGCGCGGTATCGGGATGGAGCGCGTGTCCGCCGAGATCCTCGGCCAGTTTGCGGCGCTCCGCGATCGGATCGATCGCATAGACCAGCCCCGCGCCCATCACGAACGCCGCCTCCACCGCCATCAGCCCGATCGGGCCGAGGCCGACCACCGCCACGGACGCGCCCGGCACAATGTCCGCATTGCGCGCGCCGAACCAAGCGGTGGCCATGGCATCGGTCATCATCAGTGCCTGCTCTTGGGTGATGCCCTCCGGGATCTTCACCGCGTTCATGTCCGCGGCAGGCACGCGGAACCACTGCGACTGGACGCCCTGCAGATTGGCGGACAAGCCGTAACAGCCGCCGGCCTGATAGGCGCAATCGATGACGTTGCCCGCCAGGCACGACCGGCAGGCGCCGCAGCCGACCGCCGCGGGCATCATCACCGTATCGCCGACCCTGAGCTGGGTGACGGCGCGGCCGACCTCCACCACCTCGCCGACCGACTCATGGCCGACGCAGAAGCCGGTGTCCTCGGAGAAGCCGTGGCCGTGATAGATGTGCAGGTCGCTGCCGCAGATGCTGCACGCGGTCATCCGCACGATCGCGTCGCGGTCCGATTCGAGCCGCGGATCGGGCATGTCGTCATGCCGGATATCGCGCGCACCAAAATAGCGGAGGGCTTTCATGTCGCATCCTCTTCAGGGCCGTTCGTGCTGGCCAGCGGTTTATCCCGCTTCCGTTCGGCCTGAGCGAAGTCGAAGGCTAAGCCCCGCGTCGGCAAGGTGCTTCGACTTCGCTCAGCACGAACGGAGGTGGTCATGGGCATCGCCCAAAGCCACTTTCACCTCGCGTTCATCGCATTGTATTCGCGGATCTTCTGCTTGCCGAGCTGGCTCATGTGCACCTCGTCCGGCCCATCGGCGATGCGCACGAAGCGATTGATGGTGAAGAACTCGGCGATCGGCGTGTCGGTGGAAACGCCCATGCCGCCATGCGCCTGGATCGCGCGGTCGCACACCGTCTGCGCCATCTGCGGGGCGACCACCTTGATCGCGGCGATCAGGTCCCGGGCCGCCTTGTTGCCGACCTTGTCCATCCGGTCGGCGGCCTTGAGCGTCAGGAGGCGCGCCATTTCCACCTCGCAGAAGCCGCGGGCGACATCCTGACGGATGCTTGACTGGTCGGAGAGCTTCTTGCCGAACGCCACCCGGCTCTCGACCCGGCGCGCCATGATCTCCAGCGCGCGCTGCGCCTGGCCGATCGAGCGCATGCAATGGTGGATGCGGCCCGGCCCCAGCCTGCCCTGCGCGATCTCGAACCCGCGCCCTTCACCGAGGATCAGGTTGCCCTTGGGCACGCGCACGTCCTCGAACAGCAACTCCGCCTCGCCGCCCGGGGAATGGAGGCTGCCGAACACGCGCTGATTGCGCACCACGGAGATGCCGGGCGTGTCCTTTGGCACCAGGATGGTGGAATGCTGGAGGTGGCGGGGCGCGTCGAAATCGGTCTTGCCCATCACGATCAGCAGCGTGGTCGCCGGATGCATGAAGCCGGAGATCCACCATTTGCGCCCGTTGATGACATAATCGTCGCCGTCGGGCGTGATCGACATCTCCAGGTTGGTCGCGTCCGACGAGGCGACCTGCGGCTCGGTCATCACATAGGCGGAGCGGATCTCGCCGGCGAGCAGAGGCTTCAGCCAGCGTTCCTGCTGTTCGGGGCTGCCGTACTTCGCCAGCACCTCCATGTTGCCGGTATCGGGCGCGGAGCAGTTGAATACCTCGCTCGACCAGGGCACCCGGCCCATGATCTCGGCCAGCGGCGCATATTCGAGGTTGGTGAGGCCGGGGGAATGCGCGCCATATTCGTGCGGCAGGAACAGGTTCCACAGCCCCTCGGCCCGCGCCTTGTGCTTGAGCGCGGCGAGGCCGGGCCATTCCTGCCACAGGTTCTCGGGCGCGAGCACGAAGGCGTGGCGTTCCTCCTCCGCGGGATAGACGTGTGCGTCCATGAAGGCCTCGATCCGCGCGATCAGGTCGCGGGTCCGGTCGGAATAGTCGAAGTCCATGCGCGTACCTTCCGGGTCAGAGGATGGGATGCTCGATGCGGCGAAGCGCCCGTTCGAACAGCTGGATGGTGTGAGCGTGCAGCGCGTCGCCGATCGGCTTGGGGGTCAGGCCGGCGCAGGCGCGGGCGTGCGACCCTTCGAGGATCGCGCCCAGCTTGAATGGCGCGAGCACCGCATGCCAGCGCGCGTCCTCCGCGCTGCGGCCGGTGGCGTCGAGGTAGCGCGCAACGATCTCGGGCAGCGAGGGGAAGCCGTCCCACGGCTGCACCGCCACGCGCTGTTCGCCCTCGTCCGGGTCGCGCCAGGTGGCGGTGAGCCAGCCGAGGTCGAGCAAGGGATCACCGCGGCTGGCGAGTTCCCAGTCGACGATCGCGGCAAGCTCCGGCCCGTCGGGGCGGAACATCACGTTGGCGAGGTGATAATCGCCATGGATGAGGCCCGGCTGCATCCTCGCCGGGCGGTTCGCCTCCAGCCACGCGCAGATCGCGTCAACGCCGGGCAGGGCGGCCATCCCGGTCCAACCCTCGAACTTGGCATAGCCCTCCAGCTGCGCGCGCCAGCGTGGCACCTGCCGTTCCAGCCAGCCGTCGAGCGATCCGAACGTGCCCTCGACCCGATCGGGATCGACCTGGGAGAGCGCGACGATCCCATCGACCATCGCCTCCCCCATCCGCCGGCGCATCGCGGGATCGCCCGCGTGGAGCGGCGGCAATCCCTGGGTCGGGTTGAAGCCGCCCACCGGCGCCATCAGGTAGAAGGCGGCACCCAGCACCGTCTCGTCCGTTTCGCCGGCGATCAGCCGCGGGTGCGGCACGTCCGATTCCGCCAGCGCGGCAAGGACCCGCATCTCGCGTCGCATCACCTCGTCGCTTTCCGCACGCTTGCGGCGCGGAGGACGACGCAGGACAAAGCTTTCGTCGCCACGATCGAAGCGGAGCAGGATGTTCTGGGTGCCACCCCCGAGCGTGCGTGGTCCCTCGATCGCACCGCTGCCAAGCGAACGCCCGTCCATCCAGCGCGCGAGCGCCGCAAGATCGATCAGCTCGCGCCAGGCCTCGGCATCGTGCGCGATCGGCACCATCTCGCTCCGTAAATAAGTCGGGTGTTTTAGTAAGTGACCCGCCTTGAGGGGTCAACGGGGCTTGCCGCGGGCGCCCGCGCCCGCGATGCTGGGTGCATGCCTGCCAAGCCCGCAACCCGCGGCGATGCCACCCGAAACGAACTGAAGCGCGCCGCCCGTCGCCTCTTCGCCGAACGCGGCATCGCCGCCGTTGGCATGCGCGACATCCTGGATGCCGCTGGCCAGCGCAATGCCGCCGCGGTCCATTACTATTTCGGCGGCAAGGACGAACTGCTCAGCGAGTTGGTCGTCGACGGCGCCAGGGCGATCGATCGGTCGCGGCGGGCGCTGCTGGATGCCGCCGAGGCCAAGGAGGGCGGCCCCACGCTCGACGACATCGTTCGCGCGATGGTGCTGCCGAACATCGACATCCAAGGCGAGACCGGGGAGAGCGAAACCTATCTGCGCTTCATCGGCAATCTCCAGGCCGAACGTCGCGCGTTGTTCGAGGACGCGGCCGGCACGGAGTCCTTGGCTTACGCGCGCTGTCTCGATCAGGTGCGGCGCCTGCTGGCGCACCTGCCGCTCGCCGTGGTCAATCAGCGGCTGCTCTTCGCCGGCTTGTCTTCGCAGGCAATCCTGGCCGCCCGCGAAGCCGCACTCGACGGTGCCGACGAGCGCGCGCATCCGTATTGGACGCGGCCAGGGGCGCTCGACGCAATCATTCTGGCGATCGAGGGCATTCTCATCGGGCCGTCACCCGCAGCCTGATCGCCGGATGCTTGCGGACCGTTAATGCTCCGGAAAGAGAGATTGGCAGTTTAGATCGATTGATGACCTGAAATATCGATCCGATCCCGATCAAGTGTTGACCTGCCCGGTGAGGGGACTAGGGCGCATGATGTTACAAGGAGTAGATCGTGACCGACACCGATATCGACACCGGCACCGTCGAGCTGGCAACCGAGCTGACCATTGCGTGGCTGTCCAACCCCAATACCCGTGCGTCCGCAGAGGATGTTCCTGCCTTTCTCCACAAGATGCACGAGGCGGTCGCCAACCTTGCCGCCGCTCCCGCAACTCCGGAGGCCGGTGAGGCCGCGCCCGAGTACACGGCGGCGGTGAGCGTCCGCAAGTCGCTCGCCTCGAAGGATCACATCATCTCGATGATCGACGGCAAGCCGTACAAGACGCTGCGTCGGCACCTCGCCGGCCATGGTCTGACGCCGGAGCAGTATCGCGAGCGCTACAACCTGCGTCCCGACTATCCGATGGTCGCCGAGAACTATTCGCAGGCGCGCCGCGACATGGCGAAGCGCATTGGCCTCGGTCGCAAGCCGGGCGCGTCGCGCAGCTCCAGCCCGTCCACCGAGGTGGCCGTGCCCAAGCCGACCCGCGGTCGCAAGAAAGCCGCCGCCGCAGAGACCGGCGCGGAGTGAGGTCAAGCGGGCGCCGGCGATCCGGCGCCCGCCTTGTTTTGCAGTTCGAGAGTAGAGATCCGGCACGCGGAACATCGCGGCCGCCGCTTGGATATGGGGAGAGATGTCGTGGACACCGCCAATCTGTTTCGCCTGGATGGCCGCGTCGCGCTGGTGACCGGCGGCAGTCGCGGCATCGGCCGGATGATCGCCGCGGGCTTCCTGGCGCAGGGAGCGAAGGTCTACGTGTCGTCGCGCAAAGCCGCGGCCTGCGAGGAAGCCGCCGCCGAGCTGGGCGAAGGCTGCATCGCGCTGCCGCAGGACGTCTCCACTGTGGATGGCTGCCGCGCACTGGCGGCAGCGCTGGCAGAGCGCGAGGCGCGGCTCGACATCCTGGTCAACAATGCGGGCGCCGCCTGGGGCGCGCCGTTCGAGGAGTTTCCGGAGAGCGGCTGGGACAAGGTGATGGACCTCAACGTCAAATCGCCGTTCTTCCTCACCCAGGCGCTCCACGCGCCGCTCACGGCCGCGGCGGCGGCGGGTCGGCCCGCCAAGGTGATCAACATCGCCTCGATCGACGGAATGCGGCTCAACCGGTGGGAAACCTATTCCTACCATGCTTCCAAGTCGGCGCTGATCTATTTGACCAAGCGGATGGCGGCACGGCTGGTGACGGACGGAATCAACGTCACCGCCATCGCTCCCGGCGCCTTCGCCAGCGAGATGAACCGCGCGGCGCGCGACCATGGCGATGCGGTCGCCCAGTCGATCCCGGCACGGCGGATCGGCGTGGACGAGGATATGGCGGGCGCGGCGATCTACCTTGCCTCGCGGGCCGGCGACTATGTGATCGGCGAAACCATCGCGGTGGACGGCGGTCTGGTCCACGCCAGCATGGGCTCCAGCATCGACGCCTGAGCCGCCGAAGCCGCCCCGGGCTGGGCGGCGGGGGAGCAGCGAGCAGCGGCTGGACAGAGTTTGGTCCGGGTGTTCTAATATCCTGACACACCGGAGTTCCGAATGAAGCGTCTTCTGCTCGTCACCCTTCTCCTCGCCGGCAGCGCGATCGCCCGGGATGCGGCGCGCCCGTCCGGCATCGATCCCGGTGCGATGGACCGCACGGTCAAGCCGGGCGACGATTTCGAGCACTTCGCCAATGGCGCCTGGTACGACCGCACCGAGATTCCCGCCGACCGGTCGAGCCTGGGCGCGTTCCTCACCGTGCAGCAGTTGGCGGAGAAGCGCCTCGCCACGGTGATCGCCGATGCCGCCACCGCGCCCGCGGGCAGCGAGGCGCGCAAGATCGCCGATTATCATCGCGCCTGGCTGGACACCGCCGCGATCGAGGCGCGCGGCCTCGCGCCGCTCCAGCCCGAGCTTTCGACGATCGCTGGTCTGCGCGATACCGCCGCGCTGTCGTGCATACTGGGCGCCAACCTGCGCGCCGATGTCGATCCGCTCAACGCCACCGATTTCCAGACGGGTAACCTGTTCGGCCTATTCGTCAGTCAGGCGTCCGACGACCCCGCCACCACCACCCCCTATCTGCTCCAGGGCGGGCTCGGCCTGCCCGAGCGCGATTACTATCTCTCCGAAGACGCCAAGATGCTGGAGATCCTCGCGGCCTATCGCGCGCATCTGGCGCAGGTGTTCGGCCTGCTCGGCATGGCCGATGCGGCGGCGCGTGCCGATCGCGTGCTGGCGCTGGAAACCCGCATCGCCGAGGCGCATCTCGACCAGGTCGCCAGCAACGACGCGCACAAGGCGAACAACACGTGGCGCCGCGAAGATTTCGCCACCAAGGCGCCCGGGATCGACTGGGCGGCCTTCTGGCGGGCGGCGGGGCTGGGCAGTCAGGACCGCTTCATCGTCTGGCAGCCCTCGGCCGTTGCCGGTCTATCGGCGCTGGTCGCCAGCCAACCGCTGGAAGCGTGGCAGGACTGGCTGCGCTACCACCGGACCATCGAGGTCGCCTCGGTGCTGCCCAAGGGCTTCCAGGATGCAAGCTTCGCCTTCTACGGCAAGACGCTGACCGGCACGCCGTCGCAGCGACCGCGCGACAAGCGCGCGCTCAATGCTACGAGCAACGCGCTGGGCGACGCGATCGGCAAAATCTACGTCCAGCGCTTCTTCCCCGCCTCGTCGAAGGCGGACATCCAGCAGATGGTGCGCGGCATCCTGGCGGCGTTCGATGCGCGCGTCACCGCGCTCGATTGGATGGCGCCCGCCACCAAGGCGGAGGCGCGTCGCAAGATCGAGACCATGCAGGTCGGCATCGGCTATCCCGAGCGCTGGCGCGATTATGCCGCGCTAGAGGTGCGCGCCGACGATCCGGTCGGCAACCTGCGCCGGGCGGAATTGGCGGAGTATCGCCACCAAATTGGGAAGATTGGCAAGCCGGTCGATCGCGGCGAATGGTGGATGACGCCGCAGACGGTGAATGCGGTCAACCTGCCGCTCCAGAATGCGCTCAACTTCCCCGCGGCGATCCTGGAAGCGCCCTTCTACGATCCCAACCGCGACGCCGCCGCCAACTATGGCGCGATCGGCGCGGTGATCGGGCATGAGATCAGCCACGGGTTCGACAATCTCGGTGCCGACTTCGACGCGCAGGGCAAGCTGCGCAACTGGTGGACGCCCGCCGACCTGTCGCGCTTCGATGCGCAGGGCAAGGCGCTGGTGGCGCAATATGATGCCTATGAGGCGCTGCCCGGCCTGCATGTGAAGGGCGAGCTCACCCTGGGCGAGAACATCGCCGACGTCGCAGGGCTCGCCGCCGCGCTCCAGGCCTATCACGCCTCGCTGGCTGGCAAGCCCGCGCCGGTGATCGACGGCATGACCGGCGACCAGCGGCTGTTCCTGTCCTTCGCGCAGACCTGGGCGAGCAAGTTCCGCGAGGCGGCGCTGCGCGGTCGCGTCGCCACCGATGCCCATGCCCCCGCGCGCTTCCGCGCGCAGACGGTGCGCAACCTGGACGGCTGGTACGAGGCGTTCGGGGTCAAGCCTGGAGACACGCTGTACCTGCCGCCGAAGAAGCGGGTGAAGGTGTGGTGATCACCTCTCCGTTCATGCTGAGGAGCGGCTGAGCGAAGCGAAGACCCGTCTCGAAGCACCGGGCACATGTCCTTCGAGACGGGCCTTCGCTGACGCTCAGTCCCTTCTCAGGACGAACGAGAGGAGAAGTGAGGAAGAAAAGCGCTCACCCCGCCCCGATCAGCTCCCGCCCGATCAGCATCCGCCGCACCTCATTGGTGCCCGCGCCGATGTCGAGCAATTTGGCGTCGCGCAGGAAACGCTCGACCGGCCAATCCTTGGTATAGCCCGCACCGCCCAGCGCCTGCACCGCCTCGCCCGCGACGCGGAAGGCGTTCTCGCTGGCGAGCAGGATCGCCCCCGCCGCATCGAAGCGGGTCGTCTTGCCCGCATCGCACGACTTCGCCACCGCATAGACATAGGCGCGCGCCGAGTTGAGCGCGACATACATGTCCGCCACCTTGGCCTGCATCAGCTGGAACGCGCCGATCGGCTTGCCGAACTGCTTGCGCTCGCGGACATAGGGGACGACAACGTCGAGACAGGCCTGCATGATGCCCAGCTGGATGCCGGCCAGCACCGTGCGCTCGTAATCCAGCCCGCTCATCAGCACCGCGACGCCGCCATTCTCCGGGCCCATGATGTTGGCCTCGGGCACCTCGCAGTCGGTGAAGACCAGCTCGGCGGTGGGGCTGCCGCGCATTCCCATCTTGTCGATCTTCTGGCCGATGCCGAAGCCGGGCATGTCCTTCTCGATCAGGAAGGTGGTGATGCCGCGGCTGCCCTCGCCGGTCTTGGCATAGACCACCAGCGTATCGGCGTAGGCGGCGTTGGTGATCCAGAACTTGGTGCCGTTCAGCACATAGCCGCCCTGCACCTTCTCCGCCTTCAGCTTCATCGACACGACATCGCTGCCCGCGCCCGCCTCCGACATCGCGAGGCTGCCGACATGCTCCCCGCTGATCAGGCCGGGCAGGTATCTCGCCTTCTGCTCCTCGTTCGCCCAGCGCGCGATCTGGTTGACGCACAGGTTGGAATGCGCGCCATAGCTGAGGCCGATCGAGGCGGAGGCGCGGCCCACCTCCTCACAGGCGATGACATGCTCGAGATAGCCGAGACCAAGCCCGCCGTCCGCCTCCGGCACAGTGATGCCGTGGAGGCCCAGCTCACCCATCGCGCGCCACAATTCGTCGCGCGGGAACCAGTCCTCCGCATCGATCCGCGCCGCCAGGGGCGCGATCTTCTCGGACGCGAAGCGGCGCGTCGTGTCGCGGATCATGTCGGCGGTATCGCCCAGCGCGAAGTCCAGCGTGTCCATGTCTCTCCCAACGCCCGGTTACGTCTGTTACCAGTGCCGTAGAGCAAGCGGGGATAAGTGCCAATGTCAGGCGGGCTGTTGCGCAGGAAGACGATCATCGAGCAGCCGCCGGAGCATCAGCTGGCGCGCACGCTCTCCTGGCCGCACCTGGTGGCGCTGGGCGTGGGCGCGATCGTCGGCACCGGCATCCTGACGCTGATCGGCGTCGGCGCGGACCGGGCGGGGCCGTCGGTGCTGCTGAGCTTCGTCGTCGCGGGCGCGATCTGCGCCTGCGCGGCGCTCTGCTATGCCGAGATGGCGACGCGCATTCCGGCGAGCGGCAGCGCCTATACCTACAGCTATGCGGTACTGGGCGAGGTGATCGCCTGGGTGGTCGGCTGGAGCCTGATCCTCGAATATTCGCTGGTGGTGGCGACGGTGGCGGTGGGCTGGTCTGGCTATGCCACCGGCTTTCTCGCCGGGCTGGGCGTCGTCCTGCCCGATGCGCTGACCCACGGCCCGGCAGTGGCGGGCAATCTGGTGGAGGGCACCGTGCGCATCACCGCCATGGGGGTCAACCTGCCCGCGATCTTCATCATCGTGGTGGTCGCGGGGTTGCTGTCGCTGGGCACGCAGGAGAGCGCGCGGATCAACACCGCGTTGGTGGTGCTCAAGATCGTCACGCTGGCGCTGTTCGTCGCGGTGGCGCTGCCGCATTTCGACGCCGCCAACCTCAAGCCGTTCGCGCCGTTCGGCTATGGCAGCGCCCCCGGCGGAGGCGGGGTCAAGTTCGGGATGATGGGCGCGGCGGCGATCATCTTCTTCGCCTTCTACGGCTTCGACGCGATCTCCACCGCCGCCGAGGAAACCAAGCGGCCCGAGCGGGACCTTGCCATCGGCATCGTCGGATCGATGGTGGCGTGCACGGCGATCTACCTGGTGGTCGCGGCGGCGGCGGTGGGTGCGCTGAGCTTCACGCGCTTTTCCAACTCGCCCGAACCGCTCGCGCTGATCCTGCGCGAGATCGGCCAGGGCGGCGTCGCGACCATCGTCGCGGCGGCGGCGGCAATCGCGCTGCCGACGGTGATCCTCGGCTTCCTCTATGGGCAGAGCCGCATCTTCCTGGTGATGGCGCGCGACGGCTTCCTGCCCGAAAGCCTCGCGCGGGTTTCGGCGCGAGGCACGCCGGTGCGGATCACGATGGTGACGGCGGTGTTCGTCTCGATGATCGCCGCGCTGACACCGCTGGACGTGATCGCGTCGCTAGCGAATGCGGGGACGCTGTGCGCGTTCGTCGCGGTGGCGGCATGCGTGCTGGTGGTGCGGCGGCGGGGCGAGGCTGCAAAGGGCTTCCGGACGCCGGCACCTTGGCTGGTCGCGCCGGCGGCGATAGCGGGCTGCTGCTACCTGTTTACCAGCCTTCAGGCGGTGACGCAGATCTCGTTCCTGGCGTGGAACGCGGCCGGGCTGGCGCTGTACTTCGGTTACGGGCGGCGGGTCAGCCGCGCCGCGTAAGGCTCAGTTCGCGCGCGACCAGTCCTGCGTGCGACAGAACGGGCCGAGGCAGCCCTTGACCTTGAGCGTCGCGCCATCGCGCACCAGCTCGGAGCGATAAGTGCGCCCGCTGCGCGGATCGTAGATGCGGCCCTTCCAGCGGTCGCCATCGGCGGTGAAGCCCGAAAGGATGGCGAGGCCCTGGATCGGGCGGCTGCGCAGCGCCGGATCGGGATTGTTGCGGTCGGTGGAGGGCCGCGCGGGGTTCGGGTGCAGGATGCGCGCGATCCGCCCGCACATTTGCGCGCCGCACGGGCCGACTTCGACCAGCGCGTCCTTCTCGGGCGTCAGCCAGCGCCCGGTGATCGGGGCAGGAGCGGCCGCGGCGGCACTGGACACCAGCGCCGCCGCGAGCACGAGCCGCTTCACGCGGCCAGCTTCCGCAGCACGTATTGGAGGATGCCGCCGTTTATGAAATATTCCAGTTCGTTGACCGTATCGATGCGGCAACGGGTCTGGAACGTCTCGGTCGAGCCGTCCGGCCGGGCGAGCGTCACCTCCACATCCTGGCGCGGGCGCAGGCCAGCGACATTGTGGATGGTGAAGGTCTCGTCGCCGGTCAGGCCCAAGGTCTCGCGGGTGACGCCCTCGGCGAACTGGAGCGGCAGCACGCCCATGCCGACTAGGTTCGAGCGGTGGATGCGCTCGAAGCTCTCGGCGATCACCGCGCGCACGCCCAACAGGTTGGTGCCCTTGGCCGCCCAGTCGCGCGACGATCCGGTGCCATATTCCTTGCCCGCGATCACGACGAGCGGCGTGCCGTCCGCCTTGTGGCGCATCGCCGCGTCGTAGATCGGCATGATCTCGTCGCCATAGCGGCTCATGCCGCCTTCCACGCCCGGGACCATCTGGTTCTTGATGCGGATGTTGGCGAAGGTGCCGCGGACCATGACATGGTCGTTGCCGCGCCGCGCGCCATAGCTGTTGAAGTCGGCGCGAGACACCTGCCGCTCCGACAGCCACTTGCCCGCCGGGCTGTCCGCTTTGATCGAGCCTGCCGGCGAGATGTGGTCGGTGGTGATCGAATCGCCCAGGATCGCGAGCGGCTTGGCCTCGATGATGTCCATCACCGGGCGCGGGGTCATCTCCATCCCGTCAAAGTACGGCGGGTTGGCGACATAGGTCGAAGCGGCCGGCCAGGCGTAGGTGTCGCTGCCAGTAACGTTGATCGCCTGCCACTTGTCGTCGCCGGCGTAGACGTTGCCGTAGCGGGCGCTGAACATGGAGGCGTCGATATTGGAGGCCATCAGCGCGGCAACTTCCGCGTTGGTCGGCCAGATGTCGCGCAGGTAGACGTCGCCGTCGGTGCCCTGGCCGATCGGCGTCTCCAGCATGTCCTGCGTCACCGTACCCTTGAGCGCATAGGCAACTACCAGCGGCGGCGAGGCGAGGAAGTTGGCGCGCACGTCCGGCGAGACGCGGCCCTCAAAGTTGCGGTTGCCCGACAGCACGCTGGCCGCGACCAGATCGTTCTCGTTGATCGCGGTCGAGATCGGACCGGGCAGCGGGCCCGAGTTGCCGATGCAGGTGGTGCAGCCATAGCCGACCAGGTTGAAGCCGATCGCGTCGAGATCCGCGGTCAGCCCCGCCTTGTCAAGATAATCGGTTACCACCTGCGAGCCGGGGGCCAGCGAGGTCTTCACCCATGGCTTGGGTGCCAGACCCTTCTCGCGCGCCTTGCGGGCGACGAGGCCGGCGGCGACGAGGACGGAGGGGTTCGAGGTGTTGGTGCACGAGGTGATCGCCGCGATCACCACATCGCCGTCACCGATGTCATGCCCGCGCTCCGCGACGTCGACGCGCTGCGGCTGCTCGCGATGATAGATCTTGAACAGGTCGCCGTTGAACACCTCGTCGACCGTATCGAGCGACACCTTGTCCTGCGGACGCTTCGGGCCGGCCAGCGACGGCACGACGCTGCCCATGTCGAGCTCCAGCGTGTCGGTGAACACGGGGTCGGGCGCATCGGCATGGCGCCAGAAGCCGTTGGCCTTGGCATAGGCTTCGGTGAGCGCGATCACCTCCGCCGGGCGCGCGGTGAGGCGCATATAGTCGATCGTCTTGTCGTCGATTGGGAAGAAACCGCAGGTGGCGCCATATTCGGGCGCCATGTTGGCGATGGTGGCGCGATCGGCCAGCGTCATCTGGTCGAGGCCGGGGCCGTAGAATTCCACGAAGCGGCCGACCACGCCCTTGGCGCGCAGCATCTGCGTGACCGTGAGCACCAGATCGGTGGCGGTGATGCCCTCGCGCAAGCTTCCGGTCAGCTTGAAGCCGACGACTTCGGGGATGAGCATAGACACCGGCTGGCCGAGCATCGCCGCTTCCGCCTCGATGCCGCCGACGCCCCAGCCGAGCACGCCGAGGCCGTTGATCATGGTGGTGTGGCTGTCGGTGCCCACCAGAGTGTCCGGATAGGCGATCGCGGCCGCGCCCTTGGCATGCTCGCCGGTTTCGGCCGAGGACCAGACCGCCTGGCCGATATATTCGAGGTTCACCTGGTGGCAGATGCCGGTGCCCGGCGGCACCACCTTGAAGTTATCGAGCGCCTTCGAACCCCACTTCAGGAACTCGTAGCGCTCGCCGTTGCGCTGATATTCCAGCTCGACATTGTCCTCGAACGCCTGGGGCGTGCCGAACTCGTCCACCATCACCGAGTGGTCGATGACGAGGTGAACCGGCACCTGTGGGTTGATCTTCGCGGGGTTGCCGCCGAGTTTGGTGATCGCATCGCGCATCGCGGCGAGATCGACCACGCAGGGCACGCCGGTGAAATCCTGCATCAGCACGCGCGCGGGGCGAT
>NZ_JBELLZ010000080.1:0-16950 GCF_042096255.1 Sphingomonas sp. | reverse complement strand
TCTCCGGGTGGGGGTGTGGGGGGGGGTCCGCGGGGTTGGGGGGGCGCGCCCGCGCCGCGGTCCCGCGGCGCGATGCGCCGCTCACCCTCATCCAACCTCCGCTAGGCAGCGGAGCTGCCAAGCTGCGGCATCCTTCTCCCATCAAGGGAGAAGGCTTGGCGGCCCTCACTTCCGCGCCCATGGCCGGCCGCTCGTCTCTTCCTCGGCGATCATCTGCTGCTGCTGCTCGCGCAGGTGCCACGGCATCTCCTCGAACACGCCATCGAACAGCGAATCGAGCGGCTGGTGCAGGCCGTGGCCGAGAATGCCGTTCTGCTCCGCCGCCTTCTGCTCGGCGCGGACATGCTCGGCGAGCTCTTTGTCCTGCGCGGCGTGGCGCGCCTCGTCCCATTCGCCGATCGCGATCAGGTGATCCTTGAGGCGGGTGATCGGGTCGCCCAACGGCCAGGCGGTCGGCTCGCCGGCGGAGCGGTATTGCGAGGGGTCGTCCGAGGTGGAATGGCCTTCGGCGCGATAGGTGAAATGCTCGATCAGCGTCGGCCCGGCATTGGTCCGCGCGCGCTCCGCTGCCCACTGAGTCGCGGCATAGACCGCCAGCGCGTCATTCCCATCGACTCTGAGGCCCGCGATGCCATAGCCGATCGCGCGCGCCGCAAAGGTGGTCGCCTCCGCGCCGGCGAAACCCGAGAAGCTGCTGATCGCCCACTGGTTGTTGACGACGTTGAAGATCACCGGCGCGCGATAGACGGTGGCGAAGGTGAGCGCGGAGTGGAAATCGCCCTCCGCGGTCGATCCCTCGCCGCACCAGGTGGCGGCGATGCGGGTGTCGCCCTTGGCGGCGCTCGCCATCGCCCAGCCCACCGCCTGCGGATATTGCGTGGTCAGGTTGCCCGAGATCGAGAAGAAGCCGTGGTCCTTCTCCGAATACATGATCGGCAGCTGCTTGCCCTGCAGCTTGTCGCCCCTGTTCGAATAGATTTGGTTCATCATGTTCACGAGCGGGAAGTCGCGCGCGATCAGCAGGCCCTGCTGGCGGTAGGAGGGGAAGCACATATCGTCGCGGTCGAGCGCATGCGCCGCCGCCACCGCCACCGCCTCCTCGCCCAGACTTTTCATGTAGAAGCTGGTCTTGCCCTGCCGCTGGGCGCGGAACATCCGCTCGTCGAAGGCGCGCACCAGCGCCATGTGGCGCAGCATGCGGCGCAAGGTGTCGGGCGACAGCTTCGGGTCCCACGGGCCCACCGCACGGCCCTCATCGTCCAGTACGCGGACCATCGTATAGGCGAGGTCGGCGAAGCTGCGCGGCGCGGCGGCGGTGTCGGGGCGGGGGGCGGCGCCCGCGGCGGGCACCTCCACCTCGGCGAAATCCACCGCGTCGCCCGGCCGGAAGCGCGGCTCCGGCACGTGCAGCGACAATGGCTTCAGGTTGGGGCGGGGGTCGCTTGCCAACGGGCTCTCCTGGTTTCGTGCGCGTCAACGCACGCGCAGACCCTTTCGCGCCATTGTAATATTATTTCAAGGGGTGGAGCGGCTCAATCCTCCGCCGCGACGGTCACGCGCAGGCCGTCGAGCGCGGCGGTGAATTGGATCTGGCAGGACAGGCGCGAGGTCTCGTCGCGATCCTCGGCCGAGTCGAGCAGGTCGTTCTCGTCCTCGCTCATCGGCGGCAGCAGGCTTGCGAACGCCGGGTCGACATGGACGTGGCATGTCGCGCACGAGCAGCAGCCGCCGCACAGCGCCAGGATCTCGTCGATCCCGCCATCGCGCGCGATCTCCATCACCGATAGGCCGGTCTCGGCCTCCAGCTCGCGTTCTTCCCCCTCGCGCGTCACGACGATAAGCTTGGCCATCATGCTCTCCGATATCCGTTTCCCGATCCATGCCGCTCCACGCGGAGCCCTGCAATGGGATTGAGCGAGGCCGCGCTGCGCGCCGACTGCGACGCGCTCGCCGCGCTGGAGCCCGCCTTCGCCGCCGCGCTCGCCCGCGTCGGCTATCCGCCCACCCGCATCCGCGAGCGCGGCTATGCCACCTTGCTGCGCACCATCGTCGGCCAGCAGGTCAGCGTCCACGCCGCCGCCTCGGTGTGGCGCAAGCTGGAGGCGCTGGGCGACCCGACCGACCCGGTGCTGGTGGCGGGGCACAGCGACGAGGCGCTGCGCGCCTGCGGCTTCTCGCGCCAGAAGGCGAGCTATGCGCGCAGCCTGGCCGAGGAGGTGACGAGCGGCCGGCTCGACCTCGCCAACCTGCCGGAGGACGACGAGGAAGCGATCGCGCAATTGGTGCGGGTGAAGGGCATCGGCCGCTGGTCGGCGGAGATCTACCTGCTGTTTGCCGAAGGGCGGCCCGACGTGTGGCCGGCGGGCGACCTCGCGGTGCAGATCGAGCTCGGCCGCATGCTGGGGCATGAGGCGCGGCCGAGCGAGAAGCTGACCCGCGAGCTGGCGGAGAAATGGCGCCCGCACCGCGGCGCGCTCGCGATCCTGGCCTGGCATCACTACGGCGCGAAGGGCGACGCGGAGATGGCGCCGGTCTAGGGTGAGCGGCGTGTACCCCGCTCCCGTTCGTGCTGGGGAACGACTGAGCGCAGCGAAGGCGTGTCTCGAAGCACCGACGGATCGTGTGAACCATCCTTCGAGACGCTACTTCGCTTCGCTCAGCAGCTCCTCAGGATGAACGGGTTTGTGTGGTCAGAAGTCTCCAACTCACTCCACCCCCAGCTGTCCCAGCAGGAACGCCTGCGCCTCCGCATTCTGGCGGTAGCGCTCGAACCGGCCGCTCTTGCCGCCATGCCCGGCCTCCATGTTCACCCGGAACACTAGCGGGTTCGCATCGGTCTTCACCGTGCGCAGCTTCGCTACCCACTTGGCCGGCTCATAATACTGCACCTGCGAGTCCCATAGCCCGGTGCCGACATACAGCGCTGGATAGTCCTGCGGCTTGAGGTTGTCGTAGGGCGAATAGGCGGCCATCACGTCATACCACTTCTTCTCGGCCGGGTTGCCCCATTCGTCGAATTCATTGGTGGTCAGCGGGATGGAAGTGTCGAGCATGGTGGTCAGCACGTCCACGAACGGCACCTGCGCGACGATCACCTTGTAATCCTTGGGCGCCATGTTGGCGACGCCGCCCATCAGCAGCCCGCCCGCCGAGCCGCCCATCGCCGCCACCCGGCCCGGCGCGGCATATTTCTCGCGCACCAGGAAGCGGGTCACGTCGATGAAGTCGGTGAAGCTGTTGATCTTGTTGGCGAGGTGCCCCTGGTCGTACCAGTCACGCCCCATCTCCTGCCCGCCGCGGATGTGCGCGATGGCCACCACCACGCCGCGGTCGGCGAGGCTGGGATAGCTGACCGAAAAGCCCGGATCGCTGGAAATGCCATAGGCGCCATAGGCATATTGGAAGAGCGGCGCGGTGCCGTCGCGCTCCAGCCCGCGCGCGTGGAACAGGCTCACCGGCACGCGGGTGCCGTCCCGCGCGGTGGCCCAGACCCGCGCGGTCTCGTATTTCGAGGCGTCATAGCCGGGCACCGGCTGCACTTTGAGGGTGCGGCGCTCGCCGGTCTTTGCATTGACCTCGAACGTGGTCGTCGGCGTCACCAGCGAGGTATAGGTGTAGCGCAGCCAGTCGGTGCCCGCCTCCTCGTTGGTAGCGAGGTCCATGGTGAAGGCGGGCTCGTCGGCGGTGACTGGCGTGCTGGTCCCGTCTGCCTTCAGCAGCCGCATCCTTTTGTTGCCGCCCGAGCGCTCCTCGATCGCGACGAAGCCGTCGAACGGCTTGAACGCCTCGATAAAGTCGGTCGCGCGGGCCGGCACCAGGTCGGTCCAGGCGGCGGCGCCGTCCGCCTTTTGCACCAATTTGTAGTTCTTCGCCCCGTCCGCATTGGTGCGCATGATCCAGCGGCTGCCGACGTGATCGGCATCGTAGAGCACGTCGCGCTGGCGCGACGCGATCACCGCGAAGCGGTCGGGCGCGGCGGCGGGGGCACAGCGCTGCTCCGACTGCACGGTGCTCTGCACCGCGATGCAGACGAACTTGTCGTCGGCGGTCTTGCCGATGCCGGTGTAGAAGCTCTCGTCCTTCTCGGTGAACACGATCGCGTCGGCGCTCGCCGGCTGGCCGAGCCGGTGGCGCAACACCTTGTCCGAGCGGAGCGTGGTCGCATCCTTGCCGACGTAGAAGAGCGACTGGCCGTCGCCCGACCAGACCAGGTTCGCCTCCACGTTGGCCACCGTGTCCGCCGCGACCTTCCCGCTGGCGATGTCCTTGACCCTGAGGACGAACTGGCGGCGGCCGACGGTGTCCTCGGCCCAGGCGATCATGCTTCCGTCCGGGCTCACCACCCAGTCGCCGATTTGGAAGAAGCCGTGGCCCTTGGCCATCGCCGGCTGGTCGAACAGCACCTCCTCGGGCGCCTCCATCGTCCCCTTGCGGCGGGCGACGATCGGATAGTCGGCGCCGGTCTCGAAACGGGTGTAATACCAGTATCCGTTCTTGCGATACGGCACGGTGGCGTCGTCCTGCTTGATCCGGCCCACCGTCTCGCGGAACAGCGCCTCCGCCAGCGGCTTGACCGGCGCGACCACCGCATCGGTATAGGCGTTCTCGGCCTTGAGATAGGCCAGCATTTCCGGGTTTTTCCGGGTGTCGTCGCGCAGCCAGTAATAATCGTCGGTCCGCTCGGCCCCGAACGGCGCGCGCACGACATGCGGCTTCCTGGCGGCGACCGGCGGCTTCGCCTCCTGGGCGGCGGCGCTGGTGGCCGCGAGAGCCGCGACGAGTGCGATCAGGCGCATGGATTCCCCTTTGGTGACTCGGGCTGTTGCCTCGATCGACGGACGATAACGGTGCCCCCGTTCGCGCGAAAGCGGAAGGGAAAGATCGCGGGGCCCCGTGCAAACAAGCGTTTGCATTTCATTTCATTGCGGCGTAGCGGGCGCGGCGACGCAGGGAGACTCGGCGCCCATGGCCGAAAACGACACCAAGCACGACGAAGACCGCACGCCCGACGACCAGTCGCCGGCCGAGGATGCGCAGGACAAGAAGCCGTCCGTGTTCCGCAAGCCTTTGTTCTGGGTGATCCTGCTCGCGGTGGCGGCGGTACTCATCGTCGGCGGGCTGCTGTGGTGGCTCGACGCGCGCAAATATGAGTCGACCGACAATGCATTCGTCGACACGCACATCGTCCGCCTCGCTCCCGAGGTCGCCGGCACGCTCGTCGAGGTCGCCGACGTCGACAACCGCCATGTCGAGGCGGGACGGTTGCTCGCGGTGATCAAGCCGCGCGGACCCGAGGCGCAGCTTGCCGAGGAGCAGGCGAACGTGGTCGCCGGCGAAGCCCAGGCGCGCCAGGCGGAGGCCAACATCTCCGCCGCGCTCGCCGCTCAGGCGCAGGCCGCCGCGCAGGCGCGCGCGCCGCTCGCCGAGGCGGAAAAGGCCGCGCAGGACCTTGCCCGCTACCAGGCTTTGCTCCGGCTCGATCGCGCCTCGGTCGCCGCGCAGCAGCTCGATCAGGCGCGCGCCGCTGCCCGCTCCGCCGCCGCCCAGGCCGCCGCCGCGCGCCGCCAGGTCGACAATGCCGCGGCGCAGGTGGAGGTCGCCCGCCGTGCCGCGCGCGCCGCCCGCGCACAGACCGGCGCGCAGCGCGCCCGCGTCCAGCAGGCACAGGTGACGCTCGGCAACCTGCGGCTCACCGCGCCGGTTGCGGGCACGGTAGTCAACCGCCAAGTCAATCTCGGAAGCTATGTCGCGCCGGGCACGCAGCTGATGGCTTTGGTGCCGGACCGGATGTGGGTCACCGCCAACTTCAAGGAAACGCAGCTCAAGCTGATGCGCATCGGCCAGCCGGTGACGCTCAAGGTCGACGCCTTCCCCGATGTCGAGCTGCACGGCCGCGTCGACAGCTTCCAGCGCGGCGCTGGCCAGGCCTTTGCGCTGCTGCCGCCGCAGAACGCGACTGGAAACTATGTGAAGGTCGTCCAGCGCGTCCCCGTGCGCATCGAGTTCGTCGGCCAGGAATGGAAGAAGCTGCCGCTCGGCCCCGGCATGTCGGTGGTCCCCACCGTCCAGGTGCGCGACTGACATGGCAGTCGACTGGACGCCGGATCGGTCAGCCGCCGGGGGGATGAACCCCTGGGCGCTGGTGGGCGTGATCTCGATCCCGACCTTCATGGAGGTGCTCGACACCTCGATCGCCAACGTCGCGCTCGATCATATCGCCGGCGGCCTGTCGGTCACCACCGACCAGGCGACCTGGGTGCTGACCAGCTACCTGGTCGCCAATGCGATCGTCATCCCGATCTCGGGCTGGCTGTCGGACGCGATCGGCCGCAAGCGCTACTTCCTGATCTCGATCGCGCTGTTCACGATCGCCTCCTTCCTGTGCGGCATCGCGCCCAACCTGACCACGCTCGTCATCGCGCGCGTGCTCCAGGGCATCGGCGGCGGCGGACTGGCGCCGGTCGAGCAGGCGATGATCGCCGACACCTTCCCGCCCGAGAAACGCGCCATGGCGTTCGCGGCTTTCGCCATCGTCGTGGTGGTCGGTCCCGTGCTTGGGCCGATGGCGGGCGGCTACATCGTCGAACATTCGACCTGGCATTGGGTGTTCCTGATCAACGTGCCGATCGGCATTGCCGCCTTCTTCGCCTCGGCCGCGGTGATCGACGAGCCCGAGCGGGTGCGTCAGGACCGCGCCGAGCGGTTCAAGAACGGCCTTCGGATCGACTATGTCGGGGTGGCGCTGGTGGTGCTCGGCCTCGGCTTCCTGGAGATCACCTTCGATCGCGGCGAGCGCGAGGAATGGTTCGCGTCCGGCTTTATCGTCTCTACCGCAGCGATCGCCGCGGTCAGCCTGGTCGCGCTGGTGATCTGGGAATGGCACCACAAGGATCCGGTAGTGGACCTGAAATTGCTGAAGAACCGCAATTTCTCCGCCACCCTGCTGGTGATGGGGATGACCGGACTAATCCTCTACGGCACCACCCAGCTGATCCCGCAGATGCTCCAGCAGGTGCTGGGTTATTCGGCGCTCGACGCGGGGCTGGCGCTCACCGCCGGCGGCGTCGCGACTCTGGTGGCGGTGCCGTTCGCCGGGCGACTGACCGGCAAGGTGGACGTGCGCCTGCTGCTGGGCGGCGCGCTGATCGTGCAGGCGCTGGCGTTGTGGAACATGAGCCACCTGTCCGCCGACATCAGCTTCGCCGACGCGGCCACCGCGCGGCTCTATCAGGCGGCGGCGCTGCCCTTCCTCTTCGTGCCGATCAACGCGGTTGCCTATATCGGCCTGAAGCAGAGTCAGACCGCGCAGGCCTCCAGCCTGCTCAACGTCGCGCGCAACCTGGGCGGCACCTTCGGAATCTCGATTTCCCAGACCATGCTCGCGGGCGGCATCCAACGCCATCAGAGCGAGCTGGTGCAGACGCTGAACCCGCTCGATCCAAATTACAACGACTGGCTCCAGCGCGCCGGCGCGGCGTTCGGCAGCACCGGCGATCCCGTCACGCCGCTCGCGGTGCTCTACAGCCAGGTCCAGCGGCAGGCGGCGATGCTGTCCTTCCTGGACGTGTTCCGCACGCTGATGATCGTCGTCTTCCTGTCGGTCCCGATCGTGTTGCTGATGCGCGCGCCCAAGGGCGGCGCCGCGCCCGCCGGCGGAGGCATGCATTGATGAAGCGCTTCCTTCCCCTCCTCGCCCTGTCGGCCTGCACGGTCGGCCCGGACTATCGCCCGCCCGAAGCGGCGGCACCCGCCGCCTTCGCAGCCTCGCAGGGCAGCACCACGGCGGCGATTCCCGCGGACTGGTGGACCCTGTTCGGCGACCGCGTGCTCGACGATCTCGTCGCGCGCGCGCTGAAGGACTCGCCCGACATCGCCACCGCCGCCTCGCGCGTCCGCCAGGCGCGGTTGCAGGAGGTGATCGCCGGCGCCGCGGGCAAGCCGACGGTCAACGCCAGCGCGGGCGCCAGCCGGATCGAGTTCAGCAAGAACGCCGGCTTCGCCACGCTGGCGCAGCAGTTCAGCGGCGGTGGTGGAACGGGGGAGGGCGCCCCCAATGGTCTCGGCCTGCCCGGCACCGGCATCTCGACCTTCTCGCTGGGCTTCGACGCCGCTTGGGAGCTCGACCTGTTCGGCGGCGCGCGTCGCGGCCGCGAGGCCGCCACCGCGCGGCGCGAGGCGGCCGAGTTCGGCGGGCAGGACGCCGCGCTCACCCTCGCCGCCGAGGTCGCATCCGCCTATTTCCAGCTGCGCCTCGCCGAGGTCCAGCTCGCCACCGTCGAAGAGGAGCTGGAGCGCCAGCAGCGCGGCAACCAGATCAGCGCCAATATCGCGCGCGTCGGCCTGGTGCCGGAGACCGACGTGGTCCGCGGGCGTGGCTCGATCAGCGCCACCCAGGCCCGCCTCGAACCGCTTCGCGCCGAGATCGCGGTCCAGCGCAACGCCATCGCCACCCTGCTCGGCCAGCCGCCCGAGGGCTTCGTGATCCCTGCCGCGACGCCCGCGCTCGCCGTCCCCGCCATCCCCGCCGGCCTCCCCGCCGACCTGATTCGCCGCCGCCCGGACGTGCGCGCCGCCGAGCGCCGGCTCGCCGCCGCCACTGCCGACATCGGCGTCGCCACCGCGGATCTGTACCCGAAGTTCCAGCTCACCGGTGTCGCCCAGCTGATCTCCACCGCGCTGCGCACGCTGTTCGATGGCGACAGCCTCCAGCTCACCGCCAGCGGCCAGGCCTCCTTCCCGCTGCTTGACTGGGGGCGCCGCCGGTCGACGGTGAAGCTGCGCGAGGAGGACCGCCTCCAGGCCTATGAGGCGTGGCGCGCCGCGGTGCTCACCGCGTATCGCGAGGTGGAGGACGCGCTGGTCCGCCTCGATGCCGAGCGTCGCCGCAACGCCACGCTCGCCGCGGCGGTGAACGATCGCTTCGCCAGCGCGCGCTCGACCGAGGCGCAATATCGCACCGGCTTCGTCGCGCAGGATCAGTTGCTGATCGCCGAGGTCAACCTCCTCACCTCGCGCGAGGACAAGGCGCAGTCCGACGATGCGCTGCGCCGCCAGACGGTCGCACTGGTCAAGGCGCTGGGCGGCGGCTGGGCTCCATGAAACGATCGGACGCCACGCGCGAGCGTATCCTCGACGCCGCCCGCGCGCTGTTCGCCGAGCAGGGGTTCGAGCGCACCACCATCCGCGCGGTCGCCGCCGCGGCGGAGATCAACCCCTCGCTGGTGATCCGCTATTTCGGCAGCAAGGAGGGGCTGTTCGCCGCCTCCACCGAGCTCAAGCTGCGCGTCGCCGATTTGTCGCTGGTGCCCCCGGACAAGCGCGGCGAGGCGATCGTCACCGCCTTTCTCGATCGCTGGGAAGGCCCGGGCGCGGGCGAGGAACTCGCCATCATGCTGCGCGCCGCCGCCAGCCACGAGGGCGCGCGGCAGAATTACCTGGAGGCGATGCAGCGCCAGGTGCGCCCGATGATCGCAACCGTCTGCCCGCCCGACCGCATCGACATCTGCATGGCGCTGATCAAGACCCAGCTCTCGGGTCTCGCGCTGTCCCGCTACGTGCTGCGCGTGCCCGCGGTGGTCGCGCTCGAGCGCGATTTTCTGATCCGCCGCATCGGCGCGACCATCCAGGGCTATCTCACCAACCCCGACGGTTGACCGCTGAATACATGATCCATATACGTTTCGTATATCGCAAGGGATCGTGATGGGCATCGTGAAGATCGACGACGGGCTGCACGAGGAGGTGCGCCGCGCCAGCGGGGTGATGTGCCGCTCGATCAACGCGCAGGCGGAGTTCTGGATGAAGATCGGCATGCTCGCCGAGGCGAACCCGACCCTGTCGTTCGTCGAGATCATCAGGATGCAGCGCGCCGCCGCGCCCGATCCGCTTGCCGGCGTGCTCGCCGCCTGATGGTCAAGACACCTGACGAGATCGCGCTGATGCGCGTCTCGGGCCGGCTGCTCGCCTCCGTCTTCGAGATGCTGGACGAACAGGACCTGGCCGGCATGTCGACGCTGGCGGTCAACGATCTGGTCGAACGCTATATCACGCACGATCTGGCGGGGCGGCCGGCGAGCAAGGGGCAATATGGCTTCAAGTTCGTGCTCAACTGCTCGATCAATCAGGTAGTCTGCCACGGCGTGCCGAGCGCGGACGAGGTGATCCGAGACGGCGACATCATCAACCTCGACATCACGCTGGAGAAGAACGGCTTCATCGCCGATTCGAGCAAGACCTATGTCGTCGGCGAGGCCTCGCCGGCGGCGCGGCGGCTGGTGCGGGTGACGCAGCAGGCGATGTGGCAGGGCATCGCGCAGATCCGCCCCGGCGCACACCTCGGCGACATCGGCTTCGCGATCGAGCGCCACGCCAAGAAGCACGGCTATGCGGTGGTGCGCGACTTCTGCGGCCACGGCATCGGCCGTGCGATGCACGAGGAACCGTCGGTGCTGCACTTCGGCCGTCGCGGAACGGGGGTGCGGCTGCGCGAAGGCATGGTGTTCACCGTCGAGCCGATGCTCAACCAGGGCACCCGCAAGGTGGCGACGCAGGACGACGGCTGGACGGTGGTGACGCAGGACGGCCGGCTTTCAGCGCAGTTCGAGCACACCGTCGCGGTCACCGCCACCGGGGTGGAAGTGCTGACGCTGCGTGCCGGCGAGGTGCCGCAGCACGGCTGAGGGGCCCCTATGGGCTACTGTCCACCTAGTGTGCTCCCGCGAAGGCGGGAGCCCAGACTGGGTCCCCGCCGTCGCGGGGACACATCGGCGGGGCAGTCGATCCGTCCTAACCCTCCCGCCGCATCTCCGCACCGCCGGCGCGGCGCACATCGAGCACGTTGACCCCCGCCACCAGCACTGGCCGCCCGCCCTCGACCCTGAGGCCACCGGGCAGCGCGCGGACATCCTGCCAGCGCACCTCGCGCGCACTCAGCCGTCGCCCGCGCGCGGTAACCAGCGCGACGCGGTTGTGCCGGCCCACCACCAGCGCGGCGCGGCGATCGTCGCCGACCAGCGCCTCCAGCGCCGCGAAGCCGGGCAGGGCACCCGCCGCCGCCAGCGCCGCGGCATCGCCCACCGCGCCGCCGCGGCCGCGCAGCCACCACCAGACGGCCACGCCCGCCACCGCCGCGACCAGCGCGGCGGCCACGCTCCACAGCGTTGCGGTCATGCCCCGGCGGCGACCGATTGCAGCAGCGGCCGCGCGCCCGCCAGGTCGTAGCCGGCGCCGCCCGCCTGTACGATCAGGTCATCCACGGGCACGCCCATGCCGGCGCTGGCGAGCGCCCACAGGTGGCAGGAGCGCGTGCCCGACCGGCAATAGGCGAGGATCGGGCCGTTCGCGGCGGCAATCGCGTCCAGCGTCGCGGTCACCTGGTCGAGGCGGAAGCCGTGATGGTCCACCGGCACCGCCAGATAGTCGAGCCCCACCGCCCGGCACGCCGCCTCAACCGCCTCGCCCGTGGGTTGGCCCGGCGCCTCGTCATCGGGGCGGTTGTTGATCACCAGCACATAACCCGCCGCGCGGATCTCGGCAGCGTCCTCGGGGGCGATCTGCGGCGCGACCGCGAAGCGGGAGTCGATGGGGCGGATGTCGAGCATGGAACGTAACCTTTGTGACCCTCACCCTCGGCGCTTCGCGCCTCTCCCTCTCCCGATGGGAGAGGGAAGGGGCCCGCTCGGCGCAGCCGTGTGGGATGGGTGAGGGTGACCGGCGTTAACCGCTCCGCCCGGCGTGAGGAAGGTCAATTGTCCCGCAATACCTTCAGGAACGCCTCCCCATAAGCCTCCAGCTTGCGTTGTCCCACGCCGGTGATCCGCCCCAGCGCCGCCAGCGTCGCCGGGCGGGCCGCCGCCATCTCGCGCAGCACCGAATCGTGGAACACCACATAAGGCGGCACGCCCGCCTCCTTGGCGAGGTCGCGGCGGCAGGCGCGCAGCGCCTCGAACAGCGGATCGGCGGGGCCGGCATCGGCGCCGTCGCGCCGTCGCTTCGCGCGCTTGGGCGGCAATACCAGCGACAGGCCTTCCTCGCCCTTCAGGATCGCGCGTGCGCCCGGCCCGAACTCCAGCCCGCCGTGTGGATTGGTCCGCAGCGCGTCACGCAGCAGCAGCGCGCGGCCGACTGGCTTGAGCAGCGCCGCCTCCTCGCTGCCGACGATGTTCCACACCGATAGCGCTTCATGCCCGCTTAGCAGGCTGCGCTCGGTCGACTTGCCGGTCAGCACCTGCTCCACATAGGTCGCGCCGAAGCTCTGCCCGGTGCGGAACACCGCGGAGAGATATTTGCGCGCGGTCTCGGTCGCGTCGGTGGCGGTGGGCGGCGAGAGGCAATTATCGCAATTGCCGCAGGTCTCGGGCGGGGTCTCGCCGAAATGAGTCAGCAGGATGCGCCGACGGCAGCCCGCGGTCTCCACCAATGCGCCCAGCGCCGCCAGCCGTTGGCGCTCGCCCGCGCGGCGGCCCGGCTCCATCTCGCCGATCCACTGGTTGGCGCGCGCAAAATCCTCCGCGCCCCAGAACAAATGCGCCACCGCCGGATCGCCATCGCGGCCCGCGCGGCCGGTTTCCTGGTAATAGCCCTCGATCGACTTGGGCAGGCCGGCATGCGCTACGAAGCGCACATCGGGCTTGTCGATCCCCATGCCGAAGGCGACGGTCGCCACCATCACCATGTCCTCGCTGGCGACGAACGCCGCCTGGTTGCGCCGCCGCACCTCCGGCTCAAGCCCGGCATGATAGGCGCGCACCGGCCGACCGGTGCTGGCCAGCGCCGCGGCGAGCTTCTCGGTCCCCGCGCGGCTCTGGACATAGACGATGCCCGGCCCTGGCGTGTCGCGGATCAGGTCGGCGATCTGGCGCGTGGTGTTGTCGCGCGGGGCGATGGCGTAACGGATGTTGGGCCGGTCGAATCCCGCCACGATCATCCCCGCCTCGGGAATGCCGAGCTGCTGGAGGATGTCCGCGCGGGTCACCGCATCGGCGGTGGCGGTCAGTGCCAGCCGCGGCACGCGCGGGAAGGCGTCGAGCAAAGGGCGGAGCAGGCGATAATCGGGGCGGAAGTCATGCCCCCATTCGCTGACGCAATGCGCCTCGTCGATCGCGAACAGGGCGAGCGGTGCCTGCCCGAGCAGATCGCGGAAAGCGCCCTGCGACGCGCGCTCGGGCGCGACATAGAGCAGGTCGAGCGCGCCGTCGCGGAAGCGGGCGAGCGTCTCCGCCCGGTTCTCGTCGACGCTGGTCAGCGTCGCCGCGCGCAAGCCCACCGCCTCGGCAGCGCGCAACTGGTCGTGCATCAGCGCGATCAGCGGGGAGACGACCACGCAGGTCCCGTCCAGCGTCGCCGCGGGTAGCTGGTAGCACAAGGACTTGCCCGCACCGGTCGGCATCACCGCCAGCGTGCTCTCGCCTG
The DNA here is from genome assembly GCF_042096255.1 of Sphingomonas sp. GTDB lineage: Bacteria > Pseudomonadota > Alphaproteobacteria > Sphingomonadales > Sphingomonadaceae > Sphingomonas. Next base: position 3,540 of record NZ_JBELLZ010000080.1, on the reverse strand, counting down.
TCAGCACCCGGCCGACCACCTGGCCCTGGACGCCGCGGAAATCGGGAAAGCCGAAGACGCGGTGGAGGACGGAACGGGGATCTTCGGTCACCGGCCGCCGGTTAGCGGGACGGGGCGGGCGCGACAATGCCGTGGCGGCGGCAGCGTGGGAGCGCGCTTGCCGCCGCCCCGACCCGATCAGAGGATGAAGTCGTTCGCCACCAGGCGGTCGCCCTCCACCATCAGGGCGAAATCGGCCTTGCCGTCGCCGTTGGTGTCGCCTTCGACGAAGGTGACGCCGGCCTTGAAGGTCCAGCGCAGCTCGCCCGCGTTACCGCTGAACGCCTTGGCGCCGATCACGTGAAAGGCGTCATCTTTGCCGCTGCCGGCGATCGCGTCGATCCCCTTGAGGTCGATCTTGTCCTTCTGCGCATGGCTGAAGTCTAGGATCTGGTCCGCGGTCGTCCGGGTCGCGCCCGAATGGCCGTCGTCGAACGCGAAGCGGTCCGCGCCCGCGCCGCCGGTCAGCCGGTCGACCCCGGTGCTGCCGATCAGGCGATCGTTGCCGCCCGCGCCATTCAGCCGATCGTTGCCGCCGCCGCCGTTCAGCACGTTGGTCGCGCCATCGCCGGTCAGCATGTCGGCGCGCGCGGTGCCGGTCAGGTTCTCGATCCCGTTCAGGAACTCCCACACGCCCGGCGTCAGTTCCCGCGCGGTGTTGATCGTCACGGTGACGCCGCTCGCCTCGCCGGCGTAGCTCACCGTGTCGATCCCGTCGCCGCCCCAGATGTTGTCCGCGCCCTCGCCGCCAGAGAGCAGGTCGTCGCCGGCGCCGCCGTCCAGATAATCCTTGCCCGCGCCGCCGCGCAGCGTGTCGTTGTCGGCGCCCGCCCACAGCAGGTCGTCGCCTTCGTCCCCGTCCAGCGTGTCCGCGCCCGCGTCGCCGCTCAGCCGGTCGATGCCGGCGCCGCCGCTGATCGTGTCGATGCCGTCGCCGCCCCAGATCGAGTCGTCACCGTCGCTGCCGGCGAGCTTGTCGTTGCCCGCTTCGCCGCTCAGCGTGTCGTTCCCACTGTGCCCGGACAGGCGATCGTTGCCGGCGCCCCCGGCAAGCGAATCGTTGCCGGCCATGCCGGACAGGGTGTCGTTGCCCTCGTGACCCCAGATCGTGTCGGCGAGCGCGCCGCCGGTGATCGTGTCGTGGAAGTTGCCGCTCGCCGCGGACATCAGCACCTTCTCGACCCCGACGGTCTTGTTGGCCTTGACCCAGGTGTCGTATTTGAAGCTCATCTTGGTCTGGAACCAGAAGGTGATCTGGTCGGTGCCGGCGCCGCCGTCGATCGCCAGCTTGGATCCTTGGCCATAGCGAATCTCGACCAGGTCGTCGCCGTTGCCGCCGTTCAGCCGGTCCAGCCCCTTGCCGCCGCCATAGCCGCCCAGCAACGTGTCGTTGCCCTCGCCGCCGTGCAGCACGTCGCTGCCCTCGCGTCCCTGGAGCATGTCGTTGCCGGCATTGCCATGGATCACGTCGTTGCCGCCGATCCCCAGGATCGTCTCGTCGGTATCGAAGCCGTACTGAGTCAGCGTCTTCTTGGCCTGGTTCCAGGTCCAGCCGGCGACGTGCTTCCCGTCCTGCGCATCGTCGCCGTAGAGGTAGCGGATCGCATCATAATCGAGATAGCCGAGCTGGTCCTTCGGGTCCTTGTCGGGCGTGTAGCTCATCACCGTCGCGCCGTAATTGTCCACCGACGGGTCGAGCCGGATGTCACCCTCGAAAGGATGCTTGAGACCCAAGGCGTGGCCGATCTCGTGCAGGTAGAGCTGGAGCCAGTTCGCCGATTCATGATCGATGTAGACGTCGCTGGTGCTCGGCTGGCCGTCATAGGTGCCGCCCGGGAAGAATGCGAAGCCGCCGGCCTTCGGGTCGATATACTCGAGCTGGAGCTTGATGAACTTCATGTCGCCCTGTCCCGCGGCGACCTCGAAGAAGGTGATGCCCGAGGCAGCACCCCAGGCGGCGAGCGCCTCGCGCGCGAGGTCCTTCTGCGCCTCGGTCATCGGGCGGACCGAGTTGACCGCCTGCTTCGAATAATCGCCGCGGCTGTATTCGGGAACGGCAGTCTCAAAGGAATAGCTGTAGAAGGCCGAGCGGCCCGGCGTGCCGGAGATGCTTGCGACCGACCCGTCGGTGTTGCGCACGATCAGCGCGGTATAGTCGGTGACATAGGTGGGGGCGGCGACATGGTCCGGCTGGGCCGAAAGGCCGCAGCCGCACGGGCAAGCCCCCGCGGCCGCCTGCGCCCCGTCACGGTCCAGCCGGACCATCGCCGCGCCTTCCGCATGGTCGAGCGCGCCGGTGGCGCCATTGCGCGCATTGAGTCGATTGGCCATTCTAACCCCCTGATATCCCCCGCGGTCGCCGGCGCCTGCCGGCCGTCCGCCCGATGCAACCCCGTGCCCTCGCGCATCGCTGCGCGTCAATCAGGACGGCGGTGTTTGCACCCCATTTTGGGCCGCGAGAGATGGACAGCCTGTGCCGCTTCGGGACTCCGGTCAGGCCGTGGCCTGCGCCTTCGCCACCAGCGCGTCATCGATCTCGCGTGCGCGCACCGCCGCGGGGCGTGCGCTGATCCGCGCGATATAGGCCTCGAACGCGTCGCGCTTGGGCAGCGAGCCGAACATCACTCCCCAGGCGACCTGGCTGCCGGCATAGACGTCCGCGGCGGTGAAGCGGTCGCCGGCGAGATAGGGCGAGGCGGTCACCGCCTGCTCCAGCGTTTCGACCACCGCGTCGAAGCTGCCGTAGCCGACCATCGCGCGCTTGTCGTCGGGCACCTCGACGCCGAGCGACCGGTTGGTCACCGCCGCCTCCACCGGACCGGCGGCGTAGAACATCCAGCGATAGTAAGCCGCGCGCTCCGCATCCGTGGGCGCAAGGCCCGCGTGGGGGAACACGTCCGCCAGATAAGCGCAGATCGCCGCACCCTCGGTGACCACCCGGTCGTCATGGACGATCGCGGGCACCTTGCCCATCGGATTGACCCTGAGATAGTCCGGCGCCTTCATGCTGGTCGCATAGTCCAGCACCACCGTTTCGTACGGCGCGCCAACCTCCTCCAGCATCCAGCGGACGATCCGTCCGCGCGACATCGGGTTGGTGTAGAAGATCAGCGCCATCTCTTCTCTCCGGTGCGAGTCATCAGGAACATAAGTGGAACATAGATCGACTCAGCCGTCAAGCTGCCGGTGCAGAAAGGCCACCGTCCGCCCCCAGGCAAGGTCCGCCGCCGTCTTGTCGTAGCGTTCCGCCGAAGTGTCGTTGTTGAAGGCGTGGTCGACGCCCGGATAGGTGAACGCGGTGACCGGCTTGCCCGCCGCCTTGAGCGCGGCAACCCAGGGCGTCGCGGTCTGCGCGACGCGCGCGTCCTTCTCGGCCAAGTGGAGCATCAGCGGGCAGGACACGCGCGCCGCCTCGGCCGGGGCGGGTGCGGGGCCGTAATAGGAGACGCCCGCGTCGATGCCGCCCGCCACCGCCATCCGGTTCACGAACGCGCCGCCCCA
>NZ_JBELLZ010000079.1:0-16966 GCF_042096255.1 Sphingomonas sp. | reverse complement strand
AGCCCGGCAATCTCGTCGGTTTTCTCGTCGAGAGCGAAGTGACCTGCGTCGAGCAAGTGAATCTCCGCATTGGGCACGTCCTTCTTGAATGCCGCACCTCCTGCCGCGATGAAGGAGGGGTCATTGGCGCCCCACACGACCAGGGTCGGCGGTCTATGTTCGCGCAGCCAAGTCTGCCATTGCGGATAGGCCGCGATATTGGTTCGATAGTCGTAGAGTAATTTTGACTGGATCGCGCGTTGTCCGGGTTTCGAGAGGTGAGCAAACTCACCTAACCACGCGTCGGGATTGTAGCGCTCGGGGTGCATACTGCCCGCGGTATGACGCTGCATCGTCGTATCGAACGACAGGAAGGTGTCCGGTACTTCCGGATGAGCGTTCGGGGCCGCCCAGAATGCCGCGATGCCGGGCCACTTCTTTCCCAAGCCTTCTCGATAGGCATTGCCATTCTGGATGATTAATGCGTGCAAGCGCTCTGGATGCGCGAGCATCAAACGGAAACCGATCGGCGCCCCGTAGTCGTGAATGTAAAGGCTGTAACGATCGATCTTCAGGCGGACGAGCAGACCGTCCATCACCTTCGCGAGATGGTCGAACGTATAGGGAAACACGGACGGGTCGGGCGCGTCGCTCTGTCCAAAGCCCGGATAATCTGGTGCTATGATGTGGTAGCGGGTGGCCAGAAGCGGGATCAACGCTTCATACTGGCGAGACGATGTCGGAAAACCATGCAGCAAAACAATGGTCGGCGCATATTTGGGTCCGGCTTCGCGATAGAAGACCCCGACGCCGTCGACCTGCACCTTGTGGTAGGTCGTGGTCGAGTGAGACGATAGCTGTGGAGCGGACCATGCTGCCGGCGCGAGGCCAAGTGACAAGATGGCTGCTGCCGCGAGTCTTAGGATCTGGCGCCCGAGGCGCATGGGCTGGCAACACATCATCTTGAATTCCCATTGGAAGCCATGTCGACCCGATCCGAAAGCGACGTCTGGAGACGCGTTGACCGACAGGGGTGGGTGCGCGATCACCCAAACTTCGCCGATAGGCGGGGCCTGGTTACATCGATGAGGCTGCGGTCGGCGGTTTACACCGGTCTGCCGATCGCTGGCATTGATCTGGCCGGGGAGTAAGGCGCAAGGCGCTATACGTGGATGGCGCGCCCGACAGGGTTCGAACCTGTGACCCCAAGCTTAGAAGGCTCGTGCTCTATCCAGCTGAGCTACGGGCGCGCGCCGCGTCCCCGTAGCGCGGATTGCGGCGGCGCGAAACGGGCGGCATGATGGCGGGAATGAGCGAGGAGCAGCCCGGCCGCGTCGCGGCGCAGGCGATCGCGGGGCGATCGCTGCGCTATTATGACTTCGTCATGGCGGCGTTCGTCGCCATCCTGCTGCTGTCCAACGTGCTGGGCGCGGGCAAGGTGGCGCAGGTGTGGCTGCCGGGCGTCGGCCACTGGCCGTTCGGTGCGGGCATTCTGTTCTTCCCCATAGGCTATGTCATCGGCGACGTGCTGACCGAAGTGTACGGCTATGCCCGTGCGCGCCGGGTGATCTGGGCGGGGTTCGCGGCGGTGCTGTTCATGGCGTTCATGAGCTGGGTGGTGGTGGCGCTGCCGCCCGCGCCGAGCTGGACCAACCAGGCGGCGTACGAGACGGTGTTCGGCCAGGTGCCGCGCATCGTCTTCGCCAGCGTGATCGCCTTCTGGGCGGGGGAGTTCGTCAACTCCTTCGTGCTGGCGCGGATGAAGCTGGCGACCGGCGGCCGACACCTGTGGATGCGGACCATCGGCTCGACCATCGCCGGGCAGGGGGTGGACAGCCTGATCTTCTACCCCGCCGCCTTCCTGGGCGCGGAGGGCTGGACGGGCGAGCTGGTGGTGACCGTCCTGTTTACCCAGTGGGCGCTCAAGGTGGGCTGGGAAGTAGTGCTGACGCCGGTGACCTATGGGGTGGTCGGCTGGCTCAAGCGGGCCGAGGGGCTGGACGTGTATGATCATGGAACGGACTTCACGCCGTTCCGGGCAGGCGTCTAGCCAACCAGCTCCAGCAGCCCCTCGAACAAGCGGCGGCCATCAGTGCCGCCGTGTGCGGCTTCCACCTTGCGCTCGGGGTGGGGCATCATGCCCAGCACGTTGCCGCCTGCATTGAGGATGCCGGCGATGCCGCGGGCGCTGCCGTTGACCTCTTCGCGGTAACGAAACGCGACGCGGCCCTCGCCTTCGAGTCGGTCGAGCGTGTCGGCATCGGCGAAGTAATTGCCGTCATGGTGCGCCACCGGCACGGTGATGGTCTCGCCCGCCTGGTAGCGGCTGGTGAAGGCGGACTGCGCATTTTCCACCGTCAGCGCGACGTCGCGGCAGACGAAACCCAGGCCGGCGTTGCGCATCAGCGCGCCGGGCAGCAGCCCCGCCTCTGTCAGCACCTGGAAGCCGTTGCACACGCCCAGCACCGGCAGGCCCTTGCCCGCCGCCTCGGCCACCGCGCCCATGATCGGCGAGCGCGCCGCCATTGCGCCCGAGCGCAGGTAATCGCCATAGGAAAAGCCGCCGGGCACCGCCACCAGGCCGACGCCGTTGGGCAGGTCGGTGTCGCGGTGCCAGACCATCTCGGGCTTCTTGCCCGTCACCTGCTCCAGCGCGACGGCGAGGTCGCGGTCGCAATTGGAGCCGGGGAAGACGATGACCGCCGTCTTCACGCGGCCTGTTCCACCCGGTAATTCTCGATCACCGTATTGGCGAGGAGCTTGCGGCACATCGCATCGACATCGTCGGGGCTGGTGCCGTCCGCCAGATCGAGCTCGACCAGCTTGCCCACCCGCACGCCCTCGACGCCCGAGAAGCCCAGGCCGGAGAGCGCATGCTCGATCGCCTTGCCCTGCGGGTCGAGCACGCCCGGCTTGAGGGTGACGTGAACCTTAACCTTCATCACTTGCCCCGCTTCTGCCGGTGCTTCTCGAGATCGAGCACGGCGGTCTCCTCGCCGTCCTTGAACAGGCCCAGCCGCCGCGCGACCTCCTGATAGGCCTCCGCCTCGCCGCCCAGGTCGCGGCGGAAGCGGTCCTTGTCCATCTTCTCGTTGGTCTCGATGTCCCACAGGCGGCAGCCGTCGGGGCTGATCTCGTCCGCCAGGATGATGCGCGACCAGTCATTGTCCCACACCCGGCCGAACTCCAGCTTGAAGTCGACCAGCTTGATGCCGACCCCGGCGAACAGCCCGCACAGAAAGTCGTTCACCCGGATCGCGAGGTCCTGGATGTCGTGCATCTCGTCCTGGCTGGCCCAGCCGAAAGCGGCGATATGCTCGTCCGAGATCATCGGATCGCCGAGCGCATCGTCCTTGTAGTAATATTCGATGATCGTGCGGGGCAGCTTGGTGCCTTCCTCGATCCCCAGCCGGGTGGAGAGCGAGCCGGCGGCGAAGTTGCGCACCACCACCTCGATCGGCACGATCTCCACCTGGCGCACCAATTGCTCGCGCATGTTGAGGCGGCGGATGAAGTGGGTCGGCACGCCGATCATGTCGAGCAGGGTGAAGACATGCTCGCTAATGCGGTTGTTGAGCACGCCCTTGCCGTTGATCGTGCCCTTCTTCTGGGCGTTGAACGCGGTGGCGTCGTCCTTGAAATACTGGATCAGGGTGCCGGGCTCCGGACCCTCGTACAGGATCTTGGCCTTGCCCTCGTAGATCTGCCGGCGGCGCGCCATGCGGAAACCCCTGAATGAAGCGGCCCCGGCGACGCGGGAGGGCGGAGCCGGGGCGGGTTGAGCGGGGCGTATAGGGGAAGGGGGGCGGGGGCGCAATCAGGCGGCGGGTCCGCCGAACACGCGATCCCACCAGTGCCGGCCCCAGCGCCGCCAGACCAGCCATAGCAGTAGCAAGAGCAGCGCGGGCGGGCCGAACGTGGCGAGCAGCCAGGTGGCGCCGATCAGCGTCATCCGCGCGGAACCGAGCGCGGTGTCGGCGTTGTCGCGCAGCGCATTGCCAAAGCCGACTCCGTGGCCGGTCTGGTAGCTGAACGCCATCGGCGTGGTTGCGATCCGTGCGCGCGCGGCATCGGCATCGGCGGCGCTGGTCCGCGCGGCGGCGACCTGCTGTGCCCGCTGCGCGCGCAGTTCGGCGCGCTCGGCGGGCGAGAGCTTCGGATCGGCGATCTGGCGGTCGAGCGTTGCGATATCACCCTGCGCGACTTGCGACGCGGCCGCCGAGGCCTCGGGCGTCGTTTCCTCGCCGCTGATCTCGGCGCCGACCAGGGTGGCGCCCCCGCGCTCGGCGGTGACCACCGCCTCACGGCCGAAGCGCCGGGCGATGCGGCTTGCCACCTTGACGCTGAGCGAGGCACGGGCGGTGCCGTCGCGATCGACATTGTACGACAGTCCGGTGATCCGGCAGTTCGCCATGCCCACCCGCTCGCAGGCCTGCGCATGCGCTTCCTGGAGTTCGGCAATGGCACGCGAGGGCAGTTCGAAAGCGTATCCGTAGGTGAAGGCGATCCCGGCGGTGGCATTGCCGGCAAGGTCGGGCACCTCGCCCGATTCCGGGGCTTTGCTGCACGCAGCAGCGGAAAGGAGCAGGGCGGCGGCGACCAGACGCTTCATTGGACCTCCGGATGCAGGACGACAATCCCGATCACATAAGTCGATGATGCGTTCAACTGTGCAAATATATCGACGAACGGAAATGCTGTGTGCTCGTCAGGTCACAGCCGCCCTCACCGCAAACCGTGGGTCGCGCCACTCCTCCGACCGCACCACCTCCGCCAGCATCGCACCAGCGCGCCACACGTCGGCGTGGCTGAGGTAGAGCGGCGTCAGCCCCAGCCGCAGCACGTCCGGCGCGCGGAAGTCGCCGATCAGGCCGCGTGCGATCAGGGCCTGCGATATCTCCCACGCATGCGCGTGGCGGAAGCTGATGTGGCTGCCGCGCCGCGCCGGATCGCGCGGGGTGATGCATTCCAGCCCGAGCGCGTCGCCCGCCGCCGCCATGATGTCGTACAGCGCCGCGCCCTTCGCCGCCAGCGCGGTCATGTCCACCGCGCCCCACAGGTCCAGCGCCGCCTCCAGCGCGGCAATGGCGAGCACCGAGGGCGTGCCGACCAGCCAGCGCTTCATCCCCTCTGCCGGGCGATAGCCATCCTCGAAGTCGAACGGCGCGGCGTGGCCCATCCAACCGGATAGAGGGCTCACCAGCCGCTGCTGCCAGCGCTTCGCCACATACAGGAACGCCGGCGCGCCGGGGCCGCCGTTGAGGTACTTGTAGGTGCAGCCGACCGCGAGGTCCGCGTCGGCCGCGTTCAGATCGACGGGGATGGCGCCGACGCTGTGGCTGAGGTCCCACAGCACCAGCGCGCCGGCGGCGTGGGCGCGGGCGGTCCATGCGGCGAGGTCGAAGCGTTCGGCGGTCTTGTAGTGGACCTGGGTGAGCAGCACGACCGCGGTGTCGTCGCCGATCGCCTCGGCGAGCCGGTCGCGCGGCACCGCCACCAGCGTCGCGCCGGGCACGCAGCCGACCGCGCCCTCGGCGACGTGGAGATCGGTGGGGAAGTTGCCCGTCTCGCTCACCACCGTGCGCCGCGCCGGATCGACCCGCAGCGCCGCGACCAGCGCCTTGAACAGGTGGGTGGAGGTCGAATCGCCGACGATCACCTCGTCCGTCGCCGCGCCGATCAGCGGCGCGATCTTCGCCCCGATCCGCTGCGGCGCCTCGATCCAGCCCTCGTTCCAGCTGCGGATCAGCCGCTCGCCCCATTGCCGGGCGGTTGCGTCGGCGAGCGCATCGGGCGTCGCGCGGGGCAGGGGGCCGAGCGAGTTGCCATCGAGGTAGAGCACGCCTTCCGGCAGTGCGAAGCGCTCGCGGAAGGGAGCAAGCGGGTCGGCGGCGTCGAGGACGAGGGCGTCGTCCAAGGTCACTGCTGTTCCTCCCCGGAACGGGGAGGGGAACCAGCCGCAGGCTGGTGGAGGGGCGGTGCGGCTGGGCGATCCGCTTGTGGCGAACGCCCCTCCACCCCCTCGGTACGCGCGGCGGTCCCCCTCCCCGTGCCGGAGAGGATCTGGCGAATCAGCCGCTTGGTCTCCGCCCACGCTGCCGTTCCCGGCGTCACCAGTTCGACATGGCCGGTCTGCGGCACCTCGTGCAGCACCGCCGCATCATCCGCCGCCTTCGCCCGCGCCACATAGTCGGTCGCCATGCGATAGGGGATGATCCGGTCCTCGCGCCCGTTCACCAGATGCTGCGGCACGCCCAGCGGCAGCAACCGCGGCACGCTGGTGTTGGCGAAGTCGCGCCCCGGCCCGAGCAGCCTGCCGACCACCTCGGTGCCGCAGCCGTTGTCCGGGCTGGCCGCCACCGCCTCCAGGTCGGGCAGCCCGCCCAGGCTGATCACCGCGCGCACCGGCAGCGGCGCCGGGCGATACAGGACATGGCTCGCCTGCAACCGGTGCCGCCCGGCGAGCCACAATGCCAGATGCCCGCCCGCCGAATGGCCGACGACGACCACGCGCGCGGGATCGAGCCGATACTCAGCCGCTTTGTCGAACAGCAGGTCCGCCGCCGCGGCGGCATCGGCGAAGGTGCCGGGAAAGCCGCCGCCCGCGCGGTCGACACCGCGATAGTCGATGTTCCACACCGCATAGCCGTCCGCCCGCAGGTCCGCGGCGACCCAGTCCATGATCGAGCGATCGGCGATGCTGGTCTGCCAGCAGCCGCCGTGCACCATCAGCACCACTGGGTGCGGGCCGGGGCCTTTCGGCAGCCACAGGTCCACCTTCTGCATCTGGTCCGCGCCATAGGCGATCGTCTTGTCCGCATCGGCCCTGGGCCGGGCGGAAAGGTCATTCCAGGTGAGCAGCGCGGATTCGGTGGCGGCGGTCATCAGCATCAAGGAGGCGAGGGCAAGCGGAAGTCGCATCACGTTCCACGCTACGCGACTTCCGCTCCTTCGGCCACCGCTCAGTGGCGTGTTGCCCGTCGCCTCCAGGGCGCGTCGAACTGGATGGCGCTGAGCCGGACCCAGGCACGCGCGATATGTTTAAGGACCTTATGGAAATCGCGCCCGGTCTTGCGGTGCTCGCGTGCCCAGTCAGCGGAAAGGAAATCGTCTCTCATCGCGCTTCTCCGATGCTTCGATCAGCCCCGCTGAAATGGCGTATCGGCAGGCGAGGCGCCAACAAAGCGCTCGACACGATTCACAAGCTGGACTTATGAATCTTGCTATGCGTCGCCTGCCCCCGCTCGCTGCCGTCCGGGTGTTCGAGGCGGCCGCGCGCCATCAGAACTTCACCGCGGCGGCGGAGGAGCTCGGCATGACGCAGGCGGCGGTGAGCTATCAGATGCGCGTGCTCGCCGAGCGGCTGGGCGTCCCGATGTTCCGGCGCGAGGGCCGGCGCGTGCTGCTCACCGATCCGGGCGCGCGGGTCGCCGCCGAACTGACCCGCGCCTTCGACGCGATGGATGCCGCTTTCGCCGGCCTGCGCGCGGATGACGAGCGGTTGCTCACCCTGTCATGTACCAACACCTTCGCCAGCACCTGGCTGGCGTGGAAGATCGGCGGCTTCCAGGTCGCGCACTCGGACATGGCGGTGCGGATGCTGACCAGCGACGCACTGACCGACTTCATCTCGGACGATGTCGACGCGGCCATTCGTGCCGGACGGGGCGGCTGGCCGGGGCTGGCCGCGGACCTGCTGCTGCCGGTGGACTTCACGCCGATGTGCAGTCCGGCGTTTCTCGCCGCCCATGGCGGGCGGATCGCCGCAGAGGACCTGCTCACGGTCCCGTTGGTCAGCCCGCATGATCCCTGGTGGGCGTACTGGCTGGCGGAAGCGGGGGTGGAGGCGCCCGAAGGTAGCTTGCGCTCGGGCATCCGCCTCGATTCCCAGGCGCATGAGGGGCATGCCGCAATGGCAGGGCAGGGGGCGGCGATGCTGACGCCCTTCCTGTGGCGCAAGGATCTGGCCGAGGGGCGGCTGGTCCTCCTGTCCGATCAGGTGTCGACGCGCGGCTATGGCTATTGGTTCGTCTGCCCCGAACATCGCCGCCGCGCGCCCAAGATCGTCCGTTTCCGCACGTGGCTGCTCGCCGAGATCGCGCGGGACCGGAGTGCCTGACGCTTGCTGTGTACCACATCAGCAGGCATCTTGATTCGGTGACCCGCGATCGCCTGCGCCGCGCCGCAACGCTCCTCGGCTATGGCGCGGCGCTTGCCGCGGGGACGCTGCTGCTCGACTGGATCGACTATCGCCGGGCGATGCGGGCCATGCCGGCGTCGGTCGCGGTCGCGGTGGCAGGCACCGCCTTCCTGGCGCTCGGACTGTTCCTCGGCTGGCGGTTGACCCGTCCGGCGCAACCGCTGCGCGAGCCGGAGGCGACGCTCGGCATCAGCGCGCGGGAGCGGACCGTGTTGGAGGCGCTCGCCGCCGGCCTGTCCAACAAGGAGATCGCGCGTCGGCTCGATGTCTCTCCCAACACGGTCAAGACCCACCTTTCCAACCTCTATGCCAAGCTGGAGGCGCGCCGCCGCACGGAGGCGATCGCGCGGGCGCGGGCGATGGGGCTGCTGCCCTGATCCGGACGGGTGAGCGGACGGAATCACCCGTTCGGGCGATAGGCGGGCGGGCGCGGACCCATCATGCTGGCGCCTCCACGAACGAGGGGAATCGGACATGACCGCCACCATCCTGCGCAACGGCACGATCGCCGGCGCGATCGCCGGCATTGCGCTGATCGTCACCATGCTGCTCTTCTTCGACCGGGTGGTTGGCACGGTCGGCATGGCGGTGGGCTACCTCACCATGCTGGTCGCGCTCAGTTTCGTTTTCGTCGCGATCAAGCAGGAGCGGGACGGCGCGCGCGGCGGCACGATCGGCTTCTGGCCGGCGCTGGCGGTGGGGCTGGGCGTGTCGGTCGTGGCGGGCGTGTTCTACGTGCTCGCTTGGGAGCTCACGATTGCGCTCAGCGGGCGCGACTTCGCGGGTGCGTTCGCGCAGATGATGATCGACGGCGCCAGGGCGGGCGGCGCCACCGGTGCGGCGCTGGACAAGGCCGTGGCCGAAGCGCGCGCCTTTGAGGCGAGCTACCGCAATCCGCTGTACCGCATGCCGCTCACCTTCACCGAAATCTTCCCGGTCGGCGTGCTCGTCTCGCTGGTTTCGGCGGCGCTGCTGTCCCGGCGGACGTTCCTGCCGGCGCGGCTCGCGCGCTGAAACCGGAACGGTTGTGGAACAAGGGCGTCCGCTGCTAGGCGGAGCGCATGGCGACCGACCTGACCGTGCCTCCCGAGCCGCCCGTCGGCATCCTCGACGCCCCGTTCGACAGCGCGCTCAGCGAACGCTACCTCGTCTACGCCCTGTCGACGATCACCGCGCGCTCGCTGCCGGACGTGCGCGACGGGCTGAAACCGGTGCACCGCCGCCTGCTCTGGGCGATGCGGCTGCTGCGGCTCGATCCCACACAGGGCTACAAGAAGTGCGCCCGCGTCGTTGGCGACGTGATCGGCAAATACCATCCGCACGGCGATCAGTCGGTCTATGACGCGATGGTCCGGCTCGCGCAGGACTTCGCGCTCCGCTATCCCCTGGTCGACGGCCAGGGCAATTTCGGCAACATCGATGGCGATAACGCCGCCGCCTATCGGTATACCGAGGCGCGGCTGACCCAAGTTGCCATCGACCTGATGGAGGGGCTGGACGAAGACGCGGTCGCCTTCCGCCCCACCTATAATGGCGAGGAGCAGGAGCCCGAGCTGTTCCCGGGCGCCTTCCCCAACCTGCTGGCGAACGGCGCCAGCGGCATCGCGGTGGGCATGGCCACCGCCATCCCGCCGCACAACGCCGCCGAACTGCTCGACGCCGCGACTGCGCTGGTTGACAATCCCGCCGCCGATCCGCTCACCTATGTGCAGGGGCCGGACTTCCCCACCGGCGGGCTCGCCGTCGACAGCCCCGCCGCGATCCGCGAGGCCTATGCTACCGGCCGCGGCGCCTTCCGCGTCCGCGCGCGCTGGGCAATCGAGCGCGAGAAGGGCGGCGGCTGGCAGATCGTCGTCACCGAGATCCCGTACGGCGTCCAGAAGGGCAAATTGATCGAGCAGATCGCCGCCCTGGTGAACGACAAGAAGCTGCCGATCCTCGCCGACGTGCGCGACGAGAGCGCGGAGGACATCCGCCTCGTCCTCGAACCGCGCAGCCGCACCGTGGACCCGCAGGTGCTGATGGACGGGCTGTTCCGCCTCAGCGACCTCGAAGTGCGCGTGCCCCTCAACCTCAACGTGCTCGATCACCAGCGCACCCCGCGCGTGATGAGCCTGCACGAGGCGCTCAGCGCCTGGGTGGACCACCAGTTCGTCGTCCTGCGCCGCCGCACCGAGCATCGCTTGGGCAAGATCGCCGACCGGCTGGAGCTGGTGCGCGGCTACATCATCGCCTTCCTCAACCTCGATCGCGTGATCGAGATCATCCGCACCGAGGATGAGCCCAAGCCGGTGATGATGGCCGAGTTCGGCCTCACCGATCGTCAGGCCGAGGCGATCCTCAACATGCGCCTGCGCAGTCTCCGCCGGCTGGAGGAGATGGAGCTGCGCTGCGAGCAGGACGCGCTGGAGAAGGAGCAGGCGGATCTCGAACAGTTGCTCGGATCCGACGCGCGCCAGCGAACCCGGCTCAAGAAGGACTTCCGCCGCATCCGCGACCGCTACGGCGCCGAGACGCCGCTGGGTCGTCGCCGTACAACCATCGAGGAAGCTGCGCCCACCCGCGACATCCCGCTGGAGGCGATGATCGAGCGCGAGCCGATCACCGTGATCCTCTCCCAGCGCGGCTGGATCCGCGCGATGAAGGGTCATGTCGACCTTTCCGCCGCCGAGACGCTGAAGTTCAAGGAAGGCGACGGCCCCGCCTTCGCCTTCCATGCCCAGACCACCGACAAACTGCTGCTCGCGGCGGAGAACGGCCGCTTCTTCACGCTGGCCGCCGACAAATTGCCCGGCGGCCGCGGCTTCGGCGAGCCGGTGCGCGCCACCATCGACCTCGACGGCGGCGTCGGCATCGTCGCGCTTTTGCCCGCCCGCGCCGCCGACAAGCTGCTGCTGGCCGCGAGCGACGGCCGCGGCTTCGTCGCCCCGGTGGCGGAGGTGATCGCGGAGACGCGCAAGGGCAAGGCGGTGATGACGCCGCGGCCGGGCGAGAAACTGATGCTGGTCCGCCCGCTCCCCGCCGGCGCCGACTATCTGGCCGTGATCGGCGAGAACCGGAAGATGCTGGTCTTCCCTCTCGCCGAGGTGGCGGAGATGGTGCGCGGGCAGGGCGTCCAGCTCCAGCGCTATCGCGACGGCGGCCTGTCCGATGCATTGCCCTTCCGTTTCGCCGACGGGCTCAGCTGGGCGATGGGCGGTGAGACCGGGCGGACCCGCACGGAGGCTGACATGACGCCGTGGCGCGCCGCGCGCGGCGCCGCTGGCCGGATGCCCCCGGTCGGCTTCCCGCGCGACAACCGCTTCTGATCGCAAGGCTCGAGCGCTTTATTCGGGGTTAACTGCTTGGCGGTAACTGCAGTGGCGTGAAGGTCGCCCCCCTGAGAAGTTCCGTCGGCGCATTCGCGCGCGAGGACCTGTCGTGTCAGACGCTGCTGCGCCTGCTGCCGGTGCCGGTCGCCCTCGCGATGCGCGGAAAGGCGGACTCCGGCTGGCAAGACCGCAATCCCGCGTTCCGTGCGCTGATGGAGTTGGAGGTCGACGCTTTCCACGCCGGCCTGCTCAACGCGCGGATCAGCGCCTTCTTTGAGCGTGACGGCCGGTCCGAATCGTTCGCCTGGCGCACCGACGATGCGGTCAGTGGCCGCCAATACCGCGTATCTCTAACCCGCACGGAGCATGATCCGGACCTCTGCGTCGTCACCCTGATCGACGAGACCGGCGAGGTGCGGAACCGACAGACCCTTTCGCGCGAGATGACCACCGACGCGTTGACCGGGCTGCTCAACCGAGCCGGCTTCGCCGATCGGCTGGAGGACGTCGCATCGGTGCCGCAGCGGCAGTTCGCGGTGCTGATGGTCGACCTGGAAAGGTTCGACCGGGTCAACACGTGCCTGGGATCGATGGCGGGCGACGAGCTGCTCATCACCGCCGCCCGCCGCATGCAGGGTGCGCTTCGGGCGCACGATCTGCTGGCGCGGACCGGCGGAGACGAGTTCGGCATCCTGCTCCAGCTGGATAGCGGACCGGAAGAGGCCGAGCAGGCGGCGCGACGGATCGCCGCCATGTTCAACGACCCCTTCCGGCTCAGCGAATTTGAGGTGCGCATTTCCTGCGCAATCGGCATCGCCGTCGGCCCCGATGCCGGCACCGATGCGGAGGACGTGATCCGCCGCGCTCAGTTCGCCATGAAGCGCGCCAAGGCCAGCAAGCGCCCGGAAGCCTATCAGAGTGACGCCTTCGTGGAGGCGAGGGAGCGCTTCGCCACCGAAACGGCATTGCGCCGTGCGCTCGAAACCGATGGTCTCAGGCTCTTTTTTCAGCCGATCTGTGATCTTGCCACCGGACGGATCACCGCCTTCGAGGCGCTGACCCGCGGCATCGGCGCCGGCCCGGCGCTCGCCTCGCCCGAGCAGTTCATCGCGGTGGCAGAAGAATCAGGACTCATCCTGCCGCTCGGCCGCTGGGTCATCGACGAAGCGCTGGCGACGCTGGCGCGCTGGGACGCGCGTGGCGGCAATCACGACATCGAGGTGACCGTCAACGTCTCCGCCATCCAGCTTCAGCGCGACGAGATCGGACTGGTGGTGAAGGACTCTCTGTCACGCCACGGCATCGAGGGGCATCGCCTCAAGCTCGAGCTGACCGAAAGCGCGTTGGTTTCGGAGCCCGAGCGGATCGAACAGGCCCTTCACGCGCTGCGCGCGCTCGGCGTGACCATCGCGATGGACGATTTCGGCACCGGCTATTCGAACCTTGCCTATCTCCAACGCCTGCCGATCGACGTGCTCAAGATCGATCGCAGCCTCGTCACCGGCATGCTGGGCGACCGCGACAAAGTGTCGATCATCCGCGCCATCCTGGGGCTCGCCAAGGCGCTGGGCATGACCACGGTGGCAGAAGGCATAGAGACGCCCGAACTGGCGCAGGCGCTTGCCGCGCTGGGCTGCACCTATGGCCAGGGCTACACCTTCTCGCGCCCGGTCGATGCCGAGTCCGCCTATGCGTTGCTGGTCGACCGCAACGCCTGATCCACCACCTCGTCCGCCAGCACCGCGACCCGCGCCGCGTCCGGGAAGCCCTCCGCGATCCATCGCGTCTCCAGAGCACGCAGCGCGGCGGCGACTCCGGGGCCGTTGACGAGGCCGCGTTCCACCAGCGCGCCGCCGCTGATCGGCAGGCGCGGTGGCGCCCAGCCGATGATCGGCGCCGGGTCCTCTCCGGCCAGCAGCAGCCGATCGCGCGCGATCGCCGGCCCGCAGCGATAGGCGAGTGCGCGCGGTCCCTCGCTTCCCGGTCCCGCGGTAGCGGCGACCAGCCGCTTGCGATCCGCGTTCGATAGTTTCAGCCGGCCGCCGATCCCTTCGGCGACTTCCGCCGGCAGCAGGGCCGCCAGCCGGCGGACCGCTTCGGCTTCGACGCCCGCGGCCGCCTCGCGCTCCGCCAGCGCGGCGAGGCGTGCGACGCCGGCAGCATCGATCTCCGGCAGCACCGGGCGCAGGATGCCATTCTCCACCATCAGCGCGGTCACCCGCACCGCCGCCGGGGCGACCAGCAGCCGCAGCAGTTCTGCCGCGATCCGCTCGCGCGAGAGCGCCATCAGGTCGTTGGCGCGATCGGCGCAGGCCTTCAGCCCCGCGGCATCGATCGCGTCGCCGAACCGGGCGTGAAAGCGGAAGTAGCGCAGGATGCGCAGGTGATCCTCGGCGATCCGCTGATAGGGATCGCCGATGAAGCGGACACGGCCGGCGGCGAGGTCGCCCAAGCCGTCGAAATGATCATGCACCGCGCCGGTCCGAACGTCGGCATAGAGCGCATTCATCGTGAAGTCGCGCCGCGCCGCATCCTCGCGCCAGTCGTCGGTGAAGGCGACCACCGCATGCCGTCCGTCGGTCTCGACGTCGCGGCGCAGCGTCGTCACCTCGATCGGCTGGCCGGAGGCGAGCACCGCGGTGACCGTGCCGTGCTTCAGCCCGGTCGGCACCGCCTTCAGCCCCGCCGCCTTGATCCGCCGCATGCTCTCCTCGGGCGCGTGGCGGGTGGCGAGATCGACGTCGTAGACCGGCTTGCCGATCAAAGTGTCGCGCACCGCGCCGCCCACCACGCGGGTGGCGTCTGCGTCCAGCGCCTCGACGAGTTCGGCAAGGCCGGGGAACGCCTCCCAGCGCGCGGGCGCGATCACGCGGTCCATCGCAGCCGCCGGGCGAGGTTGACGATCATCGCCGCGGTGGCGCCCCAGATGCGCCGATCCTCCCAGCGAATCTCGTAATAATGGCGGGTCCGGCCCTCCCAATCGACCGTCTCCTGCCGGTGGTTGGCATGGTCGAGCAAGAAGTCGAGTGGCACCTCGAACACGCTCGCCACCTCCGCCTCGCTCGGCACCACCGGAAGGTCGGGCGGCACCACGCCGACCACGGGGGTAACAGCATAGCCGGTCACGGTGCGATACCGGTCGGCGGTGCCGATCACCTCCACCAGCGCGGGCGGCAGGCCGATCTCCTCCTCCGCCTCGCGCAGCGCCGCGGTGACCGCATCCTCGCCGGGATCGAGTCGTCCGCCTGGAAAGGCGACCTGCCCGGCATGGCGGCGCATCGTCTCGGTGCGCTGGGTCAGGATCACGCCGGGACGGGCACGGTCGGTCACCGGGACCAGCACCGCGGCGGGGCGGGTCTGTGCCTCGTCGAGCGGCAGGTCCGGTCGGTCGCCGGTCAGCAACACCAGTTCGGGACCGTGCGCGGAATGCAGCGCCTGCCGCAGCCGTTCGGCCAGCATCAAGCCGGGAACGCGAAGAAGGCGCCGTGGCTCCACACGCCAGCGGGCTCCTCGGCCAGCGCGCGTTCGGCCAGTTCGTAATAGACGGTGCGGGCGAGCAGCGCCTCCAGCCCGCCGCGGACCAGCAGGTACGGGTGCGGCCCATCCTCATGCTGGGCGAAGCGGATCGGGTGGTCCGGCCCGGCGGCGACGAGTTCGCCGGTGTTCAGGCGGAAGGCGAGGCGCGCGTTGCGGCCCTCACCCTCGGCCTTCATCTCCACCGCCACGAACGGCGCATCCTCCACCGCGATGTCCAGCTTCTCGACCGGGGTGACCAGCACGTACCCGCCATCCGGCTCGCGCCGCAGGATGCGGCTGAACGCACGCACCATCTGCGGGCGACCGATCGGCGTGCCCTGGTGGAACCAGGTGCCGTCGCGCGCGATCCGCATCTCGCTGTCGCCGCAATGGTCCGGGTGCCAGCGCTCGACCGGCGGCAGCCGTTGGTCGTCGGCGAGCCGCGCGATGTCGGCGATCGTCAGCTGGTCGAGGTCGGGCAGCGCGGGCATCGGCATGGCGGTGAGGTAGGGGCGGGCGCCGCGCGGGTAAAGGCGGGCAGCGCCGATGCGAGCGGAGACGAATTGAGACGGTTGAGGCACCGGCGCACATTTCCCGGCAAAGGCGACGCGCAGGCGACGGCGACGCGACACCTTCGCAACGCGAGGCGACACGGACGCGACACCGATGCGCCTGTGCCGCAACAGCGAAGCGGCACCGGCGCGATGCGATACGGATCTTCGATCGATCCATAGCACTCCGTTCGTCCTGAGCGGAGTCGAAGGCATAGGCAGGCGAGCGGGCATGGGATCGTATCGTCCTGACGATACGCGTGCTCGTGTCACGCGCTCCGCGATCAGATCAGTGTTTCTCCAACATTTGAAGTCGCAGAAAGGCGCGCGATCCCGGGTCACGTTTGGGGTGACGATCGTGTCCCGAAGGTTGTGCGGACGTGGTTACGCCGGAACGACCTGCGCCGGACGGACCTCGCCGCTGGCCGCCGGCACCCGCTCGCCGCGGGCGAGCAGGCGGCGCGGTTCGAAGGGGCCGGGCAACCGCCAGCCGCCCGTCCGCTCGGCGGAGAAGCCGAAGAATCGCGCGTAATATTCGGGATCGCCGACCAGCATCATCGCATCGTCGAGTCGCCACTCATGCGCGGCGGCGAGGCTCGCCTCCATCAGCAGCCGGCCGATGCCGCCCTGCTGCCGCTCCGGCGCCACTGCCACCGGGCCGACGAGCACCATCGGCGCGTTATCACCGCCATCGCCCTCGAACAGCACCGGCCAGCACTGGATGCTGCCGATCAGCACATCGCGGTCCATCGCCGCGAAGCTCAGCGCCGGGATCGCGCGCACGCCCTTGCGCAACCGGTAGGCCGTGCGGCCGTGGCGATCGGTGCCGAAGGCGCGATCCAGCAGCCGCTCCACCGCATCGGGCGCGACCGTGTCGAGGGGGATGAGTTCGATCATGACCTCCATGGGCCGGCAAAGACCGGGGCGGGGCGCTTTAGCGCGCACCCGCGCGAAGGCAAGCGCTGGCTTTCACAACCGCCGCGCGATAGGCGCGCCGCGATGGACAGCCTGCAACTCGAAGTGCACGATCTCGACGTCTCGGTGCTCACCGGCATCTATTCGGAAGAGACGCATCTTCCCCAGCCCCTGCGTATCTCGATCACGGTCGACCTGGACCTCCCCGACCGGTTCGAGCCGGACACGCCGCTCACCGCATCGAAGAACTATCTCGACCTGAAGCATGCCGCCACCACCGCTTTGCCGGCGGGCGTGCATTTCAAGCTGATCGAGGCGGTGGCGGACCATATCTGCGAGACATTGTTCCTCGGCGACCGCCGCGTGCAGCGCGTGCAGGTGAAGATCGTCAAGCTGGCGCTGACCGAGCGCGAGGAGCGGATCGGGGTAACCCTGGTGCGAGGTTTATTTACGCATTGTACTGAGAAAACGGCTTTGCCTTTGAGTGAAAAACA
>NZ_JBELLZ010000078.1:0-17003 GCF_042096255.1 Sphingomonas sp. | reverse complement strand
GGCGCGGCTGTACATGAAGCCCATGTCCTGCCGATCGCGCGTCTCGCGCCCGCCCGCGGCGATCGCCTTCTCGGTCATCGCGTCCACCGCGGCGCGGCTATCGAACGACAGGCATAGCAATGCCGCGCTGTTCGCGTGCGTGTCCGCGATCGGCTTGCTGGTGAAGGTGGAATAGAAGGCGCGGTCGAGCAGCATCACGTAGATCGCCTCCGACCAGACCATGCACGAGGCCTGTTCGTTGGAGAACATCGGATTCTTCTCGAAACCGATCGCCTCGTAGAAGGCGGTGGCCTTCGCGACGTCCGTCACGGGCAGGTTCACGAAGATCATCTTGGTCATCCGGAAACGATCCTTTTCGACTCGTTGCTTGCGCGTCATGCCCGGCCTGGTTAAATAATACAACTATGAAGTTAGAAAAAGTGACTGAGTCGAGGCGCTGGTACGACGATGCGTGCGGGACGGCGCTGGCGCTGGAGTTCGTCGGCGAGCGCTGGTCGCTGCTGATCATGCGCGAGCTGATGTTCGGCGCGCGCCGCTTCGGCGAGATCAAGGCCAACCTGCCGGGCATCAGCGCCAACGTGCTGACCCAGCGGCTCGAATCGATGGAGGGTGCGGGCATCCTGGTCCGCCGCCGCCTGCCGTCCCCCGCCAACGTCCAGGTCTATGAGCTGACCCGCTGGGGGCTGGAGGCGGAGGTGATGGTCCAGGAGATGGGGCGGTGGGCGACCCGCTCGCGCCGCCACGATCCCATGCTGTTCTTCTCGCCCGCCTCGGCGATGATGTCGCTGCGCACGATGGTCGATCGCGACCGCGCGGCGGGGCTGGCGATGACGCTCGGCTTCCGCTTTCCGGCGGACACGTTCATTGGCCGACTGGAAGGCGGCACCCTCGCCGTTGCCCGCGGTGAGGCGGAGGCTGACGTTACGTTCACCGGCGATACCATGGCGTTCCGCCGGACGATCTACGGCAAGCTGCCGTTGGGCGACGAAGACGGCCTGTCGGTGGAGGGCGACAAGGCCGCCGCCCAGCGCTTCGTCGATCTCTTCGCGCTGCCGGAGAAGATCGCCTGACACGGATGGTTGAGCAAAGCGTTCGGCTTAGCCTAAGGCAGGCCTGAAAGGCGTTCGCATGACCGACATCCCCAACACCCAGCCCGACAGCCGCGAGACGACGATCCTCGACGCGCCCGACAAGATGATCAATGCGCGCGAGGTGTTCGGGCTCGACCTCGACATGCAGGTGCCCGCCTTCAGCGAGGCGGATGAGCGCGTGCCGGACCTCGATCCCGCCTATGTCTTCGATCCGGACACCACCCTGGCTGTGCTCGCCGGCTTCGCACACAACCGCCGTGTGATGGTGCAGGGCTATCACGGCACCGGCAAGTCGACGCATATCGAGCAGGTGGCGGCGCGGCTCAACTGGCCGTGCATCCGCATCAACCTGGACGCGCACATCAGCCGCATCGACCTGATCGGCCGCGATGCGATCGTGCTGCGCGACGGTCAGCAGGTCACCGAGTTTCGCGAGGGCCTGCTGCCCTGGGCGCTACAGACCCCGACTGCTTTGGTATTCGACGAATATGATGCCGGCCGCCCGGACGTGATGTTCGTGATCCAGCGCGTGCTGGAGACCGAGGGCAAGCTGACCCTGCTCGACCAGAATCGCGTGATCCGCCCCTCGCCTTGGTTCCGCCTGTTCGCCACCGCCAACACCGTCGGCCTGGGCGACACCAGCGGGCTCTACCACGGCACCCAGCAGATCAACCAGGGCCAGATGGACCGCTGGAACATCGTGGTGACGCTGAACTACCTGCCCGCCGCCACCGAGGCGGCGATCGTGCTCGCCAAGAGTGGTGAATATGATAAGCCCGGCGGCAAGGCGACGGTGGACAACATGATCCGTGTCGCCGACCTCACCCGCAAGGGCTTCGTCAATGGCGACATCTCGACGGTGATGAGCCCGCGCACGGTGATCACCTGGGCGCAGAACGCGCTGATCTTCGGCGACGTCGGCTTCGCCTTCCGCCTGTCATTCCTCAACAAGTGCGACGAGGCCGAACGCGCATTGGTGGCGGAATATTACCAGCGAGTGTTCGGCAAGGACCTGCCGGAGAGCGTGGCGGGTAAGGCTTGAGGCGACGAGTGGACTAGGCTATCTAGTCCACTCGAGGAGGCGAGCATGGCCGAGGCCCATCCGCAGAAGACGTTCAACCTGCACGAGGCGAAGACCCATTTCTCGCGCCTGGTGGATCGCGCCCATGCCGGTGAGGAGATCGTGGTCGCCAAGGCAGGCGTGCCCTATGCCAAGCTGGTGCCGATTGAACCCGTCAAGCTGCCGCCGCGGCAGCCGGGGCGGTACAAGGGACTGCTCGGTGACATTCCCGACTCGGTCTGGTTCGAGCCGGCCTATACCGACGCGGAGTTGAACGAGTTCGAACACCGCGATATCTTCCCGGCCCAATAGCCAAGGTGAGATATCTCGTCGACACGCACGTCCTGATCTGGTGGTGGGACCGGTCGGAACGCTTGCCGAAGCGTGTTCTCGATGTGCTGCAGGGCCGCGAACATGAGGTCTACATCAGCGCCGTGACCGGGTGGGAGATCGCAATGAAGGTGCGCTCGGGCAAACTGCCGTCAATGAACGACCGCGTGCATCGGTACGTGGCGGACGTGGTGCAGGACGGCTTCGTTCACATGCCCGTCGCGCCGGACCATGGTGTCACCGCCGGATTGCTCGACGGATCGCACAAGGATCCGTTCGACCGCTTGATCGCCGCCCAAGCGATCGCGGAGGATCTTACCGTCATCACCCGCGATCCCGAGATCGCTCGTTTCGGCTGCAAGGTTTTCTGGTAATGGCCACCGAAACACCCCTCGATCGCTTCAAGGCCGTCCTTGGCGGCGCCTCGCGCGCGCTCTCCGAAGAGCCCGAGCTCGATCTCGCCTTCACCGCCGATGCGCCCACGCAGTCGGGCAAGCACCTCAAGGTGCCAATGCCCGCGCGCTCGCTGCCGGCGGAGCAGGTGGCGGAAGCGCGTGGCTTCGCGGATGGCTTCGCGCTGCGGCTGCGGCACCATGACGCGGCGATACACCTGCGCGCCTCGCCGACCGAAGCGGTCGCGCGCGCGGTGTTCGACGCTGTTGAGGGCGCGCGGGTCGAGGCCTTGGGTTCGAAGGGCTATGCCGGCATCGCCGACAATCTGTCCACCGCACTCGATGTGCGGATGCGCACCGACCCGATCGTGCGCGCGCGCAACCGGGACGAGGTGCCGCTATCCACCGCATTGGCGCTGCTGGTGCGCGAGCGGCTTACCAACCTCTCCATCCCCGCCGCCGCGGCGCCAGGTCTCGCGCTGGTCCGCGACTGGATCGAGGAGAAGGCCGGCGGCGACCTCGACGCGCTCGCGCTCGCGCTCGACGACCAGCGCGCGTTCCAGGCGCTGTCGATGAAGCTGCTCGAGCGGCTCGACCTGGTCGAGGGCGAGCAGGTACCCGAGGAAACCGACGAGGGCGGCGACGAGGACGAGGGCACCGACGCCGAGGACCAGGGGGAGGAAGGCGAAGGCGAGAGCGGCGGCGAGCAGGCGCAGGCCGAGGCGCGCGGCGAACAGACCGAGAGCGAGGAAGGCGACAGCGAGGGCGAGACCCAAGGCGAGCAACAGTTCGACGATTCGGACGGCGAGTTCGGCGACGAGGGCGAGGAAGGCATGCAGCCTGTCCGCCCCAACCGCCCGCTCGCGGACCTCGGCCCCCAATTCGACTACAAGCCCTGGACTACGCAGTTCGACGAGGTGGTGGCGGCCACCGACCTGTGCGACGCCGACGAGCTTCTCCGGCTGCGGTCCTATCTCGACCAGCAGCTCGTCCACCTTCAGGCGGTGGTGTCGAAGCTGGCGAACCGCCTCCAGCGCCGGCTGATGGCGCAGCAGTCGCGCTCGTGGGACTTCGACCAGGAGGAGGGGCTGCTCGACGCCGCGCGCCTCGCCCGCGTGGTCACCAGCCCGGGCCATTCGCTCAGCTACAAGATCGAGCGCGACACCGAGTTCCGCGACACGGTGGTGACGCTGCTGATCGACAATTCGGGTTCGATGCGCGGCCGGCCGATCTCCATCGCGGCGATCAGCGCCGACATCCTGGCGCGCACGCTGGAGCGGTGCGGGGTCAAGACCGAGATTCTCGGCTTCACCACCCGCGCGTGGAAGGGCGGGCAGAGCCGCGAGGCATGGCTGGCCGCCGGCCGCCCGCCCCAGCCCGGCCGGCTCAACGACATCCGCCACATCGTCTACAAGCAGGCGGACGAGCCCTGGCGCCGCGCGCGTGCCTCGCTGGGGCTGATGATGCGCGAGGGGCTGCTCAAGGAGAATATCGACGGCGAGGCGTTGCTCTGGGCGCATAACCGGCTGATCGCGCGGCCGGAGGAACGCCGCATCCTGATGGTGATCTCCGACGGCGCGCCGGTCGATGATTCGACGCTGTCGGTGAACACCGGCAGCTATCTGGAGCGGCACCTGAGGCAGGTGATCGACTGGATCGAACGCAAGAGCCCGGTGGAGCTGGTCGCGATCGGCATCGGCCATGACGTGACGCGCTATTACGCGCGTGCGGTGACGATCATGGACGCCGAGCAACTGGGCGGCACGATCATCGAGCAGCTGGCGGCGCTGTTCGACACCGAATGAGCGCCCTGACGGCGATCGGGGCCCCGCCCGGGGGCTTCTGCGGCCCGGTCAAGCGGTCGATCACCATCGCCGGGCACCAGACTTCGATCAGCCTGGAGCCGGTGTTCTGGGCGGCGTTGGAGGGCGCCGCGGCGGCACGCAGCCTGCCGATCAGCGCGCTGGTGGCACAGATCGATGCGCTGCGGATTGCGCAATCGACCCCGCCAAACCTGGCGAGCGCGCTGCGCAGCTGGCTGTTCGTATCGGGCACCCTGCCTCAGGAGCCGGCGACCCCTCTTCCTAGCGAGCGGAATGTGCGGCACAGCGACGCTTGAGGGTGGAGAGCCCAGTCGCGAACCGCAGGATTGTACAGGAGCACATTCAGGTCATGGATCGGGAGACCGTCGCCTACGGCATCATCGCGTTGGTCGGCGTTCTGGCGCTCGGCGGCGGGTTCTGGTCCTTGCGGCGGCATCGGCGGCTCAAGCTGCGTCGACGCGGCATCAAGCGTTATGGCCATTAGGAACCGCGTTCAGGCGCCGTCCACCGCCTTGAGGATCGCCCGCCCGTAAGCGGTTTTCCGGAACATTTCCCCCCGCGCGCGCGCCTCGGCAGCGGAAATGAACCCCTGCTCGAAGGCGATCTCCTCTAGGCAGGCGATCTGGATGCCCTGACGGTTCTGGAGCGTGCGCACGAACTCGGATGCTTCCAGCAAACTGTCATGGGTACCGGTGTCGAGCCAGGCGTAGCCTCGGCCCATCTGCTCGACATGCAACTCGCCCGCTTCCATGTAGATGCGGTTCAGGTCGGTGATCTCGAGCTCGCCCCGGGCGGACGGGCGAAGGCCGCGAGCATAGTCCACCACTCGATTGTCATAGAAATATAGGCCCGTTACCGCATGTTGGGACCGGGGCTTGGCCGGCTTCTCCTCCAGGCTGAGCGCCCGGCCGTCCGGGGCAAGCTCCACCACCCCATAGCGTTCCGGGTCCTCGACACGGTAGCTGAACACGGTGGCCCCGACGGTTCGGCGGACCGCACTCGCCAGCAGATCGGTAAGGTGGGCGCCGAAGAAGATGTTGTCGCCGAGGACGAGCGCCACATTGTCGTCGCCGATGAAATCGGCACCGATGGTGAACGCCTGAGCCAGTCCCTCCGGCCGCGGCTGCTCCGCATAGGTGATCCGCAGGCCGAATGCCGAGCCGTCGGCGAACAAGCGGCGATAGTTTTCCAGATATTCCGGCGAGGAGATGATCAGCACGTCGCGGATGCCGCCGAGCATCAGTACCGACAGCGGGTAATAGATCATCGGCTTGTCATACACGGGCAACAGCTGCTTGTTCACCGCAAGGGTCGCCGGGTGAAGTCGCGTGCCCGAGCCGCCGGCGAGAATGATGCCCTTCACTTCACTGCTCCGATCAGTTCGTCGAGGATGTCGCTCAGTGCGTCCTGCCACGGCCGAGGGGCGATGCCGTATCCATCACGAATCGCGTCATGGCTGAGCAGCGAATTGGCGGGGCGCGCCGCCGCCGTCGGATAGTCCGCGGTGGTGATCGGCTCGACCGTCGCGACCGGGCCGCCCCGCGCGCCGGATTGGCGAAAAATTTCGCGGGCGAAGCCGGCCCAGCTCGTCTCGCCCGCGTTGCTGAAGTGGAAGGTGCCCGTCGGCGCGCGATCATCCTTCGCAAGGCGTGTGGCAACGGTCATCAGTGCATGGGCAAGATCGGCGGCGCCGGTGGGTGAGCCGCGCTGATCGTCGACGACGCGCAGTGCACCACGCTCTGCCCCCACCCGCAGCATTGTTCTCACGAAGTTGCTGCCGTGGGCCGAGACGACCCACGCCGTCCGCACGATGGCATGGCGCGCGCCGGAGGTGCGCACCGCCAGCTCGCCGCCGAGCTTGGATGCGCCGTAGACTCCCAGCGGGGCCACGGGATCGCCGACCTGACGTGCACCCGGCCGGTCGCCGGCGAAGACATAGTCGGTCGAGACCTGCACCAGCGGGATGCCCGCCGCTGCGCAGGCCTGCCCGAACGCCGCCGGCGCGAGGGCATTGACCTGCCAGACGGCGACCGCGTCGGTCTCTGCCCGGTCAACCGCGGTATAGGCGGCGGCGTTGATCACCGCGGCCCAGTCGCGCTCCGCCACCTTGGCAGCGATCATCGCACTGTCGGTCAGATCGAGGTCGGAACGCCCGGTCGCGATCACCTGATAGCCGCCCGGCCAGGCACATCGTTGCAGTTCCATGCCCAACTGGCCGTTGCCGCCGGTCACGAGAACGGGTCTGTCGCTGCCGGTCACTGCTCGATCCCGCGCCTGTCGGCCGCCCTGGCGGCGACGAGCGGCCGCCACCAGTCCTCGTTGTCGAGATACCAGCGCACCGTCTTCTCGATACCGGTCTCGAACGTCTCGGCCGGCACCCAGCCAAGCTCGTCGCGGATGCGGCTGGCATCGATGGCATAGCGCTTGTCGTGGCCGGGCCGGTCGGCGACCGACGTGATCTGCTCCGCATAGGATGCGCCATTCCCGCGCGGGCGCAGCCGATCCAGGATGGCGCAGATGGTACGCACGACCTCGATGTTCTGCTTTTCGTTGTTGCCGCCGACATTGTAGGTGCGGCCGGGTTGTCCCTGCTCGAACACCCGGCGCAACGCACGGACGTGGTCCTCGACGAACAGCCAGTCACGCACCTGATCGCCCTTGCCGTAGACCGGCAACGGCTCGCCATCGAGCGCCTTGGCGATCATCAGCGGGATCAGCTTCTCGGGAAAGTGATAGGGGCCGTAATTGTTCGAGCAGTTGGTAATCAGCACCGGAAGACCGAACGTGTGGCCCCAGGCGGAAACCAGATGGTCAGAGCCGGCCTTCGACGCCGAATAAGGCGATCGGGGATCGTAAGGTGTGTCCTCGGTGAACAGGCCTGTTTCGCCCAACGACCCGTACACCTCGTCGGTCGAGATGTGATGGAAGCGGAACGCCTCCTTCGCAGCGCCTTCAAGCGTTCGCCAATAGCTGCGCGCCTCAGCCAGCATCGTGTACGTGCCCACGAGATTGGTCTGGATGAAGGCTCCCGGACCGTCGATCGAGCGATCGACATGGCTCTCCGCGGCGAGATGGGTGATGATCTCGGGCCTGAACTCGGCAATGGCGCCGCGCACCGCCTGGGCATCGCAGATGTCGCCACGGACGAAGCGATAACGATTGGACCGTGCCACCTCCTCGACGGTTGAAAGCGTCCCGGCATAGGTCAGCTTGTCGAAGTTGAGGACCTCATGGGTCGTGTCCGCGATGAGGTGGCGGACGAGCGCCGAGCCGATAAAGCCGGCACCACCGGTGACCAGGATGCGCATGACTTATGTTCCTTCAGGCGAGCGGAAGCAGCGGGACGCCGTCAAAGGCGAAGGGGCTGTCGAACTCGCCCAGAATGGGAAGCCTGGTATCCTTGGCGCTCAGTTCGGGCGTGACCCCGTCGGGCAGCGGCCAATCCACGCCAACCGAGTCCCAGCGGATGCCACCGTCGTGATCCGGCGCATAGGTATCGGAGACCTTGTAGGTCACCTCGCAATCGGGCTCCAGCGTCAGGAACGCGTGGGCGAAGCCGATCGGCACGAACAGCTGGTGCCCGTTCTCGGCCGAGAGTTCCGCGCCCACCCAGTGACCATAGGTGGGCGATCCGCGCCGGACGTCCACCGCAACATCGTATATCCGCCCGCGAATGCAGCGAACCAGCTTGTCCTGTCCGCGAGGCGGCGTCTGGAAGTGCAGTCCGCGCAGCGTGAACGCTGGGACGGACAAGGAATGATTGTCCTGGACGAACCGGCAGGTGATACCGAGGGCGGCGAAGGCCGGCTCCGAATACACTTCGGTGAACCAGCCGCGCGCATCGCCATGGCGCTTGGGAGTGAGGAGCCGTACCTTCTGCATGACACCCGCGTCATAGGGCCCGCGCCCCGCCGGACAAGGGTGCTTGACCGAGTAAGGTCTCCGCTCGGCCCGCCGACGGCAGGGGCCTGCGGACGCAAAGGGGACCCTGCACCCGTCGATTTGGGAGTGAACCGCAGCGGATTGCCCGCTAGAGAAGGCGCAGCCGGCAGCGGCCTCTCGTGGATCGTGCGTCTTGGGGGGCGCGCGACCGTTTCTTTGCAGACCGTGGTGTATCAGCGTGCCTCAATCGATCATTGCAAAACGCGGCAGCTTGTGGAGCACGGTCTATACGCAGTTGTTCGCGAACATCCTCTTCGCCGTCGCCATACCCTATGCAATTCGGGTCCTCACGCTTGAGGTGCCCGCCGACATCAGGATGGTCAACACGACCGCCATGGGCTCGATCGTGGCGATCACCATGTCCGTCTGGCTGATCCGCAACATTTTCGTCTATCCCGGGGCAGAGCTGGGATCGCATATCATTCCGTCTATTTTCGTATCGTTCGGCAGTATTCTCCTTTTCTTCTTCCTTTCCAGGCTTGAGTACAGCCGGGCGCTCCTCATCACCAGCCTGTTCATCAGCCTGATGTGGATGATGTTCGTGTCGATCAGGGCGCAAGGGGCACAGCGGCTGTCGATCGGAATCCTGCCGTTCGGAAAAGCAGCAGAGATTTGCGCGATCCGAGGCGTGTCGTGGCAGCTGATCGATCGGCTCGATACCGACGTCCGGGCCTTCGACACGATCGTAACCGATTTGCGCGCCGACCTGCCCGACGAATGGGACCGCTGCGTCGCGGATTATGCGCTTTCGGGCTTCCCGGTGGTCCATTACAAGCACCTGATGGAGTCGTTGACCGGGCAGGTGCAGCTGGAGCATCTGTACGAGAACAGTGCCGGTTCACTGTCGCCCCAGCGCGTCTACATGAACTCCAAGCACGTCATCGACTGGTTGGGCGCGCTGATCGCGGGCCTGCTTCTGCTGCCCGTGCTGATCCTGATCGCCGTCCTGGTGGCGATTGACTCGCCCGGACCGGTGCTGTTCCGCCAGGAGCGGATCGGCTATCGTGGACGCCCATTCCGCGTCTTCAAGTTCCGGACGATGCGTCACCAGCCCCTAGTGTCGGACCCGCTGAGCAGCGCGATGACGCAGAGCGACGACGTCCGGATCACCAGGATCGGCCGGTTCCTGCGCCAGAGCCGCATCGACGAGTTGCCGCAGATCCTGAACATCCTGAAGGGCGAGATGAGCTGGATTGGCCCTCGCCCCGAAGCGATGCCGCTGTCGCGCTGCTACGAACAGGACATCCCCTTCTACCGCTATCGCCACATCGTGCGCCCGGGCATCTCCGGGTGGGCGCAGGTGAACCAGGGGCATGTGACGGACGTGGCGGACGTGCGCACCAAGCTCCACTACGATTTCTACTACATCAAGAACTACTCGCCATGGATCGATCTGCTGATCGTGACCAAGACGATCGTGACGATGGTGTCCGGCCATGGAGCCAAATAGCCGCTCGAACGGCTCGCCCCTTCGCGCCTGCGGACCCGTCATCCGGAGGATCACGCAATGGGAATGATCCGCACACTCACCCGCCTGGGGCTGCGCCGCCCACCGCCACCGCTCTGCCCCATCGGGCTGGACCAGCTGGAAAGGAACTGGCAGTATCGACCGTCCCGTCCGGACGCGGTCGACCGCCTGAGGCGACTGCGTGCGCTCGGCCGCTGGCAGCCGGCGCCCGCGCACGAATGCCTCGTGCCGATCCGCGGTGCACGCGACCGCTGGATCGTCTATTTCCTGTTTCTACCAGCGGGGCGCAGCCTGGACTCCGCGCATCGCTACACATTGGCCCGGTTGCGCGCGTCCGGGACGGGGCTGCTCGTGGTGTGCGCGGCGGCGCGCGCTGCCGATGTCCCCGCGGAGCTGCACGGCATTGCCGACGCGCTCTACTGGAAGGCGCTCGGCGGCTTTGACTTCTCCGCCTATGCGCTGGGGCTGCATGCGATCGCCGCGGCGAACCCCGGTGCGGACGTGCTGGTCCTGAACGATTCGGTGTTCGGTCCGTTTGGCCCGATCGATGCGCTATGGCCCCTCATGACCTGGGATCTCACGGGCTTCACAGCCTGTGGCCAGGTGGAGAACCACATCCAATCCTACGCCTTCCACCTAAAGAACGTGACGCCGCAGCGGATGGCAGGCCTTGCGCAGGTCCTGCCCGCGGGTCGCGCACACGACCAGTACGAGCCCGTGGTTCTACGCCAGGAGACGCGCCTCGCCGTGGATGCCGCGCGTCGCATGTCGGTCGGCGCGCTATGGTATGGCGCCCCCGATCTCACCGTCGACCCGAGCCTGTTCGCGGCCATGCCCCTAGTCGAGGCAGGATTCCCTTTCCTGAAGCGCGCCTTGCGCACGAAACATACGGGCATCTATCCGGACGAGGCGATACGGGCGGTACTCGTCCGCCGCGGGCATCCGCCGGGCGACGGTCCGCCGCCCTGAACCGGGGAATCACGCCTCCCCGCGGTGACCGATTAGACTGATCTGATAGTAGAGCAGGTGCCGCAGCCGCGCGCCCAGCAGGGCGCCGATCAGTCGTTGCCGCCCCGCCAGCGGTCCCAGGGGGCCAACCGTGTCTACCACCACACCTGCCCGCTCGAACATGTCCGCATAGCTCTGTGGCGTGAACCAGCGCAGGTGCGTGCGGTCCATCGGCCCGGCATCAACATAGTCGAAGCGACCAGCCACCAGCGCCTTGACGATGCGCCAGTGCGCAACATTGGGGGAACTGGCCATGATCCGTCCGCCTGGCCGGACCAGCGCGACCAGCCGGCGCAGCGTGGCTTCGGGGTCGACAAGGTGCTCCACCACCTCGCTCATGATCAGCGCATCGAATTGACTGGGGGGATACGGAAGATCGATCTCGTCGACATTGCCGACGTGCACGCGAGTCAGCCGCTTCTCGGCCCGCTGGGCCATGGGCGCAAACATCTCGATGCCGACATATTCGCCGCATTTGCCTTCACGCAGCGCCAGCGCGCCTGTGGCGCCGTCTCCGCAGCCCAGCTCCAGGATGCGTGCCTGCGGATCGGCGGGCAGCAGGCCTACATAGTCGGCCCGCGCCTCGCCGAAATAGCTGGAATCCTTCGCGGCATAGGCGTCGCCGAGATAGGCGTTTTCGGTCATGCTGGTCCCCGATCGCTTCCGGCCCTGGCCCATGGAGCGGGATCGATCGCCGATCAATGCTGTCCTGGTGAAGGTGCCGGGCGGCGAAGGCTGGCCAGCCGCTCCAGCGCCGGGGTCCTGATCCGGGCCGGGGCGATCCGCCACGTCTCCACCGCGACCAGGAGAAGGAGCAGGGCGGCCGCCGCGAGCCAGTGTCCGCTGAAGGGCTGCGTCACGCGGCTGATGCCGACCGCCAACCCCAGCATCGCCGCACCCGTCAGGATCGGCCGCACGGGAGTGGCCCGGCGGTCGGCGTGGAACGACAGCAGGGCATAGTCCAGAGCGCAGCGCAGCAGGAATGCCGCGGCGCACCCCACCAGACCAAAGTGGTGCAGCCCCAGGTAGAGCGCGGCAAGATACGGCAGCAGCTCGATCGCGAGGACAAGGGCGACGGTCTGCGGACGTCCGCCCGCCTGAAGCATGGTGAACGGCAACAGCGCCAGCGCGTTGAACCAGAACGCCACCAACAGAATCTCGGCAGGCAGCGTGGCGCGTGCGGCAAAGGCATCACCCAGCCACGCGGAAAGCGCCGGGCCCGCCAGAAGCACGCCGAGCACCACCGGGGCGGTCATCAGCGCCACCAGGATCAGCATGCTTTCGCGCGAGAGCATGGCGGCTTCTTCCAAGGATTTCATCGCGCTGAGGCGGGGAAAAAGCGCGTTGGTCAGCGCAGTCGGGATGATCACGATCCGCTGCGTCATCTGGTAAGGGATCGCGTAGAAGGTCACTGCCGCAGCCCCCATCACTGCACCGATCGCGAACCGGTCGATGATGGTCAGGAATGGCGCGATCAGCGAAGCCACGGTGATCCACCCGCCGAAGCGCAGCAGCGGCGCGATCTGCGCCCGGTCGAACCGCAGCCGTCCGTCCCAGCCGAACTCTCGCGTGCATACCGCCCAGAGCACGACGAGGGTGACCAGCCGGGTGGCCATGCCGGCAAGCAGCAGCACCGAGACGTTGGGACCCCAGAGCCAGGCGACCGCCAGCGGCACCCCCTGGAACAGGACGGTGGAGAGCACCCCGGCGATGTTGCTGCTCGCAAACCGCTCACGTCCCTGCAACGCCCCGGTCAGCACTCCGGTAAGCGTCGCGATCGGCAGCGAAAGGCCCAGCAAGGGTGCCGCGGCGGCCAGTTCGGTCTTGAGGGCGGGTGCGACCTTCAGACCATTGGCGAAAAACAGCTCTGCGCCCAGCGCGAGAAGGATGCCGCCCACCACCCCGATGGCGGCATTGACCAGCACGGCCGTGTGAAAGGTGGCACGCCGCTCCGCCGCCGCGACATCGCGCAGTTCGGCGATGCGATGAACCGTGGCACGCCCCAGGCCCAGGTCGAACATGCCGAAATAGCCGAGCAGCAGCCAGGCAATGGCCAGCACGCCATATCGATCAACCCCAATCAGATGGATGTAGGCGGGGACAGTCAGAAGCGAGAGGCCGAGAGGCAGCAACAGCCCGGCCAGGTTGAACAGTGAGTTGCGCTTCAGACTCACGCCCGTGGCGATCCTTGCAACATGCCCGAGCCGGCAAATCGTGGATGCCTGTCGATGCAGAAAATGATTGCCGGCCTGATATCGACCGGCCGCGAAAAGACAAGTCGTCCTGCCCCAGCCCCGCACCCTGGATAACGCCGTGCATTTGAGGGGTGTCGTTCGGGCGCGAGGGGCTCTATCCGGCGGAAACCAACACGAACCTTCCGGCGAAGGCCGGCGCCTGGGCACGGGCGTGCCGACCGAGCGGGGGCAGGCAGAAGAAGACGAAGCGATCCGGATGTGGATTCCCAGCGTGCGACAGGCCAGGATGCGTTGTCAGAGCGGTATCACCGGATGAACGACGCACAGGCGAGGCGCCGGGTGGCGCTGGTGACGGTGACCTACAACAGCGCACCGGTGCTGACGGATTTCCTGGCGTCGCTCGATCGCCAGACCAGCGGCGACTGGACGCTGGTGGCGATCGACAACGCCTCCGGGGACGCCACGCGCGCCATGCTGGCGGACTGGGACGGGCCGCTGCACCTGATCGCCAACCCGGACAACCCAGGCTTTGCCGCCGCCAGCAACCAGGGGATCGCCTGGGCGCGCGAGAACGGCTTCGATGCGGTGCTGCTGCTCAACAACGACACGGTCTTCGAGGCCGATTTCCTGGCGCGGGTGCTGGACTTCCAGACACGCAGTGGGGCACTGATCGTCGCGCCCGCCGTCACCTATGCGGACGAGCCCGGCCGCTTCTGGTTCGCCGACGGCGGATTCACCCGGCTGCGCGGTGGATTCCAGGCGTGGATGGGGGAAACCCCGCGATCCGGAGAAAGCTGGACATCCGATTTCGCGCCCGCCTGCGCGCTGCTGGTCGACATGCAGGTGTTCGACCGAGTGGGTGTCTTCGATGAGCGCTTCTTCGTTTACTGGGAAGACGCGGACTTCTGTTTGCGCTGCCGCGCGCACGGTGTGACGGTGACGATCCTCGCTGCGCCGACGATCGCGCACAAGGTGAGTGCGCTGACGGGTGGATCCTCACCGTTCAGCACGCAAATGTACCATCGCAACCAGATCCTCCTCCTCCACAAGCATTTCGGTGCCGCGAGAACATGGCTGGAGGCTCCGGCCATCGTCGCCAAGATTCTGGCCCGGCGCGTCCTGCGGCGCGACGAGGCGGAGACCACCCGGTTGCGACTGCGCACCGTTTGGACGTCGCTGCCGTCCCTGCGGAAGGTGGAGGGGATATGATCTCGCTGTCCCCTCGCGGCGCCGGTCATGCGCTGGCCGGTTCATGGTGGAGCTGCCGATGAATCGCGCAGCCACCGTGCCCGCGCCTTCCGGGCCGATGATGCCGTTCCCGCGAATGGGTGCCCTCGGCTTGCTGATCGTCCTGGTGCTGTTCGTGCTGACTCCCTCGGCCCTTCGGTATTCGTACAACCTCTCCTCGTTCGCTCCCGGCGTGGCGGTTGTGGCGGTAGCGGTGTGGGGGCTGGCGACGATCGGCATCGTTCCCGGCCCGCCCAGGGCCGGATGGGCAAACCACTTCCTCGTGGTCGCGGTGAGCTGCGGGCTCATCGGCGCGCACATCGCGCTGACCTACCTGAGGGGAGAACCGGAACTGGGCCGCCCGCTGACTTCGCTTGCGCTGCTGGGAGTGATCCTCACGACCACGCGCCATGTCGGCTTCGCCTTTTTTGCCTCCGTGCCGCACCAGCGGATCGCCCTTCACGTCCTGCTTGGCCTGTTCCTCGTGATCGCGGTGATGGGGCTGCTCGGCATCGCCCCCCGCAGCGAACTCATCTCCGAACGCCCGCTGTACCCCTTCACCGAACCGTCGCACTTCGCCTTCACCCTGATGCCGTTTCTGATCTACGGCGCGGTGACGGCCGGCCCGGTCCTGCGACTGATCATCCTCGCCGTCGCCGCGATTATGGTGATCCTGCTCAAGAGCCTGTCGCTTGCGGTGGGGCTGATCCTGGCGGGGGCGTGCTGCCTGAACGGCATCGCATTGGCGATCTTCCTGCTGTCGGCCTTTGCGGGGTTGAGCATGCTGGACCTTACCTACTTCACCGACCGGCTCGACTTCGCCTACGGCAACCAGAACCTGTCGATGCTGGTGTACCGGCAGGGTCTGGAGCTTATCCAGACGTCGCTCGAAGAGACCGGTGGCTGGGGAATCGGGTTCCAGCGCCTGGGCTTCACCAACCTGTTCACCCCCTCCAGCAACATCATCTACGCTCTGACCGGGGCCGATCTGAATCTGCGGGACGGCGGCTTCAATGCCGCCAAGCTGATCACGGAACTGGGGGTTGCAGGCATCATCCTGTCGCTCTGGTATCTGGTTACGCTGACGCGGATGGTGATCCGCCTGCGCGGCGTCGCCACAGGGCGCCTGCTGCTGTCGGACGGCACATGCTTCGCACTGGCCGCGTTTGTCGGCGCGGCGATCGAGGTGTTCGTGCGCGGTGCGGGATATTTCACCTCCACCATGCTGCTGGGCCTCGCCGCCATTCCCTATCTGCGGCTGTCAGGCCGCAAGGCGCTGATCCATGTCGCCCACTGACGCGATGCCGAGGGTCGCGGCAAACCTGACCTTTATCGAACCACGCGCACTGACCGGGCCTGGCCATTATGCCGTGCAGGTCTTCGAGGAACTGACGGCCCTCGCCGAGACGGACGCACTGGATTTCTCACTCAGCGGCTACGTTCAGGACGAGGCGCGGCACCATTTCTCGGAACGCGCCAATACCAGGCTGGCAGGCGTCGGTGCGCTGGGCGGCCGTGCCGGACGGGTTGCGTTCGAGCAGGTGCGCCTGCCGTTCCGCAGCCGCCAAGACGGCGTGTCGCTGCTGTGGAGCCCGGCCTTCGTGAGCCCCTTGTGGGGTGCGCCGAAGCTCGTCGCGACCATCCACGATATGTATTATGAAGTGGTGCCCGAGGTGGTCGAGCCGCGCCAGCGGCGCTATTGGCGTACGATGATCCCGCTCACCGCACGGGTGTGCGACGCGCTGATCACCGTTTCGGAGAACAGCCGGGCGGACATGCTGGCGCACCTTCCGACGTCGGCGGACCGCGTGTTCGTGACCCCTCTCGCCAGCCGCATGCACGTCGCGGACTTTGCGGCGGGCGCTCCGCCCATTCCGGGCGACTATGTCCTTATGGTCGCCAACACGACGCCCAACAAGAACTGTGAGCGGGTGACCGCGGCGATGGCGGCGCTGCGCGATCAGGGACGCGCCATTCGGCTGGTCCACATCGGCAACGACGTGGACGGGCGCCTGCGTGCGGCCGCGGATGCGGCACAGCTCGGCGATCTGCTGGTCTCGATGGGGAAGGTCAGCGAGGCCGTGCTCGCCAATGCCTATCGCCACTGCCTCGCGACGATCGTCGCTTCCACCTACGAGGGGTTCGGAATGCCCGCCGCAGAGGCGCAGGCGATGGGGGCGCCGCTGATCTGCTCCGATCGGTCCGCGGTTCCCGAGGCTGCGGGCGGGCTCGACGGCGGCGGCGCCTTGTTCGTGGATCCGCTGGACACCGCCGCGATCGCCGCGGCGATCGCGCGGGTGGCCGATGATCCGGCGCTCGCCGCGACGCTGTCCGCCCGTGGACTGGCGCAGGCGCGCACCCTGTCGTGGCGCCGCACCGCCGAGCAGACCGCCGCGGCATTCTCCGCCGTGCTTGCTGACGGCCGGCGGTGAACGCCATGCCTGCTCCGCCGTCGTCACCGCACTAC
>NZ_JBELLZ010000077.1:0-17278 GCF_042096255.1 Sphingomonas sp. | reverse complement strand
CGGTCTTGCCGTCCTCGAAGCGGAGCATGTTCTCCAGCAGCACCTTCATCGAGAAGGGCAGGCGGCTGATGTCGCCGAACTTATCGGCGGCGACGCTGAGATCGTAATAATCGTAGGACGTGCCGCCGGCCTGGAGGGTCTTGCGGGCATTCAGGGTATCGTGGCCGATGGCGGTCATGCGGGTCCTTTCCACAGGTGCGGCCCGGACCGGGCGCGGCGGGGAGGCGGACCGGTGGAACCGATCGCGCACGGGCGCGCCCGGAGCGGGCGTAAAGAGTCTGGCGCGCGCCTTAGCGCGCACGCGGGGCGGGGGGAAGGGCGCGGGCGGGGTTGCGAGACGTTCGCAGGACGGGGTGACACTGAGCGTCAGCGGCGTCCAGTTGACGAACAGCACCCCTTTGGTGATCAACCTTATACAAAAGGTCGATTCAACAAGACACGGAGCGCGGTCCGATGATGCAAATGCGCAGCCTGACAGGACGGGGAGGCGCATCGAACGTGCGCAGCTGGGGCGTTGGCGCTATGCTATTAGCCAATCTGGTTTTCGTGATCGCCGGCTCGACGGCTCGCGCCGGGCCCGCCACCTATGATGGCTCGCCATTGCCTGAGGGGCTGCGCCAGCTCCGCGGAGAAGAACTTCGACAAAGGGTCATCGGTGCGGAGGTCTATGGCGTGGGCACGAAGGAAACATCGCCTGAGCCAGAGACTTTTGGTGTTGATGGAAAGTACACAGCAGTAGTGATATTGTATCAAGTAGTTTTGCCCTATTTAGTTTACGAGGATAAGATCTGCGTGCAATTTGCACAGGGGCTTGGATGTTATCAGTTCTACGTTGACGCCAGAAATAGGCAGTATTACACTCGACCGTTCGACGCCGGTGAGCAGATTATTAGGATTGCAATCGAGCGTGGGAGATAGGTTGAGCGTGGGAGATAGGTAATGTCCAAGTCAAGTGTTTTGCAAAGCTTGATCTTGTGGTCTCGTGGTGCATGGACACCATTTACCTATCAGACTGGATACATTCCTGACTTGCCATCAGACCCGCTTGCTTTTCAGGCTAAAATCCGAAACACTATTGGGCGATTATACGACTCCTCGCCAGAAACAGCCGCGATCCTTGAGAGTCTTGCTGCTAGAGGCGCGCTGCGTGTGGGAGATTCGCCATCGACAGGTCCGGCCTTCTGGGTTCGGGCAAACTCCGCGTCGCCTGGCGTGCCGGCCAATGACGAATATATCCTTTTCGATCCTGCACAAAGAGTGTGGGCAATCTCAGCCACTGGCACTCTGTTCCGTATGTCAGGTGATGTGGTCTTTGCTCATGAGCTCGGACATGCGAACGGGACTAAGGATCCATATAGAGACTCAGGAGGATATTCATCTGATTCTTCAATGAACGCTGGACAAATAACGGGATTAAACTCAAGCGGAATCTATTATTATTCACCTAGCTCAGTTGAATTTGAGAACGTCGTTGCAACGCAACTCAATATTAATGGAAAGCGGGTTTCGTACGATGCGGCTACGGTGGAAACTTCTACTATATTTTCGGAGCTACGAGCGCTGTACCAAGAAAGAGGAAGCCTGACAAACTCTGCGGTTGTAGACATCGTTCGGTTTGGAGATCAAGGAGGACCAAACGATAACAACATTGATTTTTCTGGGTGGGCGTCCAATCCTGCCATCTTAGCATTCGGCTTTTCTGGTAACGACTCTATGAAGGGCTCTGGAGGGAGTGATTATTTCTATGGTAGTGCCGGATCGGATACGTTGCGGGGGAGTGCCGGCGTTGATCGTCTGGTAGGTGGCGACAGCGACGATGTCTTGTATGGCGGATATGCCAACGACTATCTTGAAGGAGGTATGGGAGCGGACGCGCTCATTGGTGGAAATGGGACCGATGAAGCGAGCTACTTCTATGCTGCCAGCGGAGTGACGATCGACCTCTCGCTTCGGATAGGCGCGGCCGATCCGAGCCAGGTGACGGTCGGGTTGCTCACGAACGGCGCGGTGACGGAAGCGACCGGCGACAAGATCGCTTCGGTTGAGAAAATAACGGGATCGCGCTTCAACGATGAGTTCCATGGTGACGGTACAGGTGTTTTGTTCGTTGGCGGTGAGGGAGACGACAAGTTCTATCTCAAGCCGGGTGACTCGGCAGACGGAGGGCCTGGCGCGGACCAGTTTCACTTTAGTTCAACGGCCTTGAACGGCAGGGAATATAACGCCCTCTCGAGCGCGGAGAAGGGCGGGTATGCCTTAATGTTGAATATTCGCGAAATGATATGGAGTTTTGATGGAGATGACTGGGACTTTGTGGATGGTCCTGACAGGCGTTTTTATATCGGGTATAACGAGATCGTGTCCTTGGACGCCGAAGACCAGATATTTGTGGATGGGCAGCGCATTGTGGGTAAGTCTGTAGTTGTGGATAAGCTGTATAATAGCTTCTACGGCACTCCCATGGAAGTCGCTGAAACTAACTCCTGGCTTTCTGGTAGTACATTTGCTTATGATGGTCAACCAATATCAGGATATGAAGAATATGGCTTCTTTGAGTACACTGAAGAAGACAAGCCAGAAGTGGCTAAGTCCGGCTATATAGAGCTTGTCCACGGAGAGGGTAAC
Organism: Sphingomonas sp.; assembly: GCF_042096255.1. GTDB lineage: Bacteria > Pseudomonadota > Alphaproteobacteria > Sphingomonadales > Sphingomonadaceae > Sphingomonas. Next base: position 14,653 of record NZ_JBELLZ010000077.1, on the reverse strand, counting down.
TGGTATCCGCAACCCGACCGTCCGTATGCTTCACTCAAGACCGTTGATCATGGCATCCATATATCTATTGGGGACCTCTCTTCCGGTGCGGGAGGAATAAACATTAACCTTTCGTATGAACCTACCCTGGATTGGAGTTCGGTTACAATGGAACGGAACTATGGAGCTATCTCTGGCTTCGCCTCAAGCAACGAGTGGATGGACGAACTTCCCTACATTTTTCTCTTCTAAGGTCGAGCGTTCTGTTGGGAGTTGCGGTAATGTTAGAGGGACACTGTATCGGACTTTTCCTCCGCACCTAGCGCAGTGTCCCCTCGTGCCACGCAGCGCAGACCGTAACCGGGAGATCGGGCAGCCCGCCGCCACTTTCCCGCTGTCCTACAGACCCCGACATGCGATAGATGGTGCGCTCCCTCTGTCGAGAGGAGCGCATCATGGCCGTCAATCCTCGGACGCGGTGGACCGCCGATAACAGCACCCCCTTTCTTCTTGCGCTGCGCCAGCATGAGCAGGTGCGGCTGGCGGCGCGGGAGATCGGGCGGGACGAGAGCACCGCTTATGATGTGCGCAAGCGCGATCCCGATTTCGCCGCGCGGTGGCAGGCGGTGATCGAGGCGCTGGCGGCGGCGGAGAGTGGATCGGGTGGCGGCTGATCGGCCGGGGCGTCAGTGCAGCCACCAGCCCCGCGCCGGTCCGGGATCGCAGCCGCCCGCGCGCCGATACAGGCACATGCCGCGCGGCCAGCGCTCGCCCAGGGTGGCGTTGGGTGCGCGTGGCACCTTGCAGGTGACCAGGCGGTATTCAGGCGGAACGACATGGTGGCGCGCGGGCGTGACCAGCACCGCGTTGAACGAGGGAGCAAGGGCCCGGACCTCGGCCACCGTCCGCGGTTTGGCGAAATCCTCGGCCGGGGTCAGCGGATAGACCGGCACGTTCCGGTGCAGCGCTGCATAGCCACCGAACTGCCAATATTGCTGGTCGATCGTGGCGAGGCCGCAGAGCTTCGGATCCTGTCCCGCCGCCCAGGCGGCGGCCATGGTGCCGGACTGTTCGCTCCAGCGGAAGCGCCGCTCCCCGGTGAGGCCGATCAGGAGGCTGGCGGCGATCCATAGGCCGGCGGCGGCGATCGCGGCGCGGCGGCGCTGTGAGGGCTCGAACAGTTGCACGACGTTGGCGGTGCCGAACGCCGCCAGGATCACGAGCAGGGTGGAGGCGAGCAGGATGAAGCGCGCTTCCTTGTGGCCGATCGCGGTGTGGAGGAGGATGGTCGCGATCGCAGCGGCGAGCAGCACCGGCTGGCGTCGGCTGCCGAGGATGGCGAGGAAGGTGATCGGGATGAACGCCCACACCCACCATGCGCCCAGCGCCCTGAGGTAGAAGTTCGGCCCCGACACGCCGAACGTGTCCGCGGCGCCGTCGACCACGTTGCGGCGGACATTGGCCTCGATCCAGGAGAAGGGGGGCATGTGCATTGCCCAGTCGGCAGCGGCCGAGACGGCGAGCACGGGGGCGGCGCCGAGCAGCAGCAGGCGCCACGCGCCGACATCGCGCCCTGTGCGCCACAGCACCACGAAGGCGAGCACCGGGCCATAGTGGAAGCGCGCCACCGCGGCGAAGGCGAGCAGCGCGCCGGCGAGCGGCAGGTGCTTCGCGCGCAGCAGCAACGCGAAGGCTGGCAGCGCCGCGGCGGTCGCCATCGTCTCGGTCAGCGTGTGCGCGGCGTAGAAGACCTGTTCGTACCAGATCGCCGCCACCAGCGCGGCGAGCAGCCCATGCAGCGGGCTCTCGCGCCGGCCGAGCGACCAGGCCGCCCAGACGATGCCGAGCGTCGACACCGCAACCAGCAGGCGCGGGAGCAGCAGGTAGAGCTGCGTGTCCGCGACCAGCCCGCCCAGCCACATCGGCGCGGCGAGCAGCACCGGCACCGCCCAGCCGCGCATCCCGTCGCGATATTCCCAAGGCACGAAGCCGTTGCCGAACACGAGGCGATGCGATTGCTCCAGATATTGGAACACCTCGTCCGGGTGGGCCATGCTGGGATGCCAGGCCGCGATCAGGCGCAGCACGAGCGCGAGGGCGAGAAGGGCGGCGAGCGGTGTGCGCAGGCGGGTCACGCGCGCGTTCGTGCCCCGACCTGACGCGCCGCGCAACGCCCGCGGTGCGTGACAGGGCGGACGGGCGCGTTAAGCATGCGCGCCATGACCGATGCGCCCCTGAGCCCACTCGCCGAGTCGATCGTCGACATCCTCGTCCACCGGATCGGCAAGGATACGCGGGCGGCGCGGCCGCACGACTGGCTGGCCGCCACCATCTACACGGTGCGTGACGAGATCATCGAGACGTGGATGGACTCGACCCGTGCGGCGCATGCGGCGGGGGCGAAACGGGTCTATTACCTGAGCCTGGAGTTCCTGATCGGGCGGCTGCTGCGCGACGCGCTCTCCAACCTGGGACGCACGGAGAGCATCCGCGCAGCCTTGGCCGAGCTGGGCGTGGATCTGGCCGAGATCGCCGAGATCGAGCCCGATGCGGCGCTGGGCAATGGCGGGCTGGGCCGGCTGGCGGCGTGTTTCATGGAGAGCCTGGCGACGCTGGACCTGCCCGCTTATGGCTATGGCATCCGCTATGTGAACGGCATGTTCCGGCAGCGGATCAAGGACGGCTGGCAGATCGAGCTGCCCGAGACCTGGCTCCAGCACGGCAATCCCTGGGAGTTCGAGCGGCGCGAGAGCGCCTATTTCGTCGGCTTCGGTGGCGAAGTGACCGGAGACGAGCAGGGCCGCGTCCACTGGAGCCCGGCGGAAGCGGTGGAAGCGATCGCGGTGGACACGCCGGTGGTGGGATACCGGGCCAAGCGGGTCAACACGCTCAGGCTGTGGACCGCGCGCGCGTTCGACCCGATCCGGCTCGATGCGTTCAACGCCGGCGACCATGCCGGCGCGCTGGCGGGGCAGGTGCGCGCCGAGGCTTTGGTGCGGGTGCTCTACCCGGCGGATTCCACCGCGGCGGGGCAGGAGCTGCGGCTGCGGCAGGAGTATTTCTTCTCCTCCGCCTCGATCCAGGACATCGTCCGCCGCCACGTCCAGTACCATGGCGACATCCGCACGTTGGCGGACAAGGCGGCGATCCAGCTCAACGACACGCACCCGGCGGTGTCGGTTGCGGAGCTGATGCGGCTGCTGGTCGACCATCACGACCTTGCCTTCGACGAGGCTTGGTCAATCACGCAGCGCACCTTCGGCTACACCAACCACACATTGTTGCCCGAGGCGCTGGAAAGCTGGCCGCTGCCGTTGTTCGAGCGGCTGCTGCCGCGGCACATGCAGCTCGTCTATGCGATCAACGCCCGGCTGCTGCGCGAAGCGCGGGCAAAGGGCAGCGACGATCGCGCCATCGCCGCGATCAGCCTGATCGACGAAGGGGGCGAGCGGCGGGTGCGAATGGCCAATCTGGCGTTCGCGGGGGCGCACAGCGTCAACGGCGTCGCCGCGCTGCATACCGATCTGATGAAGAAGACGGTGTTCGCCGACCTCCACCGGCTCCACCCCGAGCGGATCAACAACAAGACCAACGGCATCACCCCGCGCCGCTGGCTGATGGAATCCAACCCCGGCCTGACCGCACTGATCGCCGAGGCGATCGGCGATGGCTTCCGCGACGATGCCGAGCGGCTGGCTGATCTGGAGCAATATACGAATGACGCCTCGTTCCGGGAGCGATTCAGTCAGGTGAAGCGTTCGAACAAGGTGGGCCTGAGCGATTACATCCGGGAGAGCATGGGCCTGCGGCTGGACCCGGATGCATTGTTCGACGTGCAGATCAAGCGCATCCACGAATATAAGCGCCAGCTGCTCAACATCGTCGAGACGGTGGCGCTCTATGACCAGATCCGCAGCCATCCCGAGCGCGACTGGACGCCGCGGGTCAAGGTGTTCGCGGGCAAGGCGGCGTCGAGCTACCACAATGCCAAGTTGATCATCAAACTGGCGAACGACGTGGCGCGGCGGGTGAACGGCGATCCCGCGGTGGGCGGGCTGCTGCGCGTGGTGTTCGTGCCGAACTACAACGTCAGCCTGGCCGAGCGGATCATCCCCGCCGCAGACCTTTCCGAGCAGATCTCCACCGCGGGGATGGAAGCCTCGGGCACCGGCAACATGAAGTTCGCGCTGAACGGCGCGCTGACCATCGGCACGCTCGACGGCGCCAATATCGAAATCAAGGACCGGGTGGGCGACGACAATATTGTCATCTTCGGCATGACCGCCGACGAGGTGGCGCACCGCCGCGAGAGTTACGTGCCGCGCGAGGTGATCGAGGGGTCGCCCGAGTTGCAACAGGCGCTCAATGCGATCGCCAGCGGCGTCTTCTCGCCCGACGATCCCGATCGCTACAAGGCTTTGATCGGCGGGCTGTACGACAGCGACTGGTTCATGGTGGCGGCGGACTTCGATGCCTATGCCGGGGCGCAGCGGCAGGTCGACCGCCGCTGGGCCGATCGCGACGGCTGGCAGGCGAGTGCGATTCGCAACGTCGCGGGCATGGGTTGGTTCTCCTCCGACCGTACGATCCGTGAGTACGCCCGTGACATCTGGACGGTGATGTGAGGCCGCCGCGTGGTGCTCTCGACGCGCTGCTCCAGGGGCGCCACGCGGACCCGTTCTCGCTCCTCGGCCCGCATGCCGGGCCCGAGGGCACGTTCGTGCGCGCCTTCGTGCCGGGTGCCGAGACGCTGGAAGCGCAGTCGCTCGCCGGGGAGCCGCTCGGTACGCTGGAAATGGCCGATCCCGAGGGGCTGTTCGAGGGGACGATCGCGGGCGCGCCGCAGCCGTTGAAATACAAGGCGCAGGGCTTCGGCGCCGAATGGTGGCTGACCGATCCCTACAGCTTCGGCCCGGTGCTGGGGCCCACCGACGATTTCCTGATGGGCGAGGGCACGCACTACCGCCTCCACCACAAGATGGGCGCGCACCGGATCGAGCATGAGGGCGCGACCGGCATCCACTTCGCGGTGTGGGCGCCCAATGCGCAGCGCGTGTCGGTGGTGGGCGACTTCAACGACTGGGACGGGCGCCGCCACCCGATGCGCAAGCGCGAAACGGGGGTGTGGGAGATTTTCCTGCCCGACCTGGACGCGGGCCGGGCCTACAAGTTCGAGCTGATCGGCGCGGACGGGCGCTTGCAGCCCGCCAAGGCCGATCCCTTCGCGCTCGCCGCCGAGCTGCGGCCGCGCACCGCCTCGCTCACCACCGCGCCCGACGCGCATGTCTGGGGCGACCAGGATCATCGCGCCTATTGGGCGGCGATCGACCCCCGCCGGGTGCCGATCAGCATCTACGAGGTGCATGCCGGATCGTGGGACCGCGACGAGAACGGCTGGTTCCTGACCTGGGACGCGCTGGCCGACCGGCTGATCCCCTATGTCGTCGAACTGGGGTTCACGCATATCGAGTTCCTGCCGGTCAGCGAGCATCCCTATGATCCGAGCTGGGGCTACCAGACCACCGGTCTCTATGCGCCCAGCGCGCGCTTCGGCGACCATGAGGGGTTCGCGCGCTTCGTTGACGGCGCGCACCGCGCCGGAATCGGCGTGCTGGTCGACTGGGTGCCCGCGCATTTCCCCACCGACGCGCATGGCCTGGCGCGCTTCGACGGCACCGCGCTTTACGAGCATGACGATCCGCGGCTCGGCTTCCATCCCGACTGGAATACCGCGATCTATAATTTCGGCCGCAACGAGGTTTCGTCGTTCCTGGTCAACAACGCGCTGTTCTGGGCCGAGCGCTACCATGTTGATGGCCTGCGCGTCGATGCGGTCGCCTCGATGCTGTACCGCGACTATAGCCGCAAGAGCGGCGAGTGGATCCCCAACGAGGGCGGCGGGCGGGAGAATTGGGAAGCGGTGGAGTTCCTCCGCCGGATGAATCGCGAGGTCTATGGCCAGCATCGGGGCGTGTTCACCGTTGCCGAGGAATCAACTGCCTGGCCAGGGGTGACCACCCCGGCGCATGAGGGCGGCCTGGGCTTCGGCTTCAAGTGGAACATGGGCTGGATGCACGACACGCTCCAGTACATGGCGCGTGAGCCGGTTCACCGCGCGCACCACCACAACGACATCACCTTCGGCCTGACCTACGCCTTCAGCGAGAATTATGTGCTGCCGCTGAGCCATGACGAGGTGGTGCACGGCAAGGGCTCCCTCCTCGCCAAGATGAGCGGCGACGACTGGCAGCAGTTCGCCAACCTGCGCGCCTATTACGCCTTCATGTGGGGCTATCCGGGCAAGAAATTGCTGTTCATGGGGCAGGAGTTCGCCCAGCGCCGCGAATGGAGCGAGGAGCGCGCACTCGACTGGGACCTGACCGGCAGCCACGCGCATGGCGGCGTGCGCAAACTGGTCCGGGATCTGAACCGCCTCTACCGCGAGAAGCCGGCGCTGCACGCGCGCGACTGCGAGGGCGAAGGGTTCGAGTGGCTGGTGGCGGACGATGCCGCCGGCTCGGTCTTCGCCTGGCTGCGCAAGGCGCCGGGCGAGCGGCCGATCGCGGTGATCAGCAACATGACGCCGGTGGCGCGCGTTCCCTATCGCCTGCCGGTGCCGCACGACGGCAAGTGGCGCGAGATCCTGAACAGCAACGCCCATGATTACTGGGGATCGGGGCTGGGCAATCTGGGCGGCGTGGTCGCCAAGGACGGCGCCGCGCTGGTCGCGCTGCCCCCGCTCGCCACGGTGATGCTGGAGTGGGCGGGGTGAGGAGAGTTTGCCCCTCCCTGGAAGGGAGGGGTTGGGGTGGGTGGAGGCCAGGCGATACGGCGCTGCATGGGATAGCGGCAGACGTACCATCGGGCCTCCACCCACCTCCGGCCCCTCCCTCTTAGGGAGGGGAGGCTAGGAAAGGAGAACAGGGGATGGATCGCTTGAGGCAGCCACTCGCGCGCGACGCGATGGCCTATGTTCTGGCCGGCGGCCGCGGCAGCCGGCTGCACGAGATGACCGACACCCGCGCCAAGCCCGCGGTCTATTTCGGCGGCAAGAGCCGGATCATCGACTTCGCCTTGTCGAACGCGGTGAACAGCGGCATCCGCCGCATCGGCGTGGCGACGCAATACAAGGCGCATTCGCTGATCCGTCACCTGCAGCGCGGCTGGAACTTCCTGCGGCCGGAGCGCAACGAGAGCTTCGACATCCTGCCCGCCAGCCAGCGCGTGTCCGAATTCCAATGGTATGAGGGCACCGCCGACGCAGTGTACCAGAACATCGACATCATCGAGGCGTATGGCGTCGAATATATGGTGATCCTGGCCGGGGATCACATCTACAAGATGGATTACGAGCTGCTCCTCCAGCAGCATTGCGACAGCGGCGCGGACGTGACGGTGGCCTGCCTGGAGGTGCCGCGGATGGACGCGGTCGCCTTCGGCGTGATGCATGTCGACGAGCACGACCGGATCATCGACTTTGTCGAGAAGCCCGCCGACCCGCCGGCGATGCCGGGCAAGCCTGATGTCGCGCTCGCCTCGATGGGCATCTATGTATTCAACACGCGGTTCCTGATCGAGGAGTTGCGCCGCGACGCCGCCGCCGAAGGCTCGGCGCGCGATTTCGGCAAGGATATCATCCCGCACATCGTCAAGCACGGCAAGGCGGTGGCGCACCTGTTCTCGCGCTCCTGCGTGCGCTCGACGCACGAGGCGGGCAGCTATTGGCGCGACGTGGGTACGGTGGACGCATACTGGGCGGCGAACATCGACCTGACCGACGTGCTGCCCGAGCTGGACCTGTACGATCGGCACTGGCCGATCTCGACCTATTCGGAACTGACCCCGCCGGCCAAGTTCGTCCACGACATCGACGGGCGGCGCGGATCGGCGGTGGCGAGCCTGGTGTCGGGCGACTGCATCGTCTCGGGCGCGTCGGTGCATCGGTCGCTGCTGTTCACCGGGGTGCGTGCGCACAGCTTCGCGATGCTCGACGAGGCGGTGGTGCTGCCCTACGTCCACGTCGGCCGCGGCGCGCGGTTGCGCAAGGTGGTGATCGACCGCGGCGTGGTGATCCCCGACGGGCTGGTGGTGGGCGACGATCCCGAGCTGGACGCCCAGCGCTTCCGCCGCACCGACAATGGCGTGGTGCTGATCACCCAGCCGATGATCGACCGGCTGTGAGCGCGAGACCTACGATCCGCCCCTGCAAGGGGAGGTGGCTCGCGCAGCGAGACGGAGGGGTGTCGCGCTATCGAGGGGGGGATACCCCTCCGACGCTGCGCGCCACCTCCCCTTGCAGGGGAGGACGGGCGTGAACGTCCTTTCCGTCGCTTCCGAGGCCTTTCCGCTGGTCAAGACCGGCGGGCTCGCCGACGTGGTCGGCGCGCTGCCCGGCGCGCTGTCGCCGCATGGCGTGGCGGTGACCACTTTGGTGCCGGGCTATCCCCAACTCGCCGAGGCGGTGCGCGGGCGGGTGCTCGCCAAATGGGACGACCTGCTCGGCGTGCAGGCGCGGCTGCTCGGCGGCGAGATCGCGGGGCATGCTTTGCTGGTGCTCGACGCGCCCGAGCTGTTCGCGCGCGCGGGCGGGCCCTACGCCGATGCGGACGGGCGCGACTGGGACGATAACTGGCGCCGCTTCGCTGCCCTCGGCCGCGCCGCCGCCGACATCGCGGGCGGCAAGGTGGGGGGCCACGGGTATGACATCGTCCACGCGCACGACTGGCAGGCGGCGATGGCGCCCGCCTACCTCCGCTACGATCGCGAGGCAGGCACCACCGTGGCCAAGAGCCTGGTCACCATCCACAACATCGCCTTCCAGGGCTGGTTCGATGCGGGGGTGTTTCCGTATCTGGCGCTACCCGGCCATGCCTTCGCGCTCGACGGGGTCGAATATTATGGCGGCGTCGGCCTGCTCAAGGCGGGGCTGGTCTCCGCCGACGCGATCACCACCGTCAGCCCCACCTATGCGCAGGAGATCCGCACGCCCGCGTTCGGCATGGGGCTGGAGGGGTTGATCGCCGGCCGGGCCGCGGACGTGCACGGCATCGCCAACGGCATCGATCCCGAAGTGTGGAACTCCGAAACCGACGCGGCGCTGCCCGCGCGCTACGATGCCAAGACACTCGCAAAACGCGCGGCGAACAAACGCGCGGTCGAAAAGATGTTCGGGCTGGAGACCGGCGACGGGCCGATCTTCACCGTGATCAGCCGGCTGACCTGGCAGAAGGGCATGGACGTGCTCGCAATGGGCCTCGACGACCTGGTCGCGATGGGCGGGCGGCTGGCCCTGCTCGGCTCGGGCGACCATGCGCTGGAGCAGGCGTTCCTCGCCGCCGCGGACCGGCACCCGGGCCGGATCGGCGTGCGCATCGGCTATGACGAGCCCTTGTCGCACCTGCTCCAGGGCGGGGCGGATGCGATCCTGATCCCCTCGCGGTTCGAGCCGTGCGGGCTGACCCAGCTCTACGGCCTTGCCTATGGCTGCGTGCCGGTGGTGGCGCGCACCGGCGGCCTCGCCGACACGGTGATCGACGCCAACCTCGCCGCCGCTGCCGCGGGCGTCGCCACCGGCGTGCAATTCGCCGACCTGTCGCCCGATGGCTTGCGCCACGCGCTGCGCCGGACGATGGCGCTTTGGGAGAATCGCGACGGCTGGGCGGCGATGCAGCGGCAGGGCATGCGCGCGGACTTCTCCTGGGGGGAAAGCGGGCGGCGGTATGCGGAGCTGTACCGGAGTCTTTTGCAAGGGTGATGTGCTCCCGCGAAGGCGGGAGCCCAGACTGGGCCCCCGCCTTCGCAGGGGTACAAGAGGGCTAATATGATCCAGACGATCCAGACCACGCCGTACACCGACCAGAAGCCGGGCACCTCGGGCCTGCGCAAGAAGGTGCGCGTCTTCCAGCAGCCGAACTACGCCGAGAACTTCATCCAGGCGGTGTTCGATGCGGTGGAGGGCAAGGCGGGCACCACCCTGGTGATCGGCGGCGACGGGCGCTTCCTCAACCGCGAAGTCATTGCCAAGGCGATCCGCATGGCCGCGGCCAACGGCTTCGGGCGCGTGGTGGTCGGGCAGGGGGGCATCCTCTCGACGCCGGCGGCGTCGAACCTGATCCGCATCCGCGGCGCGATCGGCGGGCTGGTGCTCTCGGCGAGCCACAACCCGGGCGGCCCCGACGAGGATTTCGGGATCAAGTACAACATCGCCAACGGCGGCCCCGCGCCCGAGAAGGTGACGGAAGCGATCCACGCACGTACACTGGAGATTGCCGAATACCGGATCGCGGACGGCGCGGTCGACATCGACACGCCTGGCGAGACGCGGCTGGGCGAGATGATCGTCGAGGTGGTCGATCCGGTCGCCGATTATGCCGCGCTGATGGAGCAGCTGTTCGACTTTGCCGCGATCCGCGCCGCGGGGCTGACGGTCGCGTTCGATGCGATGAGCGCGGTGACCGGCCCCTATGCCACCGAGATCCTGGAGCGGCGCCTCGGCTTCGCGGCCGGCACGGTGCGTAACGGCACGCCGCTGGAGGATTTCGGCGGCCACCATCCCGATCCGAACCTGGTCCATGCGCGCGAGCTGTACGAGCTGATGATGTCGCCCGAGGCGCCCGACTTCGGGGCGGCGAGCGACGGCGACGGCGACCGCAACCTGATCGTCGGGCGCGGGCGCTTCATCACACCCTCGGACAGCTTGGCGATGCTCGCCGCCAATGCGCACCTCGCGCCCGGCTACGCCGCGGGGCTGAAGGGCATCGCGCGATCGATGCCGACCAGCGCCGCCGCCGATCGTGTCGCCGCGAAGCTGGAAGTGCCCGCCTATGAGACGCCGACCGGGTGGAAGTTCTTCGGCAACCTGCTCGACGCCGGCATGGCGACGATCTGCGGTGAGGAGAGCGCGGGCACCGGCAGCGACCATGTCCGCGAGAAGGACGGGCTGTGGGCGGTGCTGCTGTGGCTCAACATCCTGGCGGCGGCGGGAAAGTCGGTGGACGCGATCGCGCGCGACCATTGGGCGGAATATGGCCGCAATTACTACGCGCGCCACGATTACGAGGGCGTCGACAGCGCCGGTGCGGACGCGCTGATGGCACACCTGCGCGCGCATATGGGTACGTTACCCGGCACCACCATCGGCGGGCTGACGATCGCTGCGGCGGACGATTTCGCCTATGAGGACCCGACCGACGGATCGGTGAGCCGAAACCAGGGTGTGCGCGTGCTGTTCGAAGGCGGGTCGCGCGTCGTCTTCCGCCTGTCCGGCACCGGCACCAGCGGCGCGACCTTGCGCGTCTATCTCGAACGCTACGAGCCCGCCGGCGGCGATCTCGATGCGGAGACCGGCGCGATGCTGGCCGATGTCGTCGCTGCGGCGGAGGAGATCGCCGGCATCACCCGCCACACCGGCCGCACCGCGCCTGACGTGGTGACCTGAGCGAGGCAACGGTCCGGCTTGGCTGATCGGTAACCTTTGTGTGCGACGGACGTCGCGGGGGCAACGTCTGCGGATCGGGGGATGGATCAGGACGAGCTTGGCCGCCGGCCAGGCCATGCACAGACGGCGGGGTCGCCGGCACGCTATCGCTCCGTGGAGGTGGCACGGGCGGTTGCGGCGCTGCTGGTGGTGTCGGTCCACGTGCCGACCATCCGTCACGGGCTGGACGGAAGCCCTTATCTGCACGGATTGTTCGAGTTCGGGCAGGCCGGCGTCGACATCTTCTTCGTCATCAGCGGCTTCATCATCGCCGATGTCGCGCAGCGGAGCCGCGATGCTGGCCGGTTCGCGGTGCGCCGGCTGGTCCGTATCGTCCCCTTCTACTGGCTGTTCACTGCCGCGGTGCTGCTCGTCGGGGCGCTGAAGGGGCGCGGCGCGCCGGACCCGGAGCAGATGTTCGCCTCATTGCTCCTGCTCCCGCAGCGCGATGTGCCGGTGCTGGGCGTCGGCTGGAGTCTCGAGCATGAACTGCTCTTCTACCTCGTGGTCGCCGGCCTCTTGCAGGCTGGGCGGAACCGCTACCTGCCGATTGCGATGGCGACCCTCGGCGCGGCCGCCTTTGCCTGGGCGCTGGCTCCGGCAGGGACCTCGGGGGACCTGTTCCACCTGCTGTCGCCATTCCAGCTCCAGTTCCTCGCCGGGGTCGCGCTGCATCGCTGGCGCGGCGGTGTCGCGCGGCTGCCATGGCCCGCGCTGCTGATCGCTGCCGCTCTGGCGTTCCCGGCGACGGCCGCGGTGCTGCATCTTTTCCACGGCGCGGCGGTGCCGGTGCAGCCGCTGGGCGCGCCCGGGCTGCTGCGCGTGGCGCTGTGGGGCGGGGCGGCGGCGATGCTGCTGTGTGCGCTGCTCGCCTGCGAGGCGCAGGTGCCGCGGCTGTTCGCGACGACGCCGATGCGGATCGCCGCTACGCTCGGCGAGGCGTCGTTCTCGCTGTACCTGTCGCACGCATTGGTCTTCGAACTGTTCGAGATGGCGGCGCGGCGGTGGTGGCCCGCCTCGCTGCCGCTGACCCTCACTGCGCCGGTCGCGACGGTGATGGCGGTGTTGCTGGCGTTGGCCTTCTACACCGTGGTGGAGCGGCCGTTTATGGAGCGGACGAGACGGGCGCCGCGACGGCGGCACGCCAGCCCGCCGCGGGTCGCGCTCCGGGCGTGAGCGAGCGTGGGCACTGGCGGCGTAAGGCGCGGTGGTTCAGGTTCGACGTACCAATGTCTATGCCAGTGGCATGCTCAGTCCTGACGTCGACACTCCCCGCATGACCTTCACCGTCCGCGCGCCGCGCGCTTCCGCCGTGTGGCTATGCCTGTTCGACGCGGCCGAGCGCGAGACGCGGGTGACGATGCTGCGGAATGGCGAGAACTGGTCGGTAACGGTGCCGGCGGGCGAGGGGACGCGCTACGGCTTTCGCGCCGACGGGCCGCCGCCACATGATCCGGCGAAGCTGCTCGTCGATCCGCATGCGACCGAGATCGACAAGCCGTTCGCCTATGACCCGCGACTGGGGGAGACGGGGGTCGACACCGCGACGCTGGTGCCCAAGGCGGTGGTGCGCGCGACGGTGGCGCCGGTGCACGCGCCCCGCGTGTTCCGCGAGGGCGGACTGATCTACGAGCTCAACGTGCGCGGCTTCACCATGCGGCATCCCGACGTGCCGGTGGCGCTGCGCGGGACGGTGGCGGCGATGGGCCATCCTGCGGTGATTGCGCATCTCCGGCGGCTCAATGTGTCGGCGGTGGAGCTGATGCCGATCGTGGCGTGGATCGATGAGCGGCATCTGCCGCCGCTCGGGCTCACCAACGCCTGGGGCTACAATCCCGTCGTGCCGATGGCGCTCGACCCGCGACTGGCGCCGGGTGGTGTCGCCGAGCTGCGCGACGCGGTGGCGGCGCTGCGCGCGGCGGGGATCGGCACAATCCTCGACCTCGTCTTCAATCACAGCGGCGAGAGCGACCTGTATGGCCCGACGCTAAGTCTGCGCGGGCTGGACGATGCGATGTACGCGCGCGCGCCGGACGGAACGCTGATCAACGACACCGGCACCGGCAACACGCTCGATTTCGGCAATCCAGCCGTGCGCGCGCTGGCGTTGGAGGCGATGCGTCACTTCGTCACCCAGGCGGGGGTGGACGGCTTCCGCTTCGATCTCGCCACGGTGATGGCGCGGTCGCCCGGGTTCGATCCCGGCGCGCCGATCTTCGCCGAGATCGCCGCGGATCCGGTGCTGAGGGATCGGGTGATGATCGCCGAGCCGTGGGACGTAGGGCCGGGCGGCTATCGGCTCGGCCAGTTTCCGGAGGGCTGGCTGGAGTGGAACGACCGGTTCCGCGACGACGTGCGCCGCTTCTGGCGCGGCGATGGTGGCGCGGGGCCGCTGGCGATGCGGCTGGCGGGATCGACCGACGTGTTCGGGGCCAAGCGGACCCGCAGCGTCAACTTCGTCGCGGCGCATGACGGCTTCACCCTCGCCGATACGGTCGCTTACGCCCACCGCCACAATCACGCGAACGGCGAGGACAATCGCGACGGCCATGCCGACGAGGTCAGCTGGAACAGCGGCGTCGAAGGACCGAGCGACGATCCTGCGGTGCAGGCGGCGCGCGACCTGGCGGTGCGGGGGATGCTGGCGGCGCTGTTCGCTTCGCGCGGGACGATCCTGCTGACCGCGGGCGACGAGTTCGGACGGACGCAGGGGGGCAACAACAACGCCTATGCGCAGGACGCGCTGGCGTGGCTCGACTGGACGGGGCGGGACGGGATGCTGGTGGATTTCGTCGCGCAGCTCGCGGCGTTGCGCGCGGCGCATCCGGAGATCGGCGACGCGGCGATCCGGCACGATGCGGCCTGGTTCCGGCTGGATGGCGTGCCGATGGCGGATGGCGACTGGGATGGCGCCGCGGGATTCGAGATGCGGATGGCGGTGGAGGGCGGCGTGTTGCGGGTGCGGCTGGCGCGCGGCGAGGCGCCGGTGGTGGCGGTGGTGCCGGGCTAGGCCCCTCGCGCCGCGGCCAGTTCCTGCCGCAGTATCTCGACCAGCTCCGCCGCCGGCAGCGCGCGCGCCAGTGGCGCGCCTTGGCCGGCCCAGTGCGCGCCATAGCCGTGCTCGCCCTGCGCGCGGGCGGCGGCGTGGAGCGCCTTGCCGGCGTCATAGGCGCGCGGATAGGCGAGATCGGAAGAGCA
>NZ_JBELLZ010000076.1:0-17755 GCF_042096255.1 Sphingomonas sp. | reverse complement strand
AGGCGCATGTCGGCGACTATGATGTCGACGTGATGGATCTCCAGAAGGCGGCGAAGCTGGTCCCGGCCGAGCACGAGGGCGGGCTCCACCGCGTTGAGCTGGAGAGCGGCGCGACGCTGGAGGCGCGCACCGTGATCCTGTCGACCGGCGCGCGCTGGCGGCAGATCGGCGTGCCCGGCGAGGAGGCCTATCGCAACAAGGGCGTCACCTATTGCCCGCACTGCGACGGGCCGCTGTTCAAGGGCAAGCGCGTCGCGGTGATCGGCGGCGGCAACTCGGGCGTCGAGGCGGCGATCGACCTCGCCGGCATCGTTGCGCACGTCACTTTGATCGAGTTCGATGGCGGCCTGCGCGCCGATGCGGTGCTCCAACGCAAGCTCGCCTCGCTGCGCAACGTGTCCGTGATCACCTCGGCGCAGACCACCGAGGTGAAGGGCGACGGCAACAAGGTGACCGCGCTCGCCTATCGCGACCGCACCCATGGCACCGAGCATGAGATCGCACTGGAAGGCGTGTTCGTCCAGATCGGCCTGGTGCCCAACACCGAATGGCTGGCGGGCAGCGTGGCGCTTTCTGCGCGCGGCGAAATCGAGGTGGACCAGCGCGGCGAGACCTCGCGCCCCGGCATCTTCGCAGCAGGCGACTGCACCACCGTCCCATACAAGCAGATCGTGATCGCTCTCGGTGAGGGTTCGAAGGCGTCGCTTTCCGCCTTCGACTATCTCATTCGCCTGCCGGTGGAGGTGGCCGAGGCGGCCTGAGCGCCGCAGCGGCGCCGAGCCCGGTTGATTCTCCGCCGGGATCGTGCATCATAACTTTCGTTATGGCTGTGTAGGACGCGGCCGGACGGAGGGGATATGCGCGCGTGCATCATCGGGGCCGGCTGCTCCGGCTTCACCACGGCCAAGCGTCTCAAGGACGAGGGCATCGCCTTCGACTGTTTCGAGATGTCGGACGAGATCGGCGGCAACTGGTATTACCAAAATCCCAACGGCCGCTCCGCCTGCTACCAGTCGCTGCACATCGACACGTCGAAATGGCGGCTGGCGTTCGAGGATTATCCTGTCCCCGCCGACTGGCCGGATTTCCCCAGCCACGCGCAGCTGTTCCAGTATTTCAAGGATTACGTCGACCATTTTGGCCTGCGCGAGCGGATCACCTTCAACACCGCGGTGACGAAGGCGGTGCGGCGCGCCGGTGGCGGCTGGCACGTCACGCTCTCCACCGGCGAGGCGCGCGATTATGACGTGCTGTTCGTCTGCAATGGGCATCATTGGGATCCCAAGATCCCCAACTATCCGGGCCAGTTCGATGGGCCGCACTTCCACGCGCACGATTATCGCACGCCCTATGACCCGGTCGACCTGCGCGGCAGGAATGTCGTCGTCGTCGGCATGGGCAACTCCGCGATGGATATCGCCAGCGAGCTTTCGCAGCGCCACGTCGCCGCCACCCTCTGGGTCTCCGCCCGCCGCGGCGTGTGGGTGTTGCCGAAGATGGCGGGGGGCAAGCCGATGGACAAATCGGCGATGCCCACCTGGATGCCGCGCCGGCTGGGCAAGGCCCTCGCCCGGCGGATGATCAAACGGATGGTCGGGCGGATGGAGGATTACGGCCTGCCCAAGCCGGACCACGAGCCATTGGACGCGCATCCCTCGGTCTCCGGCGAGTTCCTGACGCGGGCGAGCTGCGGCGACATCAAGTTCAAGCCCAACATCAAGGCATTCGAGGGCCGGTGCGTGCGATTTGAGGACGGCAGCGTCGAGCGGGTGGACGCGATCGTCTATGCCACCGGCTATCGGATCAGCTTCCCCTTCTTTGACGATCCCGCGCTGACGCCGGACAAGGACAACCGCTTCCCTTTGTTCAAGCGCATGGTGATCCCCGGGATCCACGACCTGTTCTTCATGGGGCTGGCGCAGCCGCTGCCGACGCTGGTGAATTTTGCCGAGCAGCAGTCGAAGCTCGCCGCCGGCTTCCTCGCCTGCCGCTACGCGCTGCCGCCGATCGAGGACATGCGGCGGATCACCGCGGAGGATGAAAAGGTCGAGCTAGGCGATTATTACCAGTCCACCCGCCACACTATTCAGGTCGATTTCGCGCGCTACGTCGCCGACCTGCACAAGGAGATCGCCAAGGGCGAGCGGCGTGCCAAGGCGGGCACCAGCCGGAAGGCGGCGTGACCCTGGCGGCGCCCGCCTCACGCGAGGACCAGGCGGCGCTGGTCGAATCGGCGCGACGGCTGCTCGCCGACCGGTGCGGCGAGGCGGATGTCCGCCGGATCATGGACAGCGAGAGCGGGCATGATCCGGCGCTGTGGGGGGCGATGGTCGATCTCGGCCTGACCGGGCTGATGGTGCCACCCGAACACGGCGGTGCAGGATTGTCCGCGATCGAACTGGAGCTGGTGATGGAGGAAGCGGGCGCCGCGCTGCTGGCCGCTCCGCTGCTGTCGAGCGCCATTGCCGCCGCCCTGTTCGCCGACGATCCCGCGGCGCTCGCAGCGCTGGCGGCGGGCACGCCGGTGGCGGTCGCCTTTGCCGGCGCATACGACTGGACGGGAGCGGCGCCGCTTGCCATCGTCGACGGCCGCGTCTCGGGCGTGCTGCGCTTCGTGCCCGACGCCGCGGTCGCCGAGACGATCCTGATCGCGCACCATCAAGGCGCGCTGGCGGTGCGGCGGGAGGAGGCGACCCTCACTCCGCTCCCCGTCTTCGATCGGACCCGTCGCTTGGCCGAGGTGACGATCGACGCGCCGATCCGGCAGGTCGCGGATGCCGCGGCGGTGGCGCGGGCATGGAACATTGCGCTGGTCGGCCTCGCCGGCGAGCAGGCGGGCGCGGCACGCCGCCTGCTTGAGATGACGGTCGACTATGCCCGCACCCGCCACCAGTTCGGGCGCGCGATCGGCAGCTTCCAGGCGATCAAGCACATGGCCGCGGACCTGCTGCTGGAGAGCGAGTCGGCGATCTCCGCCGCACGCGACGCGGCGCGGCAGGTGGCAGAGAATGCACCGGGCAAGGACGCAGCAGTGGCGCTCGCCGCCTTCGCCTGCGCCGACGCCTTCGTGTGGGTGGCGAAGGATGCGGTGCAGATGCACGGCGGCGTCGCTTTCACCTGGGACCATCCCGCGCACCTATACCTACGGCGGGCGCGATCGGCGGCGCAGCTCTATGGCGAAGCGACGGTCTGGCGCGAACGCTACGTTCGCGCGCTGGAGGCGGCATGACCGACGAGGACCTCCGCATCGAAGTGACATCCTGGCTGGCCGCGCACTGGACCGGCCTACCCGCGCATCATGAGTCGTTCGGCCGCGATCCGCGCAGCGCTTGGTTGGCGCAGGTGCGCGACGCGGGCTGGGCGGTGCCGCGCTGGCCCGCCGAATGGCATGGCCGCGGGCTTTCGGACGCGCAGGCGCGGATCGTCGAGCGCACCTTCGCCGAGGCGGGTGCGCCCGGCGCGGGGCAGGATCGCACCAACCTATGGGCGAACACCGCACTGGCGTACGCGACCGAGCCGTTCAAGCGCGTGATCGTGCCGCAACTGCTCGCCGGGGAGGTGGGCATGTGCCTGCTCTATTCGGAGCCGGGCGCCGGCTCCGACCTGGCCGCGGTACGCACCCGCGCGGATCGGGTGCCGGGCGGCTGGCGAGTGACGGGGCAAAAGGTGTGGACTTCCGGCGCGGCGGTGGCGGACTATGGCATGCTGATCGCGCGGACCGATTGGGACGCGCCCAAGCACCGGGGCATCAGCTTCTTCTTCCTGCCGATGCGGCAGCCGGGCGTCACCGTCCGTCCGCTCCGTCAGATTACCGACGAAACGCATTTCAACGAGGTTTTCCTCGACGACGCCCTTGTGCCGGAGGAAAACCTGCTCGGCCCGCTCCACGGCGGCTGGCGCGTGTTGCAGACCGCGCTCGCCTATGAACGCTCGGTGATGGGGGACAGCGCGCGCGGGCCGCGCTCCGGCGCCGGCGGACCCAAGGGCGACCACGCGATGATCGCCCTTGCGCGCGAAGTGGGCCGGCTCGCCGATCCGGTGATCCGGCAGGACTTGGCGCAGGTGGTCGCCTGGCGCGTGCTCAACCGCCTCAATACGGAGCGCGCCAAGGCTGAACTGGCGCAGGGCACCTCTTCGCCGATCATGTCGCTGGGCAAGTTGGCGATGAGCCGCATCCTGCACGAGGAAGCGCGACTGCGCACCCGGCTGCTCGGCCCCGAGAGCCTGCTTGAGGGCCCCGACCATCCGCGTGCGGAAGACGCCAACTTCCTATCGCTCAATGCGTATTTCACCTCGATCGGCGGCGGCACCGACCAGATCCAGCGCAACATCATCGGCGAACGGGTGCTGGGCCTGCCCAAGGAGCCGGAGACCGATCGGACCATTTCATTCCGCGAGGTTCGGGCAGGATAGCAGGGAGCGGGGGACATGCGGTCGATCTTCATCACCGGGGGTGCCTCCGGCATCGGCCTCGCCGCCGCGCGGCGGTTCGCGCGCGAAGGCTGGACAATCGGCATCGGCGATATCGACGAGACCGGCATGCGCCGCGCAGCGAGCGAGCTGTCTGCTTATGCCGCACCGCTGGACGTGCGCGACCGCGGGCGATGGGGGCCGGCCCTGGACGGGTTCGTGGCCCAGATCGGGCGGTTGGACGTGCTGCTCAACAATGCCGGCATCGCGCGCTACGGCATGTTCGAGGAGGTCTCGCCGGCAGAGGCGGACCTCCAGGTGGACATCAACGTCAAGGGCGTGATCAACGGCGCCTATGCCGCTTTGCCGCACCTCAAGGCGACGGCGGGCAGCCGGCTGATCAACGTCGCCTCCTGCGCAGGCCTGTTCGGATCGCCGGGACTTGCTGTCTATTCGGCGACCAAGTTCGCGGTGCGGGGATTGTCCGAAGCGCTGGACGTGGAGTTCGCGCGTCACGGCATCGGGGTCGCCTGCGTGATGCCCTGGTTCGTCGAGACGCCGATCCTCGATTCGGGATCAGCGGGCACCAATCGCACGATCCGCGACGCCACCGCGGGCCAGCCGGTCTATAGCGTGGACGAGGCGGCGGAGGTGATCTGGCAGGCCGCGCACGGGCGTGAGCGCGACTATATCGTCGGCAAGGCCGGGCGGCAGGTGCGCTTCGCAAGCAAGTGGATGCCCGAGCGGTTCCGCCGGCGGCTGAAGGCGGCGGTGATGGGCTAGAGGCTCGCCTCAGCGTTCACCCATATCTACCGCCCGATCCAGTCGGCCACTTCCGCCGCGACTTGGTTGGCCGCCTCGTTGAGCGCCGTGCCGGCCGAGGCCGCATCGATCGCCGCCACCGGCACGCGCGCCTCGAAGCGGCGCTTCTCGATGCGGTCGTCGCCGGCGCGGGTGAGTGCGCCGTCGAAGGTGACCACCGCGCTGTTGCTCGCCGCGTCAAGCCCGAAGGTGCGCAGCTCGCCGCCGAGCCGCGAGCTGGGATCGCTGATCGCCTGCACCGGCGAGAGCACCACACGCCCGGTGCGGCTGGTGACGGTGTCCGATACCAGACGCGCGAACAGGCGTGCGGGCGGCTCGGCCCAGACCGCTTCCTTGACATAGGCGATCGAGGTTGGCGTCGCCTGCACCGGCACGCGCGCGGTGGCGAGCGACTGCGGCACTACCGGCACGTCGATCACGATCGACTTGGCCGCGGCCGAATCCTGCGCGTTGCCCACCGGCACTGCCGCGGTGGCGGTCAGCGTCAGCAGCGCCTCGGGCGGCTTGGCGCCGAAGCTGATGCAGCCGGCCAGCGAGGCGGCGAGCGGAAGCGCGAGAAGCAGGAAGCGTGCGGTCATCTCACTTGCCCTCATAATCGGGGAGGCGCTGGCGGCCGATCAGCGAGCTGGCGCCCTGCTGGTCGACCTTTTCGGCGATCGAGGACAAAGCCTGGGCGGTGATGCGCAGATCGCGCACCAGCTTGTTCGCCTCGGGGATGGTCTGCCGCGAGAAGGTCTGGAGGCCCGGCCGAGCGTCGCCGATCGCGCCGTTCAGCGTCTCGGCGGACTGCTGCGCCGACTGGATCGCCTTGTTGAGGTTGGCCATCGCCGGCTTCACGTCCTCGGCGAGCACGCCGTTGGTGGTCTGCGCCAGCTGGCCGATCGACTGCGCCGCGTCACCTGCCTGCTGGATCGCGACGCGGGTCTGCGCCAGGGTCGCGGCGATCTCGGGCCCGCGATCGGCGAGCGCGTCGGTGAGGCGATTGGTGTTCTCCAGGATGCCCGCGATCGAGGCCTGGTTCTTGTCGGTGAGCAGCCCCGTGAGCCGCTCGGTCAGCGTCGACAGGCGCTCGAGCAGCTGCGGCGCGGAGTTCAGGATCGCGCCGATACCGCCCGCCTTGGTCGGGATCACCGGCACGCCGAACGGGCACTCGCTGGCGGTGTCGGGCTCGGGGCAGACGATCTCGGGCCGGCCCTTGATGCCGCCGTCCAGGCTGACGGTCGACGGCCCGGTGAAGCTGCCCTGGATGGTCGCTGTGGTGCCCTGGAGCACCGGCGTGTCGCGATTGACGGTGATGCGGACGCGGACGAACTGGGGATCGGGCTTCCACAGCGCGATCTCCTTCACCTGACCGGTCGGCACGCCCGAATAGCTGACCGCGGAACCCTTCGCCAAGCCGTCCACCGCCTGCTTGAAGAAGATGTCATACTCCTTCTCGGTGGAGCCGTTGAGGCGAGCGATCCAGACGGTAAAGATCGCGAGCACCGCCAGCAGGATCAGCACCACGGCGCCGACCAGGACGTGATTTGAGCGCGTTTCCATTATCGTTTTCCCGCCTTGGGTTCCGCGTCCCGCGCGCGATTGTCCGCGGTGCCGCCCTGCCCCCGCTCACCGGTGACGTTCGCCTTGACCTCGGTCGGGTGCGTCTCCGCTTCGGCCTGCGCCTCCTGCGTGGCCAGCGCCGCCCGGCCGCGCGGGCCCTTGAAATATTCGGCGATCCACGGGTGATCGAGCGCGATCAGCTCGTCGATCGTGCCCACCGCTTCCACCTTCTTGTCGGCGAGCACCGCGACGCGGTCGCAGATCGCGTAGAGCGTGTCGAGATCATGGGTGATCAGGAAGACGGTGAGCCCGAGGGTGCGCTGGAGCGAGCGGGTGAGCTCGTCGAACGCGGCAGCGCCGATCGGATCCAAG
This sequence comes from Sphingomonas sp., assembly GCF_042096255.1. Lineage (GTDB taxonomy): Bacteria > Pseudomonadota > Alphaproteobacteria > Sphingomonadales > Sphingomonadaceae > Sphingomonas. The sequence goes on along the minus strand of NZ_JBELLZ010000076.1, from coordinate 10,609 downwards.
CCTGCGGTCGGCTCGTCGAGAAACAGGAGTTCGGGATCGAGCGCCAGCGCGCGGGCGAGGCCGGCGCGCTTCTTCATGCCGCCCGACAGCTCCGCCGGGTATTTCGGGCCGGCGTCGGCGGGCAGCCCGGTCATCACCACCTTATAGGAGGCGATCTCGTCCAGCAGGGTCAGCGGCAGATCGCGATAGAACTCGCGCAACGGCACCTGTACGTTCTCGGCGACGGTGAGCGTGGAGAACAGCGCGCCGCCCTGGAACAGCACGCCCCAGCGTTTGCTGATATCGGTGGTTTCGGTCTCGTCGCGGCCGATCGTAGGCTCGCCGAACACGGTGACCTCGCCCTGATCGGGCGTCTGGAGGCCGATGATCGAGCGCATCAGCACCGACTTGCCAGTGCCCGACCCGCCCACCACGCCCAGGATCTCGCCGCGCCGCACGTCGAGGTCCAGCCCGTCGTGGACCACCTGCTCGCCGAAGCTGTTGCGCAGGCCACGAACGCGGATGATCGCCTCCTCATCGTCGGTGAAGATTGCGCTCACAGCCAGCCGATCCGCTCGAAGAAGATCGCGAAGAAGGCGTCGATCACGATCACCAGGAAGATCGCCTGCACCACCGCGCTGGTGGTGCGGGTGCCGACCTGCTCGGCGTCGCCTTCCACCTGCATGCCCTGGAAGCAGCCGGCGATGGCGATGATCGCGCCGAACACTGGCGCCTTGATCAGGCCGACGTAGAGGTCGGTGATCGGCACCACCTCACGCAGGCGGGCGACATAGGTGACCGGGGGGATTTCCAGCTGCCACCAGCAGAGCAGGCCGCCGCCGATGATCGCGATCAGCGAGGCGTAGAAGCCGAGCAGCGGCATCATGATCACCGCCGCCAGCGTGCGGGGCAGCACCAGCGCCTCCATCGGCGAGACGCCGATGATGCGCATTGCGTCGATCTCCTCGGTCAGCTTCATCGTGCCGAGCTGCGCGGCGAAGGCTGAACCCGAGCGGCCGGCGACCATGATCGCGGTCATCAGCACGCCCAGCTCGCGCAGGGTGATGCGGCCGACGAGGTTGATGGTGAACGCCTCCGCGCCGAACTGGCGCAGCTGCACCGCACCCTGCTGGGCGATGACGATGCCGATCAGGAAGCTCATCAACCCGATGATGCCGAGCGCCGAGACGCCGACCACCTCGAACCGGTGGACGGTGGCGTTGAAGCGGAAGCGGCCAGGATGGCGGACGACGTTGTAGAACGCGATCACCGTCGCGCCGAGGAATCCGAGCAGGCCGTAGAGCGTGCGGAAGGCGGTGATCGTCGCCTCGCCCACCTCGCCCGCGACCCGCTCCAGCGGTTTGATCCGGCGCGGGCGCATGGCGACGGGCTGATCGGCATCCTCCACCTGCTTGAACAAGTGCTCGCGCTCGCCCGACAGACCTTCGATCCGCGCGCCGCGCTCGCGCGCGAAACGATGGATAACCCAGGCGCCAATCGTGTCCATCCGTTCAACGGCGGAAAGGTCCACCGCCTTGACGCTGCGGTCATGCGCGGCGAGGCGATGCGGTAGATCACCAAGGTTCGACAGGGTCAGCGCGCCGCTGACCCGCAGCGTACCCGCATCCTCCGAAAGGTCGACAGCGGCGCTCATCCGATCGGCCTCTGCGGGCAAATGGTGGCAGACTCAAGGCGAGATCGATCGTTCACAGTGCGAGATCGATCGCGTGGAGCAAAAGGCCGACCGATCCGCCCACCAAAGTGCCGTTGATTCGGATGAACTGAAGGTCGCGGCCGACCGCATGCTCCAGCCGGGTGGTGATGGTGCGGGCGTCCCAGCCGTGCACCGTTTCCGAGACCAAGCGAACGATAGCGTCGCCGTAGTCGGTTGCCGCTCCCACCGCGGCGCGGCGCACGAAGCGGTTGATTGTGGGCGCGAGGCGCGGATCGGTCTGGAGGGTGGTGCCGAGCTGGCGCATCGCCTCGCCCAGCGGCCCCGCCACCAGCCCCTCAGGATCGCGCGCCATGCGCAGCATGCCGAGCCGCGCCTGTTCCCACAGGCCGTTGATCCAGTCCTGCATCGCCGGGTTTTCGAGCAGCTCCAGCTTGAGCCGCTCCACCTTGTCGCGCATTTCGGGCGAATGCTGGAGGTCCTCGGCGAGGCGGATCAGCCCCTCCTCCGCCTTGGCACGCAGGGGATGGTCCGGGTGCTCGGCCATGTCGCCCAGCATCTTGTCGAGCCCGTCGATGATCTTGGTGGCCAGCGTCTCGTCCAGCCCGGTCCAGCGCAGGATGCTGCCGGCGCGCTCGTGCACCATCGCGCGGATCAGGTGATGGTTCGCCTCCAGCACGCGGCCCGCCCAGCGGACGATACCGTCGAGCACGGGCAGGTGGCGGTCGCCCGCAATCGCAGCGGCGAGCGCGCGGCCGAGCAAGGGCGAGATCTCGGTGGAGCGGACCCGGTCCACCATCGCGCCGCGGATCATGCCGCCCAGCCGCTCCTGGTCGAGCGACTGGAGCACCTCCACCGCGAGGCGCGAGGCGCCGCGCATCAGCCGCTTCGACCCGCCGGTGGGGTTGGCCAGCCAGCGCCCGGCCGCGCCCGCCACGTCCATGCGTTGCATCCGCCGCGCGACCACGTCGGGTACCAGGAAGTTCTGCTGGAGGAACCGGGCAAGCTGATCGCCGATCCGGTCCTTGTTGCGCGGGATGATCGCGGTGTGCGGGATCGGCAGGCCCAGCGGGTGGCGGAACAGGGCAGTGACCGCAAACCAGTCCGCGAGCCCGCCAACCATCGCCGCCTCGGCGAAGGCGCGCACGAAGCCCCACGCCGCGTGCGTGTCCTGCATCCAGCGCGCGAGCAGGAATACCGCCGCCATCGCCACGAGCAGGCCTGTGGCGACCAATTTCATCCGCACGAGACCCGCAGGGGCGGCCGGTTGCGGCCGGATCCGACGGGCGGGGGCGATCATGCCCCGAACAATGGGCGAGATCGGGGAAAGTTCAAAGGGGCGGCGTTCACTCCGCGGGCTGGTCGCCCTGCCCGCGGAAGCCGATCCGCCCGTGCGGCGCAGCGATCGCGCCAGCGGGGCCGTCATGCTCGATCAACCCGTCTTCGTCGCCAGGGCGATAGGTGAGCAGCCGCTTGCCCAGCCACGGGCCGACGCGGCGCTCGATCCCGATCGACAGGCTGAACGCAGCGGGCACGATCAGCAGGGTCAGCAGGGTCGAGAGCGTCAGCCCGCCGATCACCACGATGCCCATCGGCGCGCGCCACGCACCGTCGCCCGTGAGCGACAAGGCGGTGGGCACCATGCCCGCAACCATCGCCACCGTGGTCATCACGATCGGCTGTGCGCGCTTGTGCCCAGCCTCGACGATCGCGTCGTAGATCGGCACGCCGCGGTTGATCTCCTCCAGCGCGAAGTCGATCACCAGGATCGAATTCTTGGCAACGATCCCCAGCAGCATCAGCAATCCAATGAAGACGGGCATGGACAAGGGATTGCCCGTCACCATCAGCGCCAGCAGGCCGCCCAGCGGCGCGAGCAGCAGCGAGCCCATGTTGACCAGTGGCGGCAGCAGCCGGCGATAGAGCAGCACCAGTACCGAGAAGACCAGGAACACGCCCGCGACCACCGCGATCACGAAGTTGACGAGCATCTCCATCTGCCACTTGGCCTGTCCGACGCTCAGCCGCTCGACCCCGATCGGCAGGTTCTTCATCACGGGCAGCTCGTTGACCGTCTTCATCGCATTGCTGAGCACGAGACCCGGCGCAAGATCGGCGCCCAGGGTCAGCTGGCGCTGCTGGTTGAGCCGGTTGATGCGGGTCGGGCCGGAGCCGAAGCCGATGTCAGCGACCACGTTAAGCGGCACCGATCCGCCGTTCTGGGTCTGCACGGGCAGATTGCGGATCGTCTCCATCCGGGTGCGCGCGGATTGCGACAGCGCAACGCGGATCGGGATCTGCCGGTCGGACAGCGAGAAGCGCGCGCTGTTCTGATCGATGTCGCCCAGCGTCGCGATGCGGATTGCGCTGGAGAGCGCAGCGGTGGTGACGCCCAGGCTGGCGGCGAGATCGAGCCGCGGGCGGATCACGATCTCCGGCCGATTGAGGTCGCCCGCGATGCGCGGCGCGATCATGCCGGGAACACGGCCAATCTGGCGGACGATCTCATCCGCGGTCTTGCGCAGTTGCACCGGATCGTCGCCGCCGAGCGTGATCGAGACGTCGCGGTTGTTATCGCCCCAGCCGAACTGCGACTGGAAGTTGACCCGCGCGTCTGGAATCTTGGCGAGCTCGGGGGCGAGCGCGCGCTCGAACTCGGTGGAGGTCTTGTCCTTGTCCTCCTTGAACTGCGCGAACACGCGGCCGCTGCCCACAAAGGTGCGGGCGTAGACGCTGTCCACCTCGGGCTGCTTCTGGAGGAGCTCGCGCACGTTCTGCACCACCTTCTCGGTCTGCGCGAGCGTGGTGCCGGGCGCCATCGCCACGGTGACGATCGAGCGTTCCTGGTCGGTCGCCGGCTGGAACTGGAGCGGCATGCTCGCGAAGCAGGCGATCGTCAGCAGGAAGGCGAGAAGGCCGAACCCCATCGTCCAGACGCGATGGTCACGGAAATAGCCGGTGACCCGGTGATAGCCGCCCCGCGCGCGCGACGCCGCCGCCCCGCCGGTGTCCAGCGACCAGTGCAGCACCTTGAGGTACACGTCCATCAGCCAGCCGCCGCCATGTTCGGCATGGCCGCCCGCCTTCAGAAAATACGCCGCGATCATCGGCGTGATCAGGCGCGCGACCGCAAGGCTCATCAGCACCGCGACCACGACGGTGAGACCGAAGTTCTTGAAGAACTGCCCGGAAATTCCGGGCATCAGGCCGACCGGCAGGAACACCGCAACGATCGCCATGGTGGTCGCCAGCACCGCGATGCCGATCTCGTCCGCCGCGTCGATCGACGCCTGATAGGCGCTCTTGCCCATGCGCATGTGGCGGACGATGTTTTCGATCTCCACGATCGCGTCGTCGACCAGCACGCCCGCGACCAGGCTGAGCGCCAGCAGGGTCATGCTGTTCAGCGTGAAGCCCAAAAGGTCCATGAACCAGAAGGCGGGGATCGCCGACATCGGGATCGCCAGCGCGGAGATCATGGTGGCGCGCCAGTCGCGCAGGAAAAGGAACACGATGAACACCGCGAGTACCGCGCCCTCGATCATCGCGTGGATGGCGCTCTTGTATTGCTCCATCGCATATTTGGCGCCGTCGCTGCGCAGCTTGAACTGCACCGCAGGATTGCGCTTCTGGAGATCCTCCAGCGCCTTCTTGGCCTCCTTGAAAACGGTGACCTCGGACGAGCCCTTCGCGCGCTTGAAATCGAAGCTGAGCACCGGCCGGCCGTTAACCGAGGCGGAGGTGCGCTGCTCGGCGTAGAGGTCGCGCACCGTGGCGACGTCCGACAGCTTGATCATCCGCCCGTCACCGACCGAGATCTGCGTCTGGCCGAGCTCATAGGCGTTGCGGGCATTGCCCAGCACGCGCAGCGACTGTTCGGAGCCGGCGATCTCGGCGCGGCCGCCCGGCGCATCGAGGTTCACCTGGCGCAGCTGCTGATTGATCTGCGTCGCGGTCAGCCCGAACGCGGCGAGCTTCGCGGGATCGACGATGACCCGAATCTCGCGATCGACGCCGCCGTTGCGCTCCACCGAGCCCATGCCGGGGATCGACAGCAGCTCCTTGGCCACCGTGTTGTCGATGTACCAGGACAGCTGCTCCACCGTCATGTCGGTGCCGGTGGCGGTGTAGGACCCGAGGTCGTCGTCGTTGATCTTGACCCGGCTGACCTGCGGTTCGAGGATCCCGTCCGGCAGGTTCGCGCGGATCTGGGTGATCTGGTCGCGCACTTCGTTCACCGCCCGGTCGATCGGCGTGCCGATCGTCAGCTGGACGATGGTGGTCGATTCGCCTTCGGACACGAAGGACTGGATCTCGTCGATCCCCTCCACCCCGCGCACCGCCGCCTCGACCCGCTGGGTGACCTGCGTCTCCAGCTCCGACGGCGCGGCGCCGGGCTGCGAGATGGTCACCTCCACCACCGGGAAGTCGATGTCCGGCTCCCGGTTGATGTCCATCCGCACGAAGCTGACGATGCCTGCCACCGTCAGGATCAGGAACAGGACGATCGACGGAACCGGGTTGCGGATCGACCAGGCGGAGATGTTGCGGAAGTCCATCGACTATCCCTCGTTGCGGTCGAGCACGGGCTTGATCAGCTGGCCCGGGTTGAGGAACGCGCCGGCGGACCGCACCACTCGCTCTGTCCCGGTCAGACCCTCGGCGATCGCCACGTCCTCCTCGCCTACCGTGCCCAGCCGTACGCGGCGCACCTGCACCTTGTTGACACCGTCGACCACATAGACGTAATTGCCGCGCTCGTCGCTCATGATCGCGGACTGCGGCAGCTGCGGCAGGTTACCGGTGCCGCTGACGATCGTCGCTGAGGCGAAGCCGCCGGGGCGCAGCGCGGGATCGTAGCTGAGCAGGATGCGGGCGATACCCTGGCGGTTCTGCGGGTCGATCACCGGAGACACCTGCCAGACGCGGCCCGCAAAGGTGCGCGTCTCGCCAACAGGGGTCACCGTGGCGGAGGCGCCGACGCGGATGGTCTGGAGGTCACTCTCGGCGAGCTGCGCGCGCATCTCCATCTCGCCGCCCCGCGCCATGCGGAACAGCGTGCCCGAGGCCGAGCTGATGATCTGCCCCGCCTCCACGCCGCGAGTCAGCACCAGGCCCGCCTCAGGGGCGCGAATATCCAGCCGGGCGTTGCGCGCGCGCTGCTCGGACAGGGTCGCCTGCGCGACCTTCAGCCGCGCCGCCGCCGAGTCACGCGTAGCGATCCGGCGCTGCACGTCCGCCTGGCTGATGAAGCCGCGGCCGACCAGCTGCTGCGCGCGCTCCAGCTCGGCCTGGGCGAGCGTCAGGTCCGCGCGGGCGACGTTGATGTTCGCAGCGAGACTCTCGGCGGTCTGCGCCTGGACAGAGCGGTCGACGGTGGCGAGTACCTGGCCCTCGCGGACCCAGTCGCCCGCCTCCACCAGCACGCGCGTCACCATGCCGCCCTCGCCGGCGACGCCGACCGGCATCTCGCGGCGCGCCGCCAGGCTGCCGGTGGCGGTGACCGCACGACCGACCGTCGCGCGCCTGGGGACAACCACGGTGACGCTGGGAGCCTGCTGACCGCCGGGCGCGGCGGGCGCCGCCTCCTTGTCCCCACGAAGCAGGAACCAGGCGAGCGCGGCGGCGGCAAGAAGGACGATGGCGGCGAGGATGACCCAGCGACGGCGACGGCGGGGCAGGTCCGGGCCCTCCAGCGCCAGCGGCTCCGCGCCCAGATCACCCGTACGATAGTCCATCCGCGTCACTTCCCCGTCCCCGATCCCGCAAGATCGCCGCTGTCGATAGCTGTATTAGCTTTATATATCACCCGGCTCAAGCCCCTGCGGGAGTCGCGCGGGCATGCGCGAGGCGGCTCTCGCTGGCAAGCAACCCGGCCCGTTCAGCTACCGTTTCGTCCATCGCCGTCACATCGGAGAGACACTTGGGAGATACCGATGAGATACGCTTGGATGCTCGCCGCCGCGGTCCCTGCCGCACCCGCCCTTGCGGAGGTGCCGATCCTTCCCGACGCCACGGTGCTTGACGTGAGCGCGGTGGGTCGGATCACGCAGGCGCCGGACATCGCCACCGTCCGCGCGGGCGTGGTGGCGCAGGCGCCCACGGCCGCCGCAGCGATGGCGGAGGCAGCGGAGCGGATGGCGCGGGTGACCGCGGCGCTGCGATCGGCGGGTGTGGCGGAGCGCGACATCCGCACCAGCACCGTGTCACTATCGCCGCGATATCGCTATGCTGAGAACCAGCCCCCGGTGGTGACCGGCTATCAGGCGTCGAACGGCGTCACTGTGCGGTTCCGCGAGATCGGCCGGACTGGCCGGGTGCTCGACGCGCTCGTGAGTGCAGGCGCCAACCAGATCGACGGGCCTCAGCTCTCGATCGACCGTGCCGATGCGGCGCTGGACGCCGCCCGGACCGATGCTGTGCAGCGCGCGCGGGCCCGCGCCGACCTGTACGCCAAGGCCGCGGGGCTGAGCGTCGCTCGCATCGTCTCGATCGGCGAGGCGGGCGAGAATGACGGCGCCACACCGCATCCGCCGATCGCCTATATGGCGCGCGCAAAGGCCGACTCCCCACCGACGGAGCTCTCGCCCGGCGAAACCGAAGTCACCGCGACCATCACGGTACGCTTCCTGCTCCGCTGAACGGTCTGGCCAGCCCGATCAAAGCAAAACGGCCGCCCGATCGCTCGGGCGGCCGGTCCTCTCCGGTATCTGCTAAGATGCTTAGCGCACACTTCCGCGGCGAACCAGGTTTACGATCGCCAACAGGATCACCGCCCCAAGCAGCGAAACCAGGAAAGACTGGATCGTCAGCGGCGAGTTGTTGATCGAGCCGCCCGAAATGACCAGGCCGCCGATGAACGCGCCGATCACGCCGACGACGATGTTGAGGAAGATGCCCTGCTGCGCATCGGTGCGCATGATGATGCTTGCCAGCCAGCCGATTACGCCACCGACGATGAGCCAGAGAATGATACCCATACCAATACTCCCCTGCGATATCGCCCGACACGTCCCGGGCTGCGGGGAGAAAGACTCGCAAGCAGGCGACTTTGTTCCGCCCGCGTAACCTGCGATCAATAGCGCTGCTGGCGCTCGTAAAGCGACTTGTAGTGCTGGATCCGCGTCACCCGGAGGCCGGGCATGCCCGAGCGGTCGATCGCCCGCTGCCACCCGGCGAATTCCTCGACGGTGAGACCGTAGCGCGCGCATACCTCGTCCACCGTCAGCAGCCCGCCATTGACCGCCGCCACGACCTCCGCCTTGCGACGCACTACCCAGCGTGTCGTCTCAGGCGGCGGCAACGTGTCCAAGGTCAGCGGCTCGCCGAGCGGACCGATGACCTTGGCGGGACGGATCTTCTGGTTCTCGATCATTCACTCAACCTCGGTTCGGGGCGGGGGCCCCGTCTCACTGCCGACCTGTTACGCGGCCGGCTTCAACATCGCTTGAAGTCTCAGGGTAAACGCCCGGTTCACGCTTCTCCGCCCGCCAGCCGCGCCGCGACGGCACCGTTGAAGGCACCGTGCGCGGGCGCCAGCAGCGATCCCTCGAGCGACCCTGCCCCCATCCGCGCCCAGCACGATGCGGTGGGGCTGGCGGCCTGGCGCGCGGAGACGCCGACCATCAGCACCGCCAGATCGGGCGGCAGGACCGTCAGTTCGCTGTGCGGCTCGAAACGGGTGAAGTACGCGTCCAAACATGGGCCTCCCCCGTTCAGTGGTCGCGCAAACTGCTAAACAGTCCCTGTGAAAACAGGGTAAATGCGACGAACGGAAGGTGCGGTGCGGCCTTTCGCTGCCATTCCCGCGCGCCTATCTGGCGGGTGTGACCCCTGATCCTTCCGTTGACTTCCAGCTGGCCGGGCCGCTCACCGGCCGGCGCATCGTCGTCGCCATGTCTGGCGGGGTCGACAGTTCGGTGGTGGCGGCGCTGGCCGCGGCGAGCGGCGCCGAGACGATCGGGGTGACGCTCCAGCTCTACGACCACGGCGAGGCGACCGCGCGCGCCGGCGCGTGCTGCGCCGGTCGCGACATCCGCGACGCACGTGCGGTATGCGACCGGCTCGGCATCGCGCATTACGTCTTCGATCACGAGACCCGCTTCCGCGAAGCGGTAGTGGAACGGTTCGCCGACGAATACGCCGCCGGGCGCACGCCGATCCCCTGCGTCCAGTGCAACATGGGGCCGAAGTTCACCGATCTGCTCGGGCTGGCGCGCGACCTGGGGGCAGATTGCCTCGCCACCGGCCATTATGTCCGGCGCGCGGCCGGGCCGAACGGCGCGGAACTGCACCGCGGTGCCGATCCGGCGCGCGACCAGAGCTATTTCCTGTTCGCCACTACGCGCGACCAGCTCGAGTTTCTGCGCTTTCCGCTCGGCGCGCTGCCCAAGGCGCAGGTGCGCGAGATGGCGGCCGAGCTGGGGCTGGCGGTGGCGGCCAAGCCCGACAGCCAGGACATCTGCTTCGTGCCCGACGGGAATTACGCCGATCTCGTGCGAAAGCTGCGGCCGGAGGCGGGCGCGCCGGGCGAGATCGTCGACCTTTCGGGCCGGGTGCTCGGCGCGCATCGCGGGCTGATCCACTATACGGTGGGCCAGCGGCGCGGGCTGGAGATCGGGGGCAGCCCCGAGCCGCTCTATGTCGTGCGGCTGGAGCCGGAGGCGGCGCGCGTCGTCGTCGGCCCGCGCGCGGCGCTGGCGGTGGAGGCGGCGGTGCTGGGCGACCTCAACGTGCTCGGGCCGCTGGACGGGCCGCTAACCGCCAAGGTGCGCTCGATGGCGCGGCCGGTGCCGGCGCGGCTGGACGGTGACCGGCTGGTGTTCGACACGCCGGAGTTCGGCGTCGCCCCGGGCCAGGCGGCGGTGCTGTACGATGGCGACCGGGTGCTGGGCGGCGGCTGGATCACCGCGACCGAGGCGATGCGCGTCGCGGCCTAAGCGAGGAGGAACGTCCCCT
>NZ_JBELLZ010000075.1:0-17827 GCF_042096255.1 Sphingomonas sp. | reverse complement strand
TCGTGAAGGTGGAGGCGACCAAGTTCACCGAGGTCGGCTATGTCGGCCGCGACGTCGAGCAGATCGCCCGCGACCTCGTCGAGGAGGCGATCCGGCTGGAGAAGGAACGCCGCCGCCTCGCGGTGAAGGACAAGGCCGAGGAGGCAGCGATGGCGCGCCTGCTCGATGCGCTGGTCGGCAAGGATTCGAGCCAGGCGACGCGCGAAAGCTTCAAGCAGCGCTTCCACGACGGCCATCTCGCGGGCACCGAGATCGAGCTGGAGCTGCAACAGGCGCCGCAGATGCCGTTCGAGCTGCCCGGCGGCGGCTCGGTCGGCATGATCAACCTGGGCGACATGCTCAAGGGCATGGGCGGCAATCAGACCAAGCGCCGCAAGATCCTCGTCCCGCAAGCGTGGGACAAACTGGTCGAGGAAGAGGCGGACAAGCGCCTCGACCAGGACGAGGTGAGCCGCGTCGCGCTGGCGGATGCGGAGGCGAACGGCATCGTCTTCCTTGACGAGATCGACAAGATCGCGGTCTCCGACGTGCGCGGCGGTTCGGTCAGCCGCGAGGGTGTCCAGCGCGACCTCTTGCCGCTGATCGAGGGCACCACCGTCTCGACCAAATACGGGCCGATGAAGACGGATCACATCCTGTTCATCGCCAGCGGCGCCTTTCACGTCGCCAAGCCGTCGGACCTGCTGCCCGAGCTCCAGGGCCGTCTGCCGATCCGCGTCGAGCTCAAGGGCCTGACCGAGGACGATTTCGTCGCCATCCTCTCCGACACCAAGGCGTCGCTGACCACGCAATATAAGGCGCTGCTCGGCACCGAGGGCGTGACGGTGGAGATGACCGAGGAGGGCATCCGCGCGGTCGCCAAGATCGCCGCCGAGGTGAATGCCGAGGTCGAGAATATCGGCGCCCGCCGCCTCCAGACGGTGATGGAGAAGCTGCTGGAAGACGTCAGCTTCGCCGCCGAGGACCGCCAGGGCGAGACGGTGACGGTGGACGCCGCCTATGTGGAGGCGCAGCTGGCCGGCATCGCGCGCAACACGGACCTCAGCCGCTTCGTGCTGTAACCGCAAAGCCCCTCCCCTTCAGGGGAGGGGTTCAGGCCTACTCCATCGCCCCGGCCAGCAGCGCCGGATCGATCCGCGCGTCGCGCCACTTCATCCCCCAGTGCATGTGCGGCCCCGTCGCGCGCCCCGTCGCGCCGACGCGGCCGATCGGCTCGCCCTGGCGCACCGTCTGCCCTTCCGCCACGTCGATCCGCGACAGGTGGAGGAAGGCGCTGTTCAGCCCCATGCCATGGTCGAGGATGACGAGGTTGCCCTCCAGCGTGAACGGCCGCGTCGTCGCCAGCACCACCACGCCGTCGGCGGGCGCGAGCACCGGCGTGCCCGCCGGCACCGCGACATCGGTGCCCGAGTGGAACGAGCCCGGCACGCCCTGGTAGACGCGCTGCGCTCCGAACTGGCCGGAGCGGCGCCCGGTCACCGGCCAGCGGAACCGCTGCCGCCAGCCGTCGACGTCATGGTCCACCGCGCGCGCCGTCTTGATCTCGGCAAGCTCGGCCGGGCGCAGCCGCTCGAACTCCGCGCTGGACTTGCCCGCACGCAGCGGCGCGTTGATCTTCTCGATCCGCCAGCCGCCGGGCGCGACCGAGAGCGTCCGCGTTTCACCACCGGCTACCGCCAGAACGGCGCTCGGCGCCGCATCGCGGTCGAAGGCGATCAGAAAGCGCCCGTCCGGCGCCACCGGCACGCGGGTGCCGTCCAGCGTCAGCACGGCGCCCGGCGCGGTGCGGCCAAGAATCGTCCCGCCCTGCCGTGCGCCGCCCTCCAGCACCAGCGACGCGGTGACCGGCGCCGGGCGGACCTGCGCCGGCGCGGCCGCGCTCGCCAGCGCCACGATCAGCAGCGCGAGTGCCCTCACCGCGGGCGCAACGCTTCCGACGCGATCTGCGCGCTGGCGAAGGGCACCTGCTTCACCACGTCCCAATAGCGAAGCGAATCAAGCGGGATACGCGCGCCGGAGACCGCGCAGGTCACGAAATCACCGCCGCTCAGCACCCGGAAGCCGTTGGGGCCGTAGTGGAGCCGCGCCGGGCGGTCGGACTTGGACATGAGCATTTGATCTGGCTTCCTATCACACCCCGTTCGTGGTGAGGAGAGACTGAGCGAAGGCGAAGGCTCGTCTCGAACCAGTGCCAGGTAAACATGCCCCCGGCATGTTCAGGATCGTCCGGGGGGACGATCCGACCTGGCGCTCCTTCGAGACGCCGCTTCGACGGGGTCAGCGGCTCCTCAGAACCAACGGAAGTTTCTTAGAACAACGTCGGCTGGGCGGGTTTCCCCTCAGAATAGGCCCGCGCGCCGCCGCGCTCAACCTTGGCGTCCCCCACCCTGGCATCAACCGTGCCATCCCGGAACCGCAGCGTCACCGCGCCCGCGCCCCGCACCGCCGCCGCGTTCGACAGCGTCTGTCCGTCACGCGAAGTCACCCGCGCATAGCCGCGCTCCAGGATCGCATCGGGGTTCACCGTCTCCAGCAGCCGACTGAGATCGGCGAGCCGCTGCCGCGCGCCGTCCAGCTGGCGCTGGAGCAGGGCCGGCCGCAGCGCGCCGGCATCGCGGTCGAGCCGCCGCCGCGCCTCCGCCACGCGCCGCTCCAGCCCGCGATCGATCCGCGCGCCCGCCTCGTCGACCCGCTGGCGCTGCGGCCCGAGCAGCCGGTCGCGGGTCGGCAGCAGCCGCGCACAGGCGGTCAGCCGCTCGCGCCCGCGCTCGACATAGCGGCGCGCGCACCGCTCGATCCGTTGGCCGTGCCCGCCGAGCGTGAGCCGCAGCTCCGCAAGCACCGGCACCGCCATCTCCGCCGCCGCGGTCGGCGTCGGCGCGCGCCGGTCGGCGGCATGGTCGCAGAGCGTGGTGTCGGTCTCGTGCCCCACCGCGCTGATCGTCGGGATGGCGGATGCGGCGACCGCGCGCACCACCACTTCCTCGTTGAACGCCCACAGATCCTCGATTGAACCGCCGCCGCGCGCGACGATCACCAGGTCGGGCCGCTCGCCCTCCGGCATCGCGGAGAAGCCGCGCACCGCCGCCGCCACTTCCTCGGCAGCACCCTCGCCCTGCACCTTTACCGGCCACACCAGCACATGGCTGGGGCAGCGATCCGCCAGCCGGTGCAGGATGTCGCGGATCACCGCGCCGGTGGGCGAGGTCACCACGCCGATCCGCGCGGGAAGGAAGGGCAGCGCGCGCTTGCGCTCCGCATCGAACAGCCCTTCGGCAGCGAAGGCAGCGCGGCGCTTCTCCAGCAGCGCCATCAGCGCGCCGGCGCCGGCCAGTTCCATCCGCTCGATCACGATCTGGTATTTCGACCGGCCCGGATAGGTGGTCAGCCGACCCGTCGCGACCACCTCCACGCCGTCCTCGGGCCGGAAGGCGATCAAATTCGCCTGCCCCTTCCAGATCACGCCGTCGATCACCGCGCTCTCGTCCTTGAGGCACAGATAGGCGTGGCCGGAGGCCACGCGTTTGTAGCCGCTGATCTCGCCACGCAGGCGGACATGGCCGAACTCGCCCTCCACCATCCGCTTGAGCTTCTGGGAGAGCTCGCCGACCGAAAGGGCCAGCGCGTTGTCGCCCGGCGCCGGGTCCGCTACCAGCCGGGCTGGCGTATCGTAAAAGGGGTCTGACATGAACGTCCTGCTGATCGGCGCGGGCGGGCGCGAGCATGCTCTCGCGTGGAAGCTCGCACAGTCGAGCGGTCTAGATACGCTCTATGCCGCCCCCGGCAACCCCGGCATCGCCCGACATGCCACCATCCCCCCGCTCGATCCGGCGGACCACCGCGCGGTGATCGACTTCGTGCGGCGTAACCAGATCGGGCTGGTGGTGATCGGGCCCGAGCAGCCTTTGGTCGACGGCCTGGCGGACAATGTCCGCGCGATCGGCGTGCCGGTGTTCGGGCCGGGGCGCGAGGCGGCGAAGCTGGAAGGCTCGAAGGGCTTCACCAAGGACCTGTGCGCGCGCGTCGGCATCCCTACCGCCCGCTATTTCAAGGTCACGTCGAAGGATGGCGCGCTGGCCTGCCTGGAGGATTTCATCGTCGAAGGCGACGTCCGCTGCGTGATCAAGGCGGACGGGCTCGCCGCCGGCAAGGGTGTCACCGTGGCGATGAACCGCGCCGAGGCGGAGGCGGCGATCGCGGACCTGTTCACCGGTGGTCCTGTCCAGGCGGTGATCGAGGAGTTCCTGGAAGGCGAGGAGGCGAGCCTGTTCGTGCTGTCGGACGGCACCAGCGTCGCCGCCTTCGGCAGCGCGCAGGACCACAAGCGCGTCGGCGAGGGCGATACCGGGCCCAACACCGGCGGCATGGGCGCCTACAGCCCCGCCGGCGCGCTCACCGCTGATCTGGAGGGGCGTGCGCTGGGCGAGATCGTGCGGCCGACCATCGACGCGCTCGCCGCCTCGGGCACGCCTTACACGGGCGTGCTTTACGCCGGGTTGATGCTCACCGCCCACGGCCCCAAGCTGATCGAATATAATGTCCGCTTCGGCGATCCCGAATGCCAGGTGCTGATGGCGCGGTTCGAGGGCGACCTGCTCGAAACGCTGCTGGCGGTGGCGGAAGGCCGGCTGGCCGATCTGCCCGCCCCCAATTTCGCCGAGGCGGTTGCATTGACGGTGGTGATGGCGGCGCGAGGCTATCCGGGCACGCCGGAGACCGGCGGCGAAATCAAGAACTTGGATGCGGCCGAGGCCGATGGTGCAATCGTCTTCCAGGCGGGAACCCGGATGGAGGGCGACGCGCTTGTGGCGTCTGGCGGGCGCGTGCTGGCGGTGACGGCCACCGGCGCGCGCGTCGCCGACGCGCAGACCGCGGCCTATGCCGCGGTCGACGCGATCGACTTCCCCACCGGCTTCGTGCGCCGGGACATTGGCTGGCGCGCGGTGGAGCGCGAGAAGAAGGACTGATCGATGCAGCAGCAGCCCACCACGCCTGCGCCCACCACGCCCTTCGAATGGGGCACCGCCACCACGGTGACATTGGTGATCATCGCGCTGCTGGCGATCGTCACCCTGCTCGCGATTATGCGCGGCGCGCGCCTGCGCCGCGAGCGGACGCACGCGCGGCAGATGGAGGAGGAGCGGATCGAGGCGGCTGCCCCGACGGCGGTTTCGCCGACGCCGGAGCCGGCGCCAACGCCAGCAGCCTACAGCCTCTCGCCCGCTGCACCCGAGGTGAAAACATCGGTCGCCACCCCAGCCCCGTCGCCCGTCGCGCCGGCGCCGCCGCCGCTCGACGACGCGCCAGTCGCCGGCCCGCCCGCCGCCACGCCCAGCCTCGCCGACGAGCCGATCGCCGCGGCTGCGCCGCTCGACGCTTCCCCCGCCAGCGAGGCGGTGGCGCCCGCGCCCGCCGAACCCTCGCCCGCCGAACGCCCGGTGACAATCATCAAGGGCCTCGGCCCCAAGGTGGCGGCGCGGCTCGGCGAACAAGGCGTCGCCACCGTCGGCGATCTGGCCGCCCTCAGCGACGATCAGGCCGAGGCGCTGGACGCCCGCCTCGGGCCCTTCACCGGCCGCATGGCGCGCGACCGCTGGCTCGAACAGGCCCGCTTCCTCGCCGCCGGCGACGACAAGGGCTTCGAAGCGGTGTTCGGCCGGCTGTAGCGCGACGCGCGATCCGCCGAGCGCAGCTCCGGCGGAACAGCCGGCCCGGCCGGCGGCGCCACGGCGCCGTCCGACGACGCGGGACTTGCTCCCGCGTCGGGGCCGGTCCTCAGCCGATCACCTCTCCTGCCAGCACGTCCGCGCCCCGCAGCCCGGTCACGCCCGTCAGCATCATGTGCAGGTCGCCCGCTTCCAGCAGGCCGTTGTCGTCGGTGTCGAACCACAGCAACTGGGTGTCGGTGCGGAACACCGCGTCGAGCATGCCATTGCCGGCGGTGTCCGCGAACGCCCCGTCGGCGCCCCCGCCGCTCGCCTGGTTGCCGAAGAAGGCGATCGCCTGGCCGGCGAGCGCAGGATCGGTCAGGCCGGTGACGTCGATGGTGTCGGCCCGGCTGAACGCCCTGATCTCGTCGACCGCGTCGCCGCTGCTGTCGGACACCGCATCGTAGAGGAACACGTCGCTTCCGCCGCGGCCGTTCATCATGTCGGCCCCCGCGCCGCCGTCCAGCCAGTCGTCGCCGGTGCCCCCGCGCAGCATGTCGGCGCCAGCGCCGGCGGTGACGTGGAGGTCCGCGCTCGCCTTGCCCGCGAACAGCTCGAACGGCTTGGTCGCGCCCAGGCCAGAGGCGTCGATGCTCTGGAACGCCGCGGCGATCTCGGCTTCGGCAGTGTCCAGCATCAGATAGGCACCCGAATCGCCGCCCAGGTCCTCGACCACGACGTGCTCGAACCCGGTCACGTTGGACAGGTTGCCGCCATGGGGCGGCGAGCCGGGGTAGATGAAGCCGTTGCTGATGTAGATCGTGTCGGCGCCCCCGGTCCCGCCGGCATAGGTTGGCGAACCCGCGGTCGAATCATAGCCGGCGTAGAGCGTGATCGTCGCGCTCGATTCGGACGCATCGAGCATCATCACCGGGCCGACCGCGCCCAGGTGGTTGATCGTCAGCGGGCCGGTGAAACCGGCGCCAACGGTGATCTCGTGGACGTTGTAGGAATCGACGAACAACGTCTGAATGCCCGCGCGTTGCGCCAGGCGGTCGAGTTCCACGTTGCTCGGTCCGGAGGGACCAAGGACCTCTACCGAACGCATGTTGGCGAAGTCCGCATCGGCCAGGTTCTGGTTGTAGAAGGTCAGCTGGTCGAGCCCGGCGCCGCCATGGAAGGTGTCGCGGGCGTTGAAGCCGCCTGCCGTGCTGTCGACATAATCGTCGCCGGCACCGCCGAATACCCTGTCGTCACCGGTGCCGATGGAAGCGTAGTCATCGCCGCCCGCGAGATGAAGCGTATCGCTGCCGATCCCCGACGCGAAGCGATCCGAACTTCCCCCGCCGAGGAATTTTACCGAATAGGCCGTCACGGTCTGCGTGCCGACGTACACGATCTCCCCGAACAGGTTCTGTTCCGGGGCGAACACACCGGACAGCTCGCGTGCATCTATGACCAGCTGCGGCGTGTTGAACGAGAACTCGCCGTTGTTGAGCTCGAAGAAGTAGATGTGGTCTACCGGCACCGCCTCGTCATGGCCGGTGCCCAGCACGATCCGGTCGGCAGTGCCGAACAACTGGTAGCGCTCAAAGGCTACGCTCTCGTCGAAGCGGAGCACCACCGGCCGCGCACGTGCGGCCGCGACCGCATCGGCCAGGAACGAGAGGTCGGTCGGATTGTCTCGATACGACTTTGCCATGGGCGACTCCCCTTGTGCGGCACGATGCCGTCACAAGTGAAACTACCTGGTAGCGCTCCCAGCGCAAGCCGGATTCCCGCATGATCGCACGATTGTTGCGAAATTGGTCCCGTGAGCGCAATCACAGCAAGCCACGTCGATGGTGTATAACGCTTTTCGATCAGTCGAGGTTCGGCCGCAGCCAGCGCTTCGCCACGTCGAGGTCCACGCCGCGCCGCGTCGCATAGTCCGCCACCTGGTCCTCGCCGATCCGCGCCACGCCGAAATACTCGGCCTGCGGGTGGCCGAAGTAGAAGCCGCTCACCGCCGCGGTGGGCAGCATCGCGAAGCTCTCGGTCAGCACCGCGCCGGTGGTCCGCTCCGCATCGAGCATCCCGAACAACACGGTCTTGAGGCTATGCTCCGGGCAGGCGGGATAGCCCGGGGCCGGCCGAATACCGCGATACTCCTCCCGGATCAGCGCCTCGTTGGTCAGCTGCTCGCCGGCGGCATAGCCCCACAGGTCGGTGCGGACGTGGCGGTGCAGCGCCTCGGCGAACGCCTCGGCCAGCCGGTCGGCCAGCGCCTTCAGCAGGATGTCGTTGTAATCGTCATTGTCGGCCTTGAACCGCGCCAGATGCGGCTCGATGCCGTGGATCGACACCGCGAAGCCGCCGAACCAGTCGCCGGCGGGATCGATGAAGTCCGCCAGGCACATGTTCGCCCGCCCCTCGCGCTTGGCGATCTGCTGGCGCAGCATCGGCAGCCGCACGCTCGCCTCGTTGCGACGGTCGAGATCGGGGACGTGGAATCCCTCGGGCACGCTGGCGCCGTCGGGGCTGCGATGATCCTCCGAATGGCGCGTCTGCACCCAGATATCGTCGCCCGAGCGATGGCACGGCCACAGCCCGGCGACGCCCCGGGCGGTAAGCCACTTCTCGCCGATGATCCGGTCCAGCATCGCGCGCGCATCGGCGTAGAGCGACCGTGCGCTCTCCCCCACCACCTTGTCGTCGAGGATCGCGGGGAAGTTGCCCGCCAGCTCCCAGGCGCGGAAGAACGGCGTCCAGTCGATATACTCGGCGAGATCGGCGAGGTCCCAGTCGTCGAAGACATGCACGCCGGGCTTCGCCGGCGCGGGCGGCTTGAGCGCGAAGTCCGCCGCAAAGCCATTCTCGCGCGCCTTGTCGATCGGCAGCAGCGCGTTCGCGCCCTTGCCCTCGCGCGCCGCGCGCACCGCGGCATAATCGTCCGCGGTCTTGGTCACGAAATCGTCGCGGATCGTCTCGGAGACGAGCGTCGTCGCCACACCCACCGCGCGGCTCGCGTCGAGCACGTGCACCACCGGCCCCTCATAGGCGGGCGCGATGCGCAAGGCGGTATGGACCTTCGATGTCGTCGCCCCGCCGATCAGCAGCGGCATCGTCATGCGCGAGCGCTGCATCTCCTCCGCCACCGTCACCATCTCGTCCAGCGAGGGGGTGATCAGGCCGGAAAGGCCGATCATGTCGGCGTCATTCTCGTTGGCCGCTTCCAGGATCTTTGCCCAGGGCACCATCACGCCCAGGTCGACCACCTCGAAGCCGTTGCACTGGAGCACGACGCCGACGATGTTCTTGCCGATATCGTGGACGTCGCCCTTCACCGTCGCCATCACCACGCGCCCTTTGCCCTTGGCCCCGGGCTCCTTCGCCGCCTCGATGAAGGGCAGCAGGTGCGCGACCGCCTTCTTCATCACGCGCGCGGATTTCACCACCTGCGGCAGGAACATCTTGCCCGATCCGAACAGGTCGCCGACCACGTTCATCCCGTCCATCAGCGGCCCCTCGATCACCTCGATCGGGCGATCCATGGCGAGGCGCATCTCCTCGGTATCCTCGACGACGTGCGCGTCGATGCCCTTGACCAGCGCATATTCCAGCCGCTTGCGCACCTCGAACCCGCGCCATTCCGCCGCCGCCTTCTCCGCCACCGCATCGGTGCCGCGGAACTTCTCGGCGAGCGCCACCAGTCGCTCGCCCGCCTCGGGATCGCGGTTGAGGATCACGTCCTCGCAAGCGGTCCTCAGCTCCGGGTCGATCGTGTCGTAGACGTCGAGCTGCCCGGCGTTGACGATCGCCATGTCCAGCCCGGCGGGGATGGCATGATAGAGGAACACCGAGTGCATCGCCCGGCGCACCGGCTCGTTGCCGCGGAAGCTGAAGCTGAGGTTTGAGAGCCCGCCCGAGAAATGGACGTGCGGGCAGCGCGCCTTGATCTCCTTCACCGCCTTGATGAAGTCGACGCCGTAATTGTTGTGCTCCTCGATCCCGGTCGCCACCGCGAACACGTTGGCGTCGAAGATGATGTCCTCGGGCGGAAAGCCGATGCCGGTGAGCAATTTGTAGGCACGCTCGCAGATCTCGATCTTGCGTGCCTGCGTATCCGCCTGGCCGACTTCGTCGAACGCCATCACCACCACCGCGGCACCATAGGCCATGCAGCGGCGCGCCTCGGCGAGGAACTTCTCTTCCCCTTCCTTCATGCTGATCGAGTTGACGATCGGCTTGCCGGAGACGCACTTGAGCCCCGCCTCGATCACCTCCCACTTGGAGCTGTCGATCATCACCGGCACGCGCGCGATGTCGGGCTCGGCGGCGATCAGCTTCAGGAACGTCGTCATCGCCTCGACCGCGTCGAGCAGGCCCTCGTCCATGTTGACGTCGATCACCTGCGCGCCATTCTCCACCTGGCTGCGCGCGACCTCGACGGCGCGGACATAATCCCCCGCCATGATCAGCTTCTTGAACGCCGCCGATCCGGTGACGTTGGTGCGCTCACCGATGTTGACGAACTGGGTGGAGGAGGATTGGGTAGTCATCTGAACCTTCTCATCCTCCCCTGTAAGGGGAGGTGGCGCGAAGCGCCGGAGGGGTGTCGCGCTCTCGAGAGGGGGAACACCCCTCCGTCAGCGCTTCGCGCTGCCACCTCCCCTTAAAGGGGAGGATAAAACTAGGCCGCCATCGTGAACGGCTCCAGTCCCGCCAGCCGCGTGCGCACCGGCGGCACCGGCACGGCGCGCGGCGGCAGGCCGCGGACGCCCTCGGCGATCGCGGCGATATGCGCCGGGGTCGATCCGCAGCAGCCGCCCAGCACGTTCACCTGCCCCGCCTCGGCCCATTCGCCGACCAGCCCGGCGGTGGTCGCCGGCGCCTCGTCATAGGCACCCAGCTCGTTGGGCAGGCCGGCATTGGGATAGACCATGATCAGCGTGTCGCAGATCTCGCTCAGCGTCTTCACATGCGGGCGGAGTTGCTCCGCGCCGAACGAGCAGTTCAGCCCGATGGTCAGCGGCCGTGCATGGCGCACCGCATGCCAGAAGGCCTCGACAGTGTGCCCCGAGAGGTTCCGCCCCGAAAGGTCTGTCAACGTCATCGACAGCATGATCGGCAGGTCGCGCCCAAGGTCCACGCCCGCCTCGATCGCCGCCATGATCCCGGCCTTGGCGTTGAGCGTGTCGAACACCGTCTCGATCAGCACGAAGTCGATCCCGCCCTCGACCAGCGCATCGATCTGCTCGCGATATACGTCCTTCAGGTAATCGAAGTCGATCTCGCGATAGCCCGGATCGTTGACGTCGGGCGACAGCGACAGCGTCTTGTTGGTCGGCCCGATCGCCCCCGCGACGAAGCGTGGACGGCCATCCTTCGCCTCGAACTCGTCGGCGATGCTACGCGCCAGCCGGGCGCTCTCCACGTTGATCTCGCGGACCAGATGCTCGGCGCCGTAGTCGGCCTGGCTGATCCGGTTGGCGCTGAACGTGTTGGTCTCGGCGATGTCCGCCCCCGCCGCGAAATAGGCGCGATGGATGCTGGCGGGCACCTCGGGCTTGGTCAGAGCCAAGATGTCGTTGTTGCCCTTCTGGTCGTGGGAGAGGCCTAGTGATCCGGCATAGGCCGCCTCGTCCAGCTTCCAGTTCTGGATCTCGGTGCCGAACGCCCCGTCGGTGATCAGGATGCGCTTGCCGGCCTCGGCGTTGAAACGGTCTCTTGCGGTCATGTCGAACTCCAATCCTCCCCGTTCACGGGGAGGTGGCGCGCGCAGCGCGACGGAGGGGGCTCTCCTCATTCCGTATCGCCGGTGGAGAGCCCCCTCCACCAGCTTCGCTGGTCCCCCTCCCCGCAGGCGGGGAGGATCAGGTGTTCGCCCGCACCCCCAGCAGGTGGCAGATCGCGAAGCTCAGTTCCGCGCGATTGAGCGTATAGAAGTGGAATTCCTTCACCCCGCCCGCATAAAGCTTGCGGCACAGCTCGGCCGCCAGCGTCGCGGAGACGAGCTGGCGCGCCTCCGGCTTGTCGTCCAGCCCGTCGAACAGCCGTCCCATCCACGCCGGCACCGCCGTGCCGCACATCGCGCTCATCCGCTGCACCGCGGCGAAGTTCATCACCGGCATGATCCCCGGCACGATCTCGGCATTGATTCCCGCCGCGGCCACCGCGTCGCGATACCGGAGGAAGGTGTCCGCCTCGAAGAAGAACTGGGTGATCGCGCGCGTCGCCCCGGCGTCGATCTTGCGCTTCAGATTGTCGAGATCGGCCGTCGCATCGGCCGAGTCCGGGTGGCATTCGGGATAGGCCGAGACCGAGATCTCGAACGGGTGCCGCGCGCGCAGCCCCGCCACCAGCGCGGCGGCATTCTCATAGCCGCCCGGATGCGGCGCATAGGGCGCCCCCTCGGGCATGTCGCCGCGCAGGGCGACGATGTGGCGCACGCCGGCGTCCCAATAGGCATCGGCGACCGCATCGATCTCGTCGCGCGTCGCTTCCACGCAGGTGAGGTGCGCCGCCGCCGGGATCGCGGTCTCCCGCGCGATCCGCGCCACGGTGGCATGGGTGCGCTCCCGCGTGGTGCCGCCCGCACCATAGGTGACCGAAACGAAGCGGGGGCCGAGCGGCGCCAGCGTCGCCACCGACTGCCATAAGGTCTCTTCCATCTTCGCCGTCTTGGGCGGGAAGAACTCGAAACTCACCGCCAGATCGCCACCGACATCGGCGTAGAGCGGCGCTCCATAAGCCAGCGTCGGCTCGTCCGATCGCGCCAACACGTCCGTCATGCCGCCTTCACCTCACGCGCGGCCGCTTTCCGGCCCAACCACAATTTCACCGTCAGTTCGCCGCCCTCCAGCGTCTCGATCCGTGCCGGCATCAACCCCGCCACCTCGAACCAGCCCGCGATCTGCGCATCGGAGAAGCCCAGCCGGGTATGCGCGTCGCGGCTGCGCAATTCCTCGCGGTCGTGCGGGGCGAAATCGGCGATCAGCAGCCGCCCGCCCCCACGCAGCACCCGCGCCGCCTCCGCGATCGCCGCGCCGGGCTGCTGGGCGTAATGGAGGACGTGGTGCAGCACCGCCAGATCGGCCTCGCCGTCGTCCAGCGGCAGCGCGTACAGGTCCGCCTGGCGCAACTCGGCATGGCTCAGCCCGGCCTCGGACAATTTGGCGCGGGCGAGCCGCAGCATCTCGGAGCTGCGGTCGATCCCCAGCGCCGCCTTGGCCTGCCACCCGAACAGCTCCAGCACGCGGCCGGTGCCGGTGCCGATGTCGACCAGCCGCTCCACCGGCGTGTCGCCCAGCACCGCGCGCATGCTCGCCTCCACCTCGCTGTCGGCGACGTGCAACGAGCGGATCGCGTCCCACTCGCCCGCGTGCGTCTCGAACCAGGCGGCAGCGCTGGCGGCACGGTCGGCGCGCACCGCGGCAAGGCGGGCGATGTCGGCGATCGCCCAGCGATCGGGCTCCTCGGCGGCCCAGGCGTCCAGCGCGGCGGCGACCGGCGCCACCTTCTGCGCCGCGCCCAACGCCAAAAACACCCAGCTGCCTTCCTTGCGCCGCTCGGCAAGGCCCGCATCGCACAGGATCTTGACGTGGCGGCTGACGCGCGGCTGGCTCTGCCCCAGCACCTGCGCCAGCTCGCCGATCGACAGCTCCATCGCGCGCAGAAGCGCCAGGATGCGCAGCCTAGTCGGGTCCGCCAGGGCACGGAAGATGTCGAGCGCGATCGTCATGGCCGCTGAAAGACATAAAGATATCTTTATATGAGGTCAATCGAATGGGTCGTTACGGACCCAAGCCGATGCTGCGGGCGTTACGCCCCGATCGACCACCTGGGAGCTGACCCGATGAAGACCTTTGCCGCCCTCGCGCTCGTCGCCGCCGCCGCCGCGCTGCCCGCCTGCTCGCAGAAGGCGCAGGACGAATCGGCCGAAGCCGCGAACACCGTCGCCGCCGACACCAGCGCCACCATGTCCAACGCCGCCGGCGATGTCGAAGCCGCCAGCGACGAGGCGTTCGGTGATGCCGAGCGCAACCTCGACAACGCGGGCGATCGCGCCGGCGCCGCCGCCGACCGTGCGGGCGACGCGATCGAGAATGCCGCGGACGACGCCGCCGACGCCACCGGCAGCGCGCTGCGCCAGGCCGGCAAGGCGATCGAGGACTGATCTTCTCACACGCGCGAGGTTCGCTAACTTACGCGCGTGAAACGCCTCCTCCCCCTCCTGCTCCTCTGCGCCTGCACGCCCGACGCGCCATCGTCTGGCACGATCAGCGCCGAGGAGGACCGGCAGCTGAACGAGGCCGCGGCCTCGCTCGACGCCAACGCGTACGACGACAGCGGAGACGAAGAATGACTCAGCGTCGCCTCGGCGCCTCCGACCTTAAGATCGCGCCACTGGTACTGGGCGGCAACGTGTTCGACTGGACCGCAGACCGCGCCGCCAGCTTCGCGGTGCTCGACGCCTTTGTCGCCGGCGGCGGCACGATGATCGACACCGCCGACGCGTATTCCGCTTGGGCGGACGGCCACAGCGGCGGCGAGTCGGAGGCGATGATCGGCGAGTGGCTGCGCGCGTCGGGCAAGCGTGACCGGGTGCAGATCGCCACCAAGGTGGGCATGCTGCCGGGCGAGGGCGGCGAGAAGCTGGCACCGTCGCGGATCGTCGCCGCCTGCGAGGCGTCGCTCAAGCGGCTCGGCATCGAGCGAATCGACCTCTATTACGCGCACCAGGACGACGAGGCGGTGCCGCAGGAGGCCTATCTGGAGGCGTTCGCCCGGCTGCACGACCAAGGCAAGGTGGCGGTGCTGGGCGCCTCCAACTTCCACGCCGCCCGCCTCAAGTCCGCGGTGGAGATCGCGCGCGCCAACGGCTGGCCGCGCTTCGAAGTGCTCCAGCCCGAATATAATCTCGTCAGCCGCCACAAGTTCGAGGGCGAGCTCCAGGACTATTGCGTCGAGTGGAACATCGGCGTGCTGCCCTATTATGGCCTGGCCGGCGGCTTTCTGACGGGCAAGTACCGCAGTCGCGACGATCTCGGCCAGAGTGTACGCGGCGGGCGAATGGGCAACCTGCTCGACACCAAGCGGCCGGTGCTCGACGCGATCGACCAGGTGGCGGAGGAGACCGGCGCCACGCTGCCCCAGATCGCGCTAGCCTGGCTGCTCGCCCAACCCGGCGTCACCGCACCGATCGCCAGCGCGACCTCGACGAAGCAGCTGGAAGACCTGCTACCGGCGATGACGCTGGAGCTTTCGCCCGACCAGCTCGACCGCCTCACCAACGCCGGGGCCTAAGCGGGCGTTAACCTTCTTCGCTTAACCTGCGCAGCGATGGAGCGCGCGGCACGATGAGGCTTGGCGGACTGGCCACCGCAGGAGCGATCGCGATGGCCGCGACTGTCGCCGCTTCCGGCTATGTCCATCGCGACACCGGCCCGCAGGTGCTGGCGTCGCAGGAGGTGCCGCCGCCACGGCCCGCCCCGAAGCACGCCGCTCCGGTGGCGAGCGTCAGCGCAGAGCCCGCCGCCTCCCCCTACGTCATCAGGCGCGTGCTGCCGATCGACGGGCCGATGAAGATCGGCGACCATCATTGGGACGATGCCGGCGTGCCGCCGGGCGAGCTGATCATCACCGTGGATCTCGCCGCGCAGGTGCTGTCGGTGTTCCGCGGCGGCTATGAGATCGGCGCGGCGGCGATCCTCTACGGCGCGGATGCCAAGCCGACCCCGCTCGGCATCTATCCGATCACCCAGAAGGACGCCGACCACGTCTCCAACATCTATCACGCGCCGATGCCCTACATGCTGCGCCTGACCAACGACGGCGTCGCCATCCACGCCAGCGACGTGCAGGATGGCTATATGACCCACGGCTGCATCGGCGTGCCCCTGTCCTTCGCCAGGAAGCTGTTCGGCGTGGCGAAGCTGGGCGATCGCGTGATCGTCACGCGCGGCGAAGTGCTCCAGGCGGGCAAGCCGATCCCCGCGGCCTGATCAGATCGGCCATTCGAAGTCGATCCGCGTCTCGCCGGAGATCGCCCCCTCGCTGTCGAACCGCCGCTCGGCGATGATCCCGCCGCCATCTTGCCCGACCGCGACGATCGTACTGCACCGTGTGCCGTACACCGGATTGCGGATGAAGATCGACGCGAGGCCGTGATCCTCAGGCACCTCCTCCGCCAGTCCGTCGAACAGCGCCTCCGGTTCGTCCGCCCCAGCGAGCCAATCCGCCAGCACCGTCTTCAGTCGCACCGTCTTGGGCCAGGATTCGTCGAGACCGGCATTGGCGAGGCCGTAGACCGCGGGCGCCAGCGGCCGCGCGCCCGCACGCGGCCGGTTGGTGACGAAGCGCGCGCCATCCCCATCGACGACAATCAGGTTGAAGCCGTTGAAAGCGTCCAGGTCCACCGGCAGCGGCGCCCCCGTGAGCGCCGCGGCGACCAGATCGCCGCGCGAGCGTGCGTCGGGTCGCGGTGGCTGGCCGCGCACGTTGGTCACCACCGCGAAGCGTCCGCCTCGGTGCAGGCCTAGCCAGGTTCCGCCCGAGACGAGATCGCGCCCCGCCATCAAGCCCGGCGCGTCGCTCCATTCCGCCAGCGGTGCCGAGGGCCGTGCATGGAATTCGTCGCGATTGCCCGCGACCACCAGCCGCCAGTTCGGATGATCCCAGGCGAATGCCAACACGCACATCGACGCCTCCCTATCTTCCGCCGCCCCTTCCCTCACGCGCGGCGATGCAGCAAGGGAGTGGCATGGTCGAAAAGCTGCTCGGCGCGCTCACCCTGTTCGCGATCTCCGTCATCCGTTGGGGTGGCTATGGCGGCGTAGTATTGCTGATGGCGATCGAGAGCGCCTGCATCCCGCTCCCGTCCGAGATCATCATGCCCTTCGCAGGCTATCTGGTCTCCACCGGCGAGATGAACCTGTTCCTCGCCGCCACCGCCGGCGCTCTGGGCTGCAACCTGGGCTCGATCGTCGCCTATGAGATCGGCCGACGCGGCGGACGGCCGATGGCGGAGCGGTTCGGTCGCTACGTGCTGGTCGGCCCGGCCGAGCTCGACCTTGCCGACCGGTTCTTCAATCGCTGGGGCAATTGGGCGATCCTGATCGGCCGGATGCTGCCGGTGATCCGCACCTTCATCGCCTTCCCCGCGGGCGTCGCGCGGATGAAGCTGATCCCTTTCCACGTTTATACGTTCGTGGGCAGCTGGCCGTTCTGCCTGCTGCTCGCCTGGATCGGCATGAAGCTGGGCGATGCGTGGAACAGCGATCCGCGGCTCAAGGCCTTCTTCCACAGCGCCGACCTGCTGATCGGCGTGGTGCTGGTCGCGGCGGTGGCCTGGTACATCTGGCACCGCGTACGCGGCCTCAAGCGGAAGTGAAGCCCCGCCGCGCGGCCAGCGCGCGCAGTTCGTCCTCGCGTCCGGGCGCGAGCTTCTCCATCCGCGCGCGATAGGCCGCGACCAGATCGGGGCCGGCGCCCTCGGGAGAGCCGGCCGCAAAGGGCGGGGCGGGATCATATTCGAACGCCAGCTGCACCACCTTGGCATGCGCCTCGCCGCGGATCAGCGCGGTGAGCGTCAGTGCGAAGTCGATGCCCGCGGTGACACCGCCGCCGGTCGCGCGGTTGCGGTCCACCACCACGCGCTCCGCCACCGGCTCGGCACCGAACAGCGGCAGCATGTCCCGCCACGCCCAGTGAGAGCCGGCGCGATAGCCGGAGAGCAGCCCAGCCGCGCCCAGGATCAGCGATCCGGTGCACACGCTGGTCACCCACTGTGCGGAGCCACCGACACGGGCGATCCAGGCGACCGCCGCGTCATCGGCGATGACGGCGTTTACCCCCATGCCGCCGGGCACGCACAGGATGTCCGCGCTTTCGACCTCGTCGAAGGCCGCGGTCGGCAGGATGGAGAAACCGGCATCGGTGGGCACCGGGTCGCACGTCTTCCAGACGAGATCGACACGGGTGTCCTCGCCAAGCCGCGACAGCACCTGCGCGGGGCCGGTCAGGTCGAGCTGGGTGACGTTCGGGAACAGCAGAAAGGCGACATGCATGGACAACCTCCTTCACCGGTGGATGCCCAGGCGCGCGGCTTCGGGTCGCTCGCGCTCCCTCGTGGTGCTCCACGGTTGCGCCAGTCACGCGAGTCGATGCGAGCCTAGCGTCGTCTCCCCTGCCTGTCG
>NZ_JBELLZ010000074.1:0-18001 GCF_042096255.1 Sphingomonas sp. | reverse complement strand
GGTGCGCGGCTCGGCGAGGCGACCACCGATGGCTATGCGCTGGTGACGCCCGATCATCCCGGCCAACGGCTGGTTCACGTCCACCCCGATCCGGAGGAGCTTGGCCGCACCTACCGCACCGACCTCGCGATCTGCGCGGGCATGTCCGCGTTCGGGGAGGCACTGATGGCGGTGGACGGGCCGGCGCGCCGGACCGCCGAGGCAGCGCGCGCCGACTATGAGGCGTGGAACGCGCCACAGCCGCGCGACGGCGTCGCGCTCGATCTCGGCCCCTGCGTGGCGGCGATGCGCGAGCGGCTGCCGGCCGAGACGGTGATCTGCAACGGCGCAGGCAATTTCTCTGGCTGGTGGCACCGCTACTGGCGCTATGCCGGCGCGGGGACGCAGCTGGCGCCAACCGCAGGCGCGATGGGCTATGGCGTCCCCGCCGCAGTCGCCGCCGCGCTGCGCCGCCCCGACCGCACCGTGGTCGCACTTGCGGGCGACGGTGATTTCCTGATGAACGGCGAGGAACTCGCCACCGCGGTCCAGTACGGCATCGACCTGCTGGTGATCGTGGTGGACAACGGCGCCTATGGCACGATCCGCATGCACCAGGAGCGCGAATTCCCCGGCCGCACCTCCGCTACCGAGCTGTTCAACCCGGACTTCGCGCTGCTCGGCGAGGCCTATGGTGCCTGGGCGGAGACGGTGACCCGCACCGAGGAATTCGCCCCGGCGCTGGACCGCGCCATGGCCGAGACAGGCGTGCGGCTCCTCCATCTCAGGACCGAGATCGAGGCAATCACGCCCGCGACCACCCTCTCTGCCATCGCCGCGCCACGGACCGCCTGATCCGTTCCACTCGCGGCCAACATCGCTTCACAAAGGGGAGTTACGTCAATGGACTGGATGTTGATGCCGCTGCGCCGCTACGCCGATTTCTCCGGGCGGTCGCGGCGCAAGGAATATTGGATGTTCGCGCTCGGCCAGGCGATCGTGCTGCTGCTGATCACGCTTGTCGCGGTGGTGACCGGCGGCTTCTCCGGTGACGCTGGCGGCATGAGCGTGATCGCGATCGGCTTGTTCCTGATCTATGCGGTCGGCGTCATCGTGCCGTCGCTGGCGGTGCAGGTCCGCCGCTTCCACGATCAGGACAAGTCGGGCTGGTTCCTGCTGCTCAACTTCATCCCCTATGTCGGGGGTCTGATCGTGCTCGTGTTCATGTGCATCGAGGGCACAAAGGGCGAGAACCGCTTCGGTCCCGATCCGAAGGGCGGGGAGCATCTGGGCAAGATCTTCAGCTGAGTTGATGGGCGGCGGGCGCCTGTCGTGCCCGCCGCTCCACCCGGTCAGATGTCGTCGCCCAGCGCGCCCTTTACCTTGCCAGCGAATTGCTGCGCCTTGCCCTTCCCTTCCTGGCCGACGCCTTCGGCCTTCAGTTCGGCATCGCGATCCGCCTCAGCGGCGCTGCGCGGCCGGTCGTGATCGGCGACGGCCTGCTTTGCCTTGCCGATCGCCTCGTTGACATTGCCTTTGATCTTGTCGGTGAGCTCGCCCATCGCAGCCTCCATGATGATGGTGACGAAACGGGTCTGAGCGCCCCGCGGTTCCTATTCGCCGATCCAGGGCGCCTCGCGGAACCACTTGGTCACGATATACTTCACCCCTTCCACCACCGGCGTCCCCTCGTGGAGCGTCTGCGTGTTGGGGCGGCCGTCCGCGGCCATGTTGTTCCACGCCAGCAGCAATCCCTGCCGCGGCCGCACGCGCAGCCCCGCCTGGGGAAACCAGGTCGCGCCGCCCTCGGCCACATCGTTGAGGTAGATCATCGCGGTCCACGTCCGCTGGCCGCCCTTGGCGCTCATCCGCGCCCAATAGCTCTCGCCCTCATGGAAGTAATCGTGATGCGCGCGGAAGCGCTGGCCGGGGGCATAGCGCTGGCCCTGCATCGTCTCGCCCCGCTCGGGCGCGATGCCCAGCAACGCCGCGATCGATTCGTCGATTGGCCGGACCAGGTCGGACCAGCGGTCCATGTCGCAGCTATCGCTGGTGCGGAAGCTCGCATCGCCACTGTCGGACAACAGGGTCGAGGGCCGGCGGTTGGCGTCGATATGCGCGATCAAAGTCTCGCATTGACGCGCATCCAGGAACTGGTCGACGCGGTAGAATTGGATCGCCTCACCGCCAGTGCTGCGCGCGCGCGGATCGGCATCCAGACGGGCGGCGACGCTGCGGCCGATCTCGGCACGCAACGTGGAAGGGCCGCCCGGTTGCTTGGTGGTCAGGGCCATGCGGCGACGCTTGCACGCCGCCCCATGCCCGATGCAACCCCTACCAGAAGATGTCGTGGATCACGTCCACCACTTGACCTGACCGCACGTCGACCAGCACCGCGTCGCCATAATAGCGGACCCAGCGATAAGGGCCCCAGGCCGGCGGCAGGCGATACGCCCAGGGATCGGCGATCCAGTAGCTGGAGGCGAACAGCGAGGCGGCGATGCGCGTGCCGATCCTGAACCGGCGATAACCGTAGTTCCAGCCGCCGGGTGCGTAGTAGCGCGGCAGGCGGAAGGCACCGCGATTGGCGCTGCGGTAGCGCGCCCAGTCATAGCGCCGGTCCTGCCGCCAGCCGCCGTTCCAGCGCTGCCCGGCGTAGCGGTCGCCCCGATCGAAGCGACCGCGATCCCAACCGGCGCGATCGCCGCGCCGGTCGCCGCGATCGAACCCGCCGTTGTTCTCGCGCCGGTCGCCGCGGTCCCAGCCGCCGCGGTCGCCACGGTCACCGCGGCGGTCGTCACCTCGGTCGGGCCGCTGCCAGTTGCGCTGCTGCGGACGCTCCGCGCGCCGCTCGATGCGGTCTCGCCGGCCGTCGCGATCGCCACGATCCTGGGCCATCGCCGTCGCCGGCAGAAGCGCGGTCGCCGCAAGCAGACCCGCCACGATACGCTGGAACATCTGATCCTCCATACCCGCACCGGCCGACGATCCGGCTCTGGCGCGATCCTGCTATCGCTGGAGGGGAAGGAACATCGGCTGAATTCAATCGTCAGCCATCCGAAAGGTTCAAAGCGCGAGTGCCGCCACCAGCGCCTGCACCTTCTTCTGCCGCCATTGCGGCAGCGGCGCGATAAACCAATAGCCGCGACGCGACGGCCGCGCTTGTTCCGTCGCAACGATGCGTCCGCCGGCCAGGTCGCGCGCGGCCAGCAGTTCGGGCACCGTGGCACGACCCAGCCCCTCCGCCGCGGCGTCGATCGCCAGCCCCGCGTCGGCCACCCGGATCGTGGCGCGCTCGTGATCTGGGCACCCCGGCCAGGCGATCGCCGCCTCGGCGCCGCCGCCCGGCCGCTCCACCGTGATCATCCCCGCCGATTCGATCGCCTCGCCTTCATGCCCAAGCGTCCCCTCGCCCCAGTGGATCGCAAGGTCGAGGTTCGCCTCGGTGAAGTCAGGCGCGGTATCCGCGGAGACCAGAGCGAAGCGCAGGTCCGCATCCCTCCGCGCCAATTCGGCCAATCGTGGCATCAGCCACTTCTCCGAAAGATCGCGCGGCGCGGCGATGGTCAGCGACTTGGAGGTCTGCCCCGCCTGCATCGCCCGCACGGCTTCCTCGAACTGGAGGAACCCGTCGCGCAGCGGCGCCAGCCCCGCCTCGCCCTCGGGTGTCAGCTCCAGCCCGCGCGTGGTGCGGCGGAACAGCACCACGCCCAAGGTGTCCTCCAGCGCGCGCACCTGCTGGCCCACCGCGGCCGGCGTGACCGCCAGCTCATCGGCGGCGCGGGTGAACGACAGGTGGCGCGCCGCGGCGTCGAGCACGCGCAACCCGTTGAGCGGCAGGTGCGTCCGCTTCACCGCGTCACACCCCCACCGCGGGCGCGAGCAGGGCGAACTTGGGGATCGCCACATCCAGCCGCGCGCCATCCTCGCCGATCATGCGATAGCTGCCTTGCATCGATCCGGTCGGCGTGGCGAGCGGGCAGCCCGAGACGTAATCGTAGCTGTCGCCTGGCGCGATCACCGGCTTCTCTCCGATCACGCCCTCGCCCTCCACCGAGTGGCGCGCGCCGCGCCCGTCGGTGATCACCCAATGGCGGGTCAGCAGCTGCACCGTCTGCGCGCCGTCATTCTCGATCCGGATGTGATAGGCCCAGAACCATCGGCCGCGTTCGGGCTCCGACTGTTCGGGCAGATAGCTCACCGCCACCCGCACGGTGACCCCATCGGTGGTCACCGCATGGGGAAACAGTTCCTTCACAGGCCCACCGCGGTCAGCGCCCGG
Source organism: Sphingomonas sp. (assembly GCF_042096255.1). Lineage (GTDB taxonomy): Bacteria > Pseudomonadota > Alphaproteobacteria > Sphingomonadales > Sphingomonadaceae > Sphingomonas. Next base: position 13,740 of record NZ_JBELLZ010000074.1, on the reverse strand, counting down.
TCGAGGTCCTCGATCAGGTCTTGCGGGTCTTCCAGGCCGACGTTGAGCCGCAGCATCCCTTCGCCCACCCCCATTTCGGCGCGCTTCTCGGGCGCCACGGAATGATGCGTGGTGGAGGCGGGATGCGTCATCAGCGAGCGCGAATCGCCGATGTTGTTGCTGATGTCGATCAGCTCCAGCGCATCGAGCAGCGCATGCGCCTGCGTGCGGCCCTCCACCTCAAAGGCGAAGATCGGCCCGGCCGCCTCCATCTGCGACATCGCCAGATTGTGCTGCGGATGGCTCGGCAAGCCGGGATGCAGGATGCGCGGCACGCGGCCCTCGACAAACCGGCCCACCTTCACCGCATTGTCGGATTGGCGGCGGATGCGCAGGTCAAGGGTTTCCAGACCCTTCAGCACCACCCAGGCGTTGAACGGCGACAGCGTAGGCCCGGTGTTGCGGGTGAAGGGCAGCAGGGTGTTGTCGATGAAGTCCTGCGTGCCGCATACCGCGCCGGCGAGCACGCGCCCCTGCCCGTCCATCATCTTGGTGGCGGAGTAAGCGGTGACATCCGCGCCAAAGTCCATCGGCCGCTGGAGCGCCGGGGTGGCGAACGCGTTGTCGACCACGCTGGTGACGCCATTGTCGCGCGCGATGCCGCACACCGCGCGCAGGTCCACCACGTCCATCGTCGGATTGGCAGGCGTCTCGAAGAAGAACACCTTGGTCTCGGGCCGGATCGCATCGGCGAATTGCTGCGGGTCGCGCGCGTCCACCACCGTTGTGGCGATGCCGAAGCGGGGCAGCAGACTGTCGACCAGCCAGCGGCACGATCCGAATGCCGCCCGCCCAGCGACGACATGGTCGCCCTGCGACAGCTGGCACAGCAGCACCGCGGTCATCGCCGCCATGCCGGTGGCCATCGTCCGGCACGCCTCCGCCCCTTCCAGCAGCGCGATGCGATGCTCCAGCATCTCCACCGTGGGGTTCTGGAGGCGCGAATAGGTCATCCCCGTCTGCTCGCCCGCGAACCGCGCGGCGGCATCGCCGGCACGGTCGTAGGAATAGCCCGAGGTGAGGAACAAGGCTTCGGAGGTCTCGCCCCATTCGGACCGCGCGGTGCCGCCGCGGATCGCCTGAGTGGCGGGACGCCAGTTCTGGGTGACGCTGCGGTCCTGGCCGGTACGACGCTTCATGCCTCGCGCTTTGCTACCGTGCAAAGCCGGGCACAACCCCTGCGCGTCCGTCATGCCGGGCTTGTTCCGGCATCCACCGTGCCGCAGAACCGAGCATTGGCGCGGGGCAAAAGGTGGACCCCGGCACAAGGCCGGGGTGACGGGTGGAGAGAACAAGCGTCTGGAAACGCCCGCTGCCGGTCGCCATCCTGATCGGCCTGCTTGCGGAAACGCTGTTCCTGATCCGGCTTGGCGTGCCGAGCATCCCCGTATTCGACGAAACGCACTATTTGCCCGCCGCGCGTGCGCTGCTGGCGCTCGATCACCCGGCGAACACCGAGCATCCCATGCTCGGCAAGATGCTGATCGCCGTGGGCATGAAGCTGTTCGGCGATACGCCGTTCGGCTGGCGCTTCTTCTCCACGCTGGCAGGCACCGCGGTAGTGGTGTCCGGCTTCGCCATCCTCCAGATCGCTTATGGCCGGCTGCGCACCAGCCTCACCGGCGCGGCGCTGCTGCTGCTCGGCTGCACCGTCTATGTCCAAGCGCGGATCGCGATGCTGGACGGGTTCATGGCGGCGTTCGTGATGACGGGCGTGGCGCTGTATCTGCGCGCCTTGCGCCACGGCGGTTGGGGCGCTTGGCTGGGCGCGGCGGCCTGCTTCGGCCTTGCGGTCGGCTGCAAATGGGTGGCGCTGCCCTATGCCGGGCTGGCCGGGGCGGTGTTCCTGTGGCTGAAGTGGGAAGACCGTCGCCGCTTCCCCGGCATCGGCTGGCTCGCCGGCGCCGCGGCGTTCGGGCTGGCCGCCACAGCCGCCTATTTCGTCACCTTCGCTCCCGCCTTCTTCTACGCCAGGGAGCCGCTCACCCTCGCGCGCCTGCTCCCCTTCCAGGCGGAAATGTATCGCCAGCAGACTCAGATTCTTCCGCCGCATACCTATCAATCGGCCTGGTGGACCTGGCCGCTCGACAAGCGCCCGATCTGGTATCTCTACGAGCCCGCGGACGGCGCGCAGCGCGGCATCCTGATGATCGGCAACCCGCTGGTGATGTGGTCCGGCCTCATCGCGGTGATCGCCTGCGGCTGGGCCTGGGTGCAGAGCGGCGATTGCCGCCCACTCGGCCTTGCCCTGTTCTGGGTTTTCTCGCTCGCGATCTGGGCTTTGATCCCCAAGTCACTGGGATTCTATTATTATTACTATCTGTCCAGCATCATCCTCTGCCTCGTGATAGCCGCTGCGATCGACCATTGGCGCGCGCGGCTGAACGGCTGGGACGAGGCGTATCTCGCCGCCTGTGCCGTCGTCTTCCTGTGGTTCTTCCCGATCCTCTCCGCCCAGGCGCTGGCTGCGCCCGACGCGTTCCGCAAATGGACCTGGTTCGACAGCTGGGTCTAGAGCGCCGCCAGCACCGCATCGCCCATCGCCTGCGTCGAACAGTCGCCGCCCAGATCGGCGGTGCGCCGGCCGCTCGCAAGCGCCGCCGCAACCGCCGCCTCCACCCGGTCGGCCGCATCCGCCTCGCCCAGCGAGTGGCGCAACATCATCGCCGCGGACAGGATCGCCGCGCAGGGATTGGCCTTGCCCTGCCCGGCGATGTCGGGGGCGGAACCGTGGATCGGCTCGTACAACCCCTTGCCCGCGCTATCGAGCGAGGCGGAGGGCAAAAGCCCGATCGAGCCGACGCACATCGATGCCTGGTCAGACAGGATGTCGCCGAACAGGTTGCCGGTGACGATGACGTCGAACTGCCCCGGCGCACGCACCAGCTGCATCGCGGCATTGTCGACATACATGTGGGTCAACTCCACGTCGGCATAGTCCGCCGCCACCTCGATCACCACGTCGCGCCATAGCTGCGAGGTTTCCAGCACATTCGCCTTGTCGACCGAGCAAAGCCGCCCGCGCCGCCGCCGCGCCGCCTCGAACCCCGCCACCGCGATCCGCCGCACCTCGCCCTCGTCATACGACATGACGTCATAGCCCTGGCGCAGCCCGGCATCGGTGGTGCGCATGCCCTTCTCGCCGAAATAGACGTCACCGTTGAGCTCGCGCACGATCAGCAAGTCGATCGCGCGCGCCACCTCGGGGCGCAAGGCGGACGCGTCCTCCAGCCCGGCGAACAGCTTGGCCGGCCGCAGGTTGGCGAAGAGGGCGAGCTCCTTGCGCAGCCCCAAGATCGCCTGCTCGGGCCGGAGCGACCGTTCCAGCGCATCGCACGAAGGATCGCCCACCGCACCGAACAGGATCGCATTCGCGCGCCGCGCCAGCTCCAGCGTCTCGGGCGGTAGCGGATGGCCGCATGCGTGATAGGCCGCGCCGCCGACCAGCCCTTCCTCGAACGCCAAGTCCAGCCCCAGAGCGTCGAGCACGCGCCGCGCCTCCGCGGTGACTTCAGGGCCGATGCCGTCGCCGGCGAGGAGCGCAATGAGCTTGGTCATGGCCGCATCCGTTACCGCGCCGTCACGATCACGCAACCGCCCTCTTCAGCCGCTCGACCAGCCGGTCGCGGGCGGCCAGCGGGTTGGCGCGGTGATCGGTGAGGATGTCGCGCTCCAGGAAGCGGCCGGTGATCGCTAGCCCGGCGAACACGTCCGGCCAGTCCGCCGCCGCGCCGCCTTCGCGCAGGAAGGCGGGCAGCGGCAGCAGCCGCGCCTCATAGCCGGCGGCTGCGCTTCGGCTGACGGCGCCGCCGCTGCGGGGCGACACGAAGGCGAGGTCCTCCATCGCGCCGGTGACGATGCAGCTGTGGAGATCGAGCCCGAAGCCCAGCTCCGCCAGCAGCAGCAGTTCGTAACGCGCGAAGGATCCCGCCCAGTCGCGTGCCACCGCCCCCGCCTCGATCGCGTCGAGCACGCCTGCCAGCCCGTCGTAAAGGTGCGGATAGGCCTGCGCCTCGGGCAGCGCCGCCGCGGTGAGCGCGGTGAGCCAGTCCAGCGCCGCGGCGGCGAGCGGCTCGGCGTGAAGCGGGCCGCGGCTGTGGGTCAGTTCGACGGTCAGCTGCGCGAGTTGGTCATCGGTGCGCGCCCGCCAGGTCGCCGTTACCAGATTGGCCGGTTGGAGCGCCGGGCGCAGCCGCCGCGATCGGCCGCCGCGCACGAAGCCGGGGCGCAGGCCGTGATCGCGCGTCAGCGCGCGGACCAGCGCGTCATTCTCGCCATAGCCGCGGACCGAAAGGATGATCGCCTCGGCCTCGATCAGCATCGGCGATCAGACCTTGTCGATCACCGCGGCGGTCATGCGGGACAGGCAGATCAGCTTGCCCGCGTCATCTTCGATCCGGATCGTCCAGACCTGCGTGGTGCGGCCCAGCGCCTCCGCCTTGGCCGTCGCATGGACGTGGCCCGCCATCACCGGGCGCAAGTGGTTGGCGTTGATCTCCAGCCCCACCGCCACCTTCTCGGGCGACAGCGCCATGCTCGCCGCGACCGAGGCCACCGTCTCGGCCAGCACCACGCTGGCGCCGCCGTGGAGCCGCCCAAACGGCTGGTGCGTCCGCGAGTCCACCGGCATCGAGGCGCGCATCCAATCGTCGCCGAAGCCGGTGAACGCGATGCCGACCAGCCCCGGCAGCGCATGCGCGCCCAACGCGGTCAACTGGTCGAGGTCGAACGCCTGCTTCCACACTGCCATCAATAGGCCCTTCCGATCAGCACCCGCTCCATCGCGGGTTCGCCGGTGAAAATGCACGGGTCGCCCGGATGCCCGGTCTGGCCCAGCGGCGCGTTGCGGATGGTCAGCTTGAGCGCCTTGAGCCGCTCGACCACGGCGTCAAGCGCCGCGCCGGTCGGCCGCGACCAGGCGACATCGGCCCAGCCGGGTTTCTCCACCGCTTCGGCAAACATCGCTGCCAAGTCATTCCATTCGTTCACCGGCCGGATGCCCGCGGTCAGCCGCGCCTTGGCCTCGTCGAACAGGCCCTGCTGGATCTCGGCCAGCGTCTCTGCAACGCCTGCGACGAAATCGTCCTTCGCCACCACCGCGCTGTCGAGCTTGCCGTCTGCCCGGTACAGCCGGTCGCGCCGGATCACCGAGACGTTACCGCCCGCCATGTCGCGCCCGCCCACCTCCAGGATCAGCGGCGCACCCTTCTTCACCCAGCCCCAGCGCTTGGTCGCCGCCTTGGCAGGCTTGAGGTCGAGCAGCGCACGCACCGGCTCGCCGAACGCGGACTGCGCGGCAAGTTCCTTCTGCAAAGCCTTACAATAGATGACAATTGTCTCGTCCTCGGGCGCATCGCGCAACATCGGCACGATCACCACCTGCCAGGGCGCGATCCGCGGCGGCGCGCGCAGGCCGTCGTCGTCGCCATGGACCATGATGACGCCGCCGATCATTCGGGTGGAGACGCCCCAGCTGGTGGTGTTGGCATATTCCAGCTGCCCCTCCGCATTCTGGAAGCGGATGTTCTGGGCGTGGGCGAAGTTCGTGCCCAGGAAGTGCGAGGTTCCCGCCTGCAACGCCTTGCCATCCTGCATCATCGCCTCGATGCTGAACGTCGCCACCGCCCCCGGAAACCGCTCGTTCTCCGGCTTCTCTCCCGCGATCACCGGCAGCGCCAGGCAGTCCTCGGCAAAGGCGCGATATTCCTCCAGCATACGCAGCGTCTCCTCGCGGGCCTCCTCCGCCGTCGCGTGGGCGGTGTGGCCCTCCTGCCAGAGGAATTCGGCGGTGCGCAGGAACATGCGGGTGCGCATCTCCCAGCGGACGACATTGGCCCATTGGTTGATCAGTACGGGCAGGTCGCGCCAGCTCTGCACCCAGCGCGCGAAGGCGGTGCCGATCACCGTCTCGCTGGTCGGGCGGACGACCAGCGGCTCCTCCAGCTTCGCCTCGGGATCGGGGGTCAGCCCGCCCTTCCCGTCGGCGATCAGCCGGTGGTGGGTGACCACCGCCATCTCCTTGGCGAAACCCTCGACGTGCTCGGCCTCCTTCTCGAAGTAGGAGAGCGGGATGAACAGCGGGAAGTAGCAATTCTCGTGGCCGGTCGCCTTGATCCGGTCGTCCAGCAGCCGCTGCATGCGCTCCCACATGCCATAGCCCCATGGCCGAATGACCATGCAACCGCGCACGCCACTCTCCTCGGCCATGTCGGCCTCGGTGATGACGGATTGATACCAGGCGGCGAAATCGTCGCGGGAGACGGGCAGGGCATGCTTCATGGCCGGTGGCGATAACGACCAGTTTCGCGCCCGTCACCTCTTGTCCGCGGCCTTGCCGGGTGGCTACGCGGCGAGCAATGGCGACATCGGACAACATCCTGCGGGCGATCGGATTGCGCCTTGCTTCCGTTGCTCTATTCGGAGTGATGAACGTGCTGATCAAGCTGGCGGAAGCGGGCGGGGCCGCGCTGCCGGAGATCCTGTTCTGGCGACAGTTCGGGGCAAGCTGGTTGGTGATCGGCGTGGTGCTCGCCGGGCCGGGCCTCGCCAGCCTGCGCACCGCCCGCTTCGGCGCCCATGTCGGCCGCGCGGCGGTGGGGCTGGTGTCGATGGGGTGCACCTTCACCGCGCTGATCCTGCTGCCGCTCGCCGAGGCGACCACGCTCGGCTTCTCCATGCCGATCTTTGCCACCATTCTGGGGGCGCTGGTGCTGGGTGAGCCGACCGGGTGGCGGCGCTGGGCGGCGGTGCTGGTGGGCTTTGCCGGCGTGCTGATCGTCGCGCAGCCGGGCAGCGGCCACTTCCCGCTCGCCGGCGCCGTCTTTGGCATCGCGGCGGCGATACTGGTCGCCACCGTCTCGATCCTGCTGCGCCAGATCGGGCGGACCGAGGCTCCGCTCACCACCGTCTTCTGGTTCTCGGTGCTGTCGCTGCCTCCGCTCGGCCTGCTCTACGCCTTCTACGCGCAGGAGCACCCGCCGACGGTCTGGCTGCTCCTAGTCGGCCTCGGGCTGGCCGGGGGCGCGGGGCAGATCGTGATGACCAGCTCGCTCCGCCTCGGCAGCGTATCCGCGGTGGTGCCGATGGACTATACCGCGCTGATCTGGGCCACCCTGTTCGGCTGGCTGGCGTTCGACCACCTGCCGACGCGCGCCACCTGGATCGGCGCGGCGGTGATTGTGGCGAGCGGCCTTTACATCGTCTGGCGCGAACACCTGCGCCGCCAGGAGGAGACACGGCAGGCGCTAGGGGCGCCGGTGGACTGACCTTGCTGGCGAGCGAGGCATCAGCCACCGTCCGGCCATGTCGTCCCTCCTCCTCGCCGCCGCCCCGATTGCCCTGGTCACCGCTGCGCCGCCAGTGCAGGCCCCCGCCGACACCGCCTTCCGCGCGATCTGGACCGAGGAATGGGAATGGCGGAAGCAGGAACGGATCGACGATGGCGATCCGAACGAAGTCTCGCCCCACCTGCCGGACATCTCTCCCGCCGCGCACGCGCGCCGTGCCACCAAGTGGCAGGAGACGCTCCGCCGCCTCGACGCGATCGACCCTATGCGCCTCTCGCCCGAAGTGCGGATCGACTATCAGGTCTATCGCCAGCAGGTCGCCGCCAACCTGGACGACGAGCGGTTCCGCGAATGGGAGAAGCCGGTCAACGGCGACAGCGCCTTTTGGTCGGACCTGCAATATGCCGCACGCGGCGATTTCGCCAATGGAGAGCGGGACTATCGCAACTACCTGAGCCTTCTTGCCGACTTCCCGCGCTACTTCGACCAGCAAGCCGCGGCGATGCAGGCCGGTCTCGCCCGCGGCTTCACCCCACCCGCGATTGTCATGCAGGGCCGTGACGCACCCATCGCGCAGGTAGCGGACGCCGCCTCGCCCGAGAAGACGCCCTATTGGGAGCCGTTCACCAAGCTGCCCGCCACCATGGCGCCGGCGACCAAAGCGGCGCTCCAGGCCGAGGCGCGGGCGGTGATCGGCGATAAGGTGATCCCCGCCTATCGCAAGCTCCTCGGCTTTGTCCGCGACACCTACTTCCCAGGCCTGCGCAAGGAACTCGCCGCCACCACGCTGCCGGACGGGCCCGCTTACTATCAGAGCCGCATCCGCGCCTTCACCACGCTGGACATGAGCGCCGAGCAGATCCACACGCTCGGCCTTGCCGAAATGGCGAAAATCCGCGGCGAGATGGAAGCGATCCGCAAAGAGGTAAAGTTCGCGGGCGACCTCCCCGCCCTCCTCACCTTCCTGCGCACCGACAAGCAATTCTACGCCGCCACGCCAGACCAGTTGCTCAAGGAAGCGGCATGGATGGCCAAGCGCTTCGACGGCATGGCGGCGAAATGGTTCGGCCGCCTTCCACGCCAGCGCTTCGCCATCGTGCCGGTGCCGCCGGAGATCGCACCGTTCTACACCGCCGGGCGCGGCGGGCCGGGCGTGTATCTGGTCAACACCTACGACCTTCCCTCGCGCCCCTTGTTTCAGCTGCCTGCGCTGACCCTGCACGAGAGCGCGCCGGGCCACGCCTTCCAGATCCCGCTTGCCAGCGAGAACACCGACCTGCCGCCGTTCCGCCGCAATAGCTACATCTCCGCCTATGGCGAGGGCTGGGCGCTCTATTGCGAGCGGCTGGGCGACGAGATGGGCTTCTACCAGACGCCCTACGAGCGGTTCGGCATGCTCTCCTACCAGGCCTGGCGGGCGGCGCGGCTGGTGGTGGACACCGGCGTCCACGCCAAGGGCTGGAGCCGCGAACAGGCGCAAGCCTACCTGCGCGACAACACCGCCCTCTCCGAGCAGGAGGTGAAGACCGAGGTGGACCGCTACATCGGCTGGCCCGGCCAGGCGCTGTCCTATTACCTCGGCCAGCTCACCATCCAGCGCGCCCGCGCCAAGGCGGAGGCGGCGCTGGGCACCAGGTTCGACGTGCGCGCTTTCCACGATACGGTGCTCAGCCTCGGCAGCGTGCCGATGCCGGTGCTGGAGGCGCGGATCGACCGGTTTATCGCGGAGGGCGGCCCTTCGCCCTACCGGAACGAGTAACCCTGCCTCAGCTATTCCGCCGCCTGCCCCATCGTGTCCCGCTTCCACACCAGCCGCGGCTTCCTTGCCGCCAGCGTCTCGTCGAGCCGCGCACGCGGGGCGTAGTGCGGGGCGGACTTGAGCGTCGCATCGCCCGCCTTCGCCCGCTCCGCCACGGAGCGGAGCGCGCCGATGAACTGGTCCAGCGCCGCCTTCGACTCGGTCTCGGTCGGCTCGACCAGCATCGCGCCGTGCACCACCAGCGGGAAATAGACCGTCATCGGGTGGAAGCCCTCGTCGATCAGCCCCTTGGCGACGTCCAGCGTGGAGAAGCCCTGCGGGAAACCCTCGTCCGAGAACAAGGCCTCATGCATGCACGGCCCGCTTGGGCCGAAGGGCGCATCCAGCACGTCCTCCAGCGAGCGCAGCACGTAATTCGCGTTGAGCACCGCATCCTCGGCGACTTGCTTCAGACCGTCCGCGCCATGGCTGAGGATGTAGGTCAAGGCCCGTGTGAACATGCCCATCTGGCCGTGGAAGGCGGTCATCCGGCCGAAGCTGTCGGGATGGTCGTCGCCGACGCTCTCTTCCTCGATCAGGCGGATGTGCCCGTCCTCGTAGCGCGCGGTGAACGGCAGTGGGCCGAACGGCGACAGCGCCTCGGACAGCACCACCGGGCCCGAGCCCGGCCCGCCACCGCCGTGCGGGGTGGAGAAGGTCTTGTGCAGGTTGATGTGCATCGCATCGACGCCGAGGTCGCCGGGGCGGACCCGGCCGACGATCGCGTTGAAGTTGGCCCCGTCGCAATAGACGTAGCCGCCCGCCGCATGCACCGCGTCCGAGATCGCCTTCATGTCGCGCTCGAACAGGCCGCAGGTGTTGGGGTTGGTGATCATCACCGCGGCGACGTCCGGCCCGAGCCGGGCCTTGAGCGCGTCGAGGTCGACGCGGCCTTCGACAGTAGCGGGAATGTCCTCCACGGTGAAGCCGGCAAAGGCGGCGGTGGCGGGATTGGTGCCGTGCGCCGATTCGGGGACCAGGATCACCTTGCGATGCCCTTGCCCACGCTTCTCCAGCGCCGCCTTGATGCACAGGATGCCGCACAGCTCGCCGTGCGCGCCCGCCTTGGGGCTCATCGCGACGCCGTGCATGCCGGTCAGGTCGATCAGCCAGAAGGCGAGCTCGTTGATCACGCCCAGCGCGCCCTGCACGGTATCGACCGGCTGGAGCGGGTGGACGTCGGCGAAACCGGGCAGCCGCGCCATCCGCTCGTTGAGGCGCGGGTTGTGCTTCATCGTGCAGCTGCCGAGCGGGAACAGACCAAGATCGATGGCGTAGTTCTGGCGGCTGAGCCGGGTGTAGTGGCGCACCGTCTCGGGCTCGGACAGCCCGGGCAGGCCGATCGGCGCCTTGCGGGTGAGCCCGCCGAGGCGGTCGCCAGCGACATCGCCCTCGGCGAAGTCGACGCCGGTGGTCTTGTCGTCGCCGATCTCGAAGATCAGCGGCTCTTCCAGCATCAGCGCGCGATTGCCGGTGAAGGTGGCGGGCGCCTCATGGTCGCGCTTGGTCATTTCGGGGCGCCAGCCGCTCTGGTTCGGTGCCATGTCAGGCTGCTCCGAGCATGATTGAAGGGGAGACAAATTGAGACGGTTGAGGCGCAGACGCGGTTCTCAACGGGCCGGACTGGGGAGCTTGGCGGCGGAAGCTGTTCATGCGGATGTTGAGCCACAGAAAGTCCAACATTTGAAGCAGGTTGCTCATGCCAGCGCCTCCTCCAGTGCCGTCGCCAGCGCCTCGACATCGTCCTGTGTCGTCGTCTCGGTCACCGCGACCACCAGCCCGTTCTCGCGCCCGTCGCCATCGGGATAGAGCTTGCCGAGCGACACGCCCGCCAGAATGTCGTGCTGCGCCAGGTCACGCACGATCGGCCGGGTCTCGCGGCCGAGATCGAGCGTGAACTCGTTGAAGAAGCTGTCATTGACCAGCCGCACGCCCGGCACCTGCGCCAGCCGCTCTGCCGCCCGGCAGGCACCGGCGTGGTTGACGCCAGCCAGCCTGCGCAACCCAGCTTCGCCAAGCAGGGTCATGTGAATCGAGAAGGCCAGGGCGCAAAGCCCTGAATTGGTGCAGATGTTGCTGGTCGCCTTCTCGCGGCGGATGTGCTGCTCGCGGGTGGAGAGGGTCAGCACGAAGCCGCGGCGGCCATCCGCATCCACCGTCTCGCCGCAGAGGCGGCCGGGCATCTGGCGCACGTATTTCTCCTTGCAGCCGAACAGCCCGACGTAAGGACCACCGAACTGGAGGCCGACGCCGAGCGACTGGCCCTCGCCAACGACGATATCGGCGTCCATCTCGCCCGGCGAGACCAAGGCGCCCATCGCCACCGGCTCGGTGACGACCGCGATCAGCAGCGCCTTCTTCGCGTGGCAGGCGTCGGCGAGCGGGCGCAGGTCGGCGATGCGGCCGAGGATGTCGGGATATTGGACGACGACGCAGCTGGTGTCGTCGTCGATCGCCGCGATCAGCGCATCGACGTCGGTCACGGCGGTCAGCGTCGGCAGCGCCGTCTCCAGCGTATCGCCGGTATATTTCGCCATCGTCTTCGCCACCGAGACGTAGTGCGGGTGCAGGCCGCTCGACAGGATCGCCTTCGCGCGCTTCGTGATCCGCCGCGCCATCGTCACCGCTTCCCAGCAGGCGGTGGAACCGTCGTACATGCTGGCGTTCGCCACATCGGTGCCGAGCAGGCGCGCGACCTGGGACTGGAACTCGAACAGCATCTGCAGCGTGCCCTGCGCGATCTCGGGCTGATAGGGCGTATAGGCGGTGAGGAACTCGCCGCGCTGGATCAGGTGATCGACGCTGGCGGGCACGTGGTGGCGATAGGCGCCGCAGCCGAGGAAGAAGGGCACCTCGCCCGCGACAATGTTCTTGCGGGCGAGCCTGGTCATGTGGCGCTCGACCGCCAGTTCGCTGGCATGGAGCGGCAGGCCTTTGATCGGGCCGCTGAGCCGCGCCGCCTCGGGCACGTCGACGAACAGGTCGTCGATCGAGTGGACACCGATGGTGGCGAGCATCGCCTCGCGATCATGGCCGGTGAGGGGAAGGTAACGCATGGGGAGCAACTCCCCCCCTCCCTTTGAGGGAGGGGGCAGGGGGTGGGTAGCGTCTTGGGGTGTACGGAGGGCTTAGCGCCCGCTGCGCCGTAGCGCGAGCACTCCACCCAACCCCAGCCCCTCCCTTCCAGGGAGGGGAGTTCACATCACAGTCTCGCGACAAACGCCTTGTACGCGTCCTCATCCATCAGCGCATCGAGCTCGCCCGCATCCGCCAGCGTCAGGCGGAAGAACCAGCCCTCGCCCTCCGGATCGCTGTTCACCAGCGCCGGCTCGTCGGCGAGCGCGGGATTGCCCTCGGTCACGCTGCCGGACACGGGCGCATAGACGTCGCTCGCCGCCTTGACGCTCTCGACGACTGCGGCATCGTCGCCCTTTTCCAGCTTCTTGCCCGCCTCGGGCACGTCGACGAACACGATGTCGCCGAGCTGCCCTTGCGCATAGTCGCTGATCCCGACCGTCCCGGTCTGCCCATCGACGTCGATCCATTCGTGCTCGGTGGTGAAATAGCGGGGCATGGCTCAGGCTCCACGATGATAGCGGTGGGGGACGAAGGGCATCGGCGTCACCTCCGCCCAGTGATGCTTGCCGCGCTGGCACAGGCGCAGGCGGGTGCCCGGCGTGGCGAGGTCGCGCGGAACATAGGCCATGGCGATCGGCGCGCCGACGCTGGGCGCGAAGCCGCCGGAAGTGACGCGGCCGATCTCGTGATCGCGCTCGTCCACCACCGTCGCGCCCTCGCGCACCGGCTGGCGGCCCTCGACCTTGAGGCCGACGCGCTTCGTTGGCGCGCCGTTGGCCCGCTCGCCGAGGATGCGCTCGGCACCGGGAAAGTCGCCCGCCTCGCGCCGCCGCTTCGACAGAGCGAAGCCCAAGTCGGCGGCGATCGGCGTCGTCTCAGGGGACAAGTCATGGCCGTAGAGCGGCAGACCCGCCTCCAGCCGCAGCGAATCGCGTGCGCCAAGGCCGATCGCGCCCACCTCGGCTTGCTCCAGCAGCAGATCGGCGAATGCTTCCGCCACTTCGGCGGGGATCGAGATTTCGAAGCCGTCCTCGCCGGTATAGCCCGAGCGACTGATCCACAGATTGTGGTGCTGCCAGTCGAACGAATCGGCTTGCATGAACACCAGCGCTTCGACGCCCGGCACCAGCCGCGACAGCACGTCCGCCGCCTTGGGCCCCTGCAGCGCGAGCAAGGCATGCTCGTCCATCAGGTTCAGCGTCACGTCGTCGGGCAGATGCTCGATGAGGTGCGCGATGTCGTCGTACTTGGTCGCCCCGTTGACGACGATATACGTCTCCTCGTCCGCCCGGCGCGTCAGCATGAGGTCGTCGAGGATGCCGCCATTCCCGTCCAGCAGCAGCGAATAGCGCGCCTGGTTCATCTTCAGGCCGCTGATGTCGGCGGGCAGCAGCGCCTCCAGCGCCGCAACGGAGCCCGGCCCGCTCACCAGCAGCTGGCCCATGTGGCTGACGTCGAACAGGCCGGCATGCTCGCGCACCCAGAGATGCTCGGCCATGATGCCTTCATACTGGACGGGCATCCAATAGCCGGCGAACT